>NZ_JASDCV010000070.1:0-2786 GCF_030407755.1 Rhodococcus sp. APC 3903
GTGCCGACAGCCTCAGGCCACAGCCGGCCGGCTCACCCGAACCCGCTGCCGTCATCGCCGAACGTAACGCTGGATAAGGCGCGTGCCCCGGTCCTGCGTCCCTCTCTGGGGTAGCAGGAAGTGAAGCCCTCGCCTTCACAACCGCGTTTCTCATCGACATGTCGTGCACGTCGCAACGTCACCCTTATGCGATGCAGCGGCACTCCAACTTCCGGCCAGCCACTTCTCACATGGAGACCGAATATTCATGCGCACAATACGATTCAGAGCCGCGCTCGCCGTCGTCGCGGCAGGAGTCCTCACTCTCGGGGCGGTGTCAACCGCGACGGCGGCTCCGCTGCCCAATGCGCCGTTCGGGGGCTGGGGAAAGTGCCCGATAGCAAATCCGGAGACGAGCACCTGTGTCGATGTCGTCGTCAAAGGCGGCGAAATGAACATCAACGGGCTCAAGGTTCCGATTCCTTCCGGCTCGTTGAATATCGCCGGCGGTGTCGCCTATCGCGAGAACCCCGACGCAGAATTCGGGTTCGACCAGATCTTCATACCTCCCTCTGACGGCACCAAAGGCGTCTATTCCAGCCCCATCGAGGTACCAGGAGGAATCTTCGGGCTCGGTATACCGTTCCCCGGCGGCTTGACCACCATCAAGGCAACGGTCGAACCGGTCGCGTTGCCGACAGTCGACGCATTCCAACTCGGTGTCACACTTCCGGCAAGATTGAAGATCTCCAACCCCTTGCTGGGCGGCAACTGCTATCTGGGTTCTGCGAGCAACCCGATCATGTTCAAACTCGGAGTGACCGAAAACGGTGTCCTCGAGGATGTTCCAGGATTTCCGGATACCGCCGCCGTCAGAAACGTGACGCACGCCGACCAGACGTTCGCGGTACCGGGCGCATCTGGATGCGGACTGTTCGGCGCATTGAATTGGGCCGTCAATCTTCGCGCCAACGTTCCCTCCTCGACTGGCCACAACTCGCTGGCCACCACAAGCGATGTGTTCAACATCGGCGCCGACAGCCTGCGGACGCAGTAGAGCAAGCACCGGCGACTCACGAAGTATCACCAACAAGGAGATATCGATGTCCCATGCACTACGCCGCACCACCTTCATTACAGCTGCCGCAGCGGCCGCGATCGCAGTCGCCGCCGGCCCCGCTTTGGCGTCGACCGTCGTCACTCCGGCCGGTCAAGCTGTGACTGCCTCCAGTAGCAATCTCAGTATCAAGACAGGAACGATCACGCTTACCTGTACCAGTACGACGGGATCCGGAACCGTCCCAACCGCGCCGGGTAACTCCAACACCGGCACCGGCGGCGTCAACGTCAACATCGGCACCCCCAGCCTGACCGGGTGCAAAGCCAACGGCCTACCCGCCGTGGTCACAACCTCCGGGACGTGGCAACTCAACGTCTCCGGGGACGCCATGCCCGCCGGTTCTGCGCAGGGATCGCTCATCATCCCTGCCAGCGGCGCAGTCGTCACGATACCCGGATCAACATGCACAGTCACCGTCGGGGCCAGCACTATCGGACCACTGGCCTTCGACATCCCCAACCAGCGCGTCGTGGCAAGCAACACCGGCACCGTGAACTACACACGCACCGGCACCGGACCCGTCTGCCCCGCCGCAGCCACCGGCACGGCAACGATGTCGGGCACACTGCAGTTCGCATCATCCACACCCATCAACGTCACCCCCTGACGCCGAACCAGTAGGTAGCGAATCCCGTTGTCATATACACCTTTCGGATGTATGCCAACGGGATTCGTCGGGTCTGGCGTCGGGGTATACGCATATCCCGGAACTGCGTCGTAACAGAATCGCTCAAGGAGCTGGAAATGAAGCACATTGGCCGCACCCTCGTAATCGCCGCCTTGGCCGCGTGCGCTTTGACTGCGTGCAGCAGTGGCCCCGATTCCGGCCGGGACAGTTCGACGAGCGAGGCACGGGCACTGGGAACTGCAGAAGAGACGGCCGCCGTCACCTCTGCTCCTCCGGTGACGTCGGCCAGCGCCGGTTCTGCTGATGTTGGAACGGGAGAGGCGGTGCCCCAGAGTGACTCGAATCCCTCGACGTCGGTCTCACCTCTGACGAGCCCAGGTGAGATTCCGCCGACCGGCGCGGAGATAGCTGAAACCGCGGAGTTGACGGTCCCCGCGGAAGGTCGTACGCCGGAGGAGATCGTCGCCGAGGCGGGCCCGCGAGGCCAGGACTATCTGCGCGCACTACGAGCGCGCGGAGTTCCCGCGCTCGGGATGGACAGTGTTGAAATCAGCTTCGCCAACGGAACGTGCACAGCGTTGGCCTCGGGGATGCCGCGAACTGAGGTTCTGAACGAATTCGACAGTGTTGGTCAGGCTCTCGCTACCGGTGCTGGCCTCGAACCTGATCAGATCGCCGAAGCATATGTCTCGGCAGCTGAACAAACATACTGCTGAGGCTTCGAAGCCAGAGGCGCCAGAACAAAGTGTCAGTACAGTCTCGATCGGAACCAGTGATCGAGACTGATCCTGTCTATCTTGTGCATGTCGAGACCCAACTGGGCGGCAACTTTCACTGCGTCGGCGCGGGGGATAGAGCTTTGGGGCACAGTCCAATTGGTCTCCCGCGCATGATGCTCGAGAGGATCGATGACTGTCCGCGCGACAGGTTCATTGACGTGAAGTGTTGAGCCGTAGCGAAATTGCTGTTCTGTCGACAGTTTGTGGATAGATCGGGCGAGTAGGGTGTCGAGGGCGTTGCTGCCGGGTCTTTCGACGTATCGTTGAGATTCATTCCGTC
>NZ_JASDCV010000071.1:0-2613 GCF_030407755.1 Rhodococcus sp. APC 3903
CGGAGCTACGTGTCAGCGAGTCCGGGCACGGACTCTTCGGGTACTCGTACGGAGGACTTTTCGCTCTCTACGCATGGCTGCGCGACGCGGCCCCATTCGCGACCTTCGGTGCGGGTAGTCCCGGAGTTGTGAACGCTGACAGCCAGATTCACACACTGGTCGAGGCCCTGCCGGAGCGTGGCGTGGGCTCAGTTGTGCCGCAGCTGCACGTTACGCTGAACGAAGTCGAACTGACCGGGCCCATTCCGATCTATCGCGGACTGGCACGTAACGTTCTTGCTGTCGTGGAGCAGTTGCACGGCAAGGGGCGGTCGCAGGATGTTTCGACCGCGGTGTTGCACGAGACGCACGTCACCGGGATACAGGCATCGTTCCTGAGCTACTTGAAGACCTCCCACGCGCGCTAGCTGGTTTCGGAAAGCGGTAGCTGTTTTCGGAAGGCGATGCCGATGGTGAGTCGCTCGATGGGGGCGACTCACCATCCGTGTCTGTGTGGGACGGTAGCGATCAATCCCCTCGTTGGCGGCTGCCCCTCCATCGCTAGGCGACCAACTAACGATCAATCCCCGCAACTGGTGGATAGCCGGTGACAATGCCTGCGTACCGGCTTCTGATGAGCTTTCGTTGCTCAATCACACACCGAGTCTCTGTTGCGGGTATAAGCAGTTCGACAACCTACTCGTACCGAGATTTACGTCTTGCTGCGAGTCACGCAACGGAGTCAGCCGAATGATTCAACCGATCCAGAAGATCGTTTGAGGTTCACCCCGGATGGTGGACACCGAGATAGCGGGACCAACGGTTCCGCTGGAAGGATGTCCTCATGTCCCGCAAGCGCAGGTCGTTCACGACCGAGTACAAGGTCGAGGCCGCCCGTCGGGTAATCGATTCCGACCGAACCATCGCCGAAATCGCCCGAGAACTTGGCATCAACGAAGCCCTGCTCGGACGCTGGGTCGCCTACGAACGCCGGTGGGTCGAGGCCACCGCAGCATCCGGTGACCAGCCGCTCACGACCGCGGAACGCACCGAGCTGGCATGGTTGCGCCGGCAGGTTTCCGCGCAGGAGAAAGACATCGCGTTCCTGAGAAAGCGTCCGCGTATCTCGCAGCCAATCAACAAAAGTAGAGCTCTACGCGTTGATGTCCGCGCGGAGTGCGCGAACTCCGCAATTCATCGTATGGCACGCCTGCTCGAACTATCGACCTCCGGTTTCTACAAACATCAAGGTCGCAGTGTGACAACCCGATTGGACGAACGACAGCCACGTAAAACTGATCTGGAGATGAAGATCCTCGCGATCCACCGGGAGTCGAAGGGGGTATACGGGTCACCTCGGATCACCGCTGAGCTCCGCGACGGCGGCGAGGTGGTCACCGAGACAACGGTCGTCAAGATCATGCGATCGGTCGGTTCGTCGGGATGCCCCCAAGTACTTCGTGCAGGGAGGTACCCCCGCCCACGCACGTTCAAGGTCCGCACCACCGTGTTCGATCCGTTCGCATCGTTCCCTGAGGATCTGGTGCAGCGCCGGTTCGATCAGGGGTGCCTCGATGCGGTGTGGACCTCCGATATCACCTACCTGACCTGCGGTGAGGACGATATGTATCTCTGCGCGATCAAGGACGAACATTCCAAGAAGGTCCTCAGGTGGGCGGTGGCCGATCACATTGCGCAGCGAGCTCGTTCTGGATGCTCTGGACATGGCGGTCGCCGAACGTGGCGGCGATGTCACGGGCACAATCATGCACTCGGACAAAGGGACTCAATTTACTGCAGGGATCATGAAGCAGGCGTGCGAGCGCTAAAGGTTGCGGCGTTCGATGGGTGAAACCGGCATATGCTGGGACAACGCTGGCGCGGAAAGCTAATGGTCGGCGTTCAAGCACTACTACTACTACTACTACTACTACTACCGTCACACTTTCGCCCCTGCCGCCGAATTGGTTGCTGCGGTTGACTACTGGATGAACTTCTACAACCCTCGGTCAGCACTCCGCGATCGGAATACTCAGCCCCCACAACTATGAACAGTGACTGGTCGCGCCCATCTTGGCCGCGCAACAACTGTCCACTTTTCGGGGTGAACGTCAGTTGACGGCAATCTCATTCGGTGCGGGTAGGGGATTGGCCGCATCGAGACCGAACTTCGCAACCTTGAAGGCTACTCAAGTAGTGCCGAGCTCGACCAGATTGATCTCGAGAAAGTGCCGCCCGGAGCCTCCATTGTGTAGGAGTGAACAAGGTTGTGCACTGTGGCGAGCGCGAGGCGGTGATTGCGAAGTCGGTGATGATGACACCACGTTCGACGGTTCGGCAGATGGTATTGGCCGACGAGGTCGGTAGGCAGCAAGCCGGGTCCTGGCATGTGAGGGGATCAGGCATATGCTGAATGGCAATGGTTTTGCGACGTCACGATCACCGATTTCGCTCGGAGGCGACGTTTTCTCGAGCTCGATCGTGAGGACCTCATTTAGCTACTACGCAGTCTCACGGTTGCAACGAGTCTCGTCGCTGCCGAAGGTGGAACCTGTAGGTGCGATGTATGCCTGGTTGCAGGCCGAGCGAACACGTTCCGGGTCTCATGTGCTTCGGCATGTAGCGAGCTTATGG
>NZ_JASDCV010000072.1:0-2446 GCF_030407755.1 Rhodococcus sp. APC 3903
TGATCATCGAGCATCGGTCCATCGAGCACCGTATCGGGGCTGTCGTCGTGCGAGGTTTCGTCCTCGACATGTGGACAGTGTTTTCAGGATTTCCTGATGACCACCGCCGCTGCTGCGATCGCCAGCCGCGGCAGCGCCGGAGTGCGCCCCGGATCCGGCCCGACACGCTACCTCGATCACGGCCGCACCGCCCGCGATCGAACCTGACCTGACCTGGTACGACAGCGACGACAAGCCTGTGGCGGTGATCGACGCCAAGTACAAAACGATCCCTGCCGGCAAGAGGGGGCCGGACGCGGACATATACCAACTGACCGCGTACTGCACCGCACTCGGACTACGCGAAGGCCACCTGATCTACGCGAAAGGCGACACCGCTTCCCATGCGGTCGAGGTTGGCGGCGCCGACATCACCATCTACTGCCACGCCCTCGACCTGACCACGCCGCCAGCGGAGTTTCTGGCCTCGATCGACGTGCTCGTCGAGGCAATGAGGGCTCGGCACGGTGATGAATTCTCGGTGGTCGGACACCGCTCGTAGTCGTTGCAGGCACGCAGTAATCGGACGGATGATGCTTTTGTTTGGCGCTGTCTCAAGAAGCAGGAGGCCAGCTCACCGAGAAGTCGCGGCTCCTGTTTGTCTTGTTCCGGGCGGGGTCGGAGTCTTGTTCCACTAGCGCCGAGCACTGAAAGCGGGTTGAGTGGTTTCAGCGCCCGCCCGCCACCTACCTTCATCGCGTGCTATGCGGTACGCGTTCCACCAACCGACTCTACGGAAAATGGCGGGCAGCATGCGTTGCAGGTGAATTGGTCAGAATCCAGGGCCCGCTTGTGCACGCCCGAAGCTACGGGTCAAGTACTTCGCCCAGGACCGAACAGACCATGTTTCGCCCGTTTCTCTTCGCTTGGTACATCGCAGTGTCAGCTTCATCGATCCCCTGTTGAATGGAACGCCAGACTTCCGAAGGGAATCCATCCAACCATTTCTCGGGATTATGCATTTGGCGATCCTCTTCCGTCGATCCGCCCATCTGCGTATCGTGCAGAAAATCAGTCTTCGTGTACTGAACTGGCCATCCGAGTCCGACGCTGATTGTGATGGGAGGATGATCACCAGGGCAATGGGCCGCAGCGCGTATCCGACAGGCAAGCTCGACGGCCTCTCCCCACTCGCAATCGACTGCCACGACGAATTCCTCTCCGCCTACGCGCCCGAGCGTCATCGCCGGCCCGCCCACAGCGTGCACGCGCTCTACGAGTCGGGACAAAACCTCATCTCCTCGCGCGTGTCCATAGGTGTCGTTGATGGATTTGAAATTGTCTACATCGAAAGAGATGAAAACGATTGTCGCATTTTCGCGATTTAGCATCGACCCAATGTGCTGATATAATCCCCGACGATTCAGGGATTTCGTTAGGGGGTCCATTGTCAATTCATGGTTGTATATCTTGAAGGAATCGGCCATCCTTCGCGTGAGATTGGCCATTAGCACGATCGTTCCTATAGAGGCGACGATCGATACGGCCGCGCGAGACAAAATGGCGGGAGGATCGTTATAGTAAATCCCGTCGCAGAGTAGGGCTTTCGTAGAGAAAATCGATATTACCAATAAGACAAACATTCCATGGTATGCAAGGAAAGTTCGGGATACAAAGAAGGCTGCATACACTCCGATTAAACTGAAAAGTGCAGTACCGTACATTGACGCCGAAGATTCAAGATAGCAAGTCAAAACGGAAGTAATGCCGATATCTGCATAAGCCAGCAATATGATGTTGTAGGTAAGCTGACTATTTTTCAGCTCCTCCCAGGCGGGGCGCGGCGGGTGTCGACTTATCACAACTGCAACTGGAACAGTCGACAGTAGGATAATCGTAATGATGACAACCGCTGTAGTTGATCTTGGTCCCCATGGGCCCCATAAGCTTATAATCCCGCTACTTGCAACAAAAACAGGAATGACACGCCACCACGCACTTACGGGGGCGGAAGCCCTCCCGGGCACTCTGTGCAGGCACACGGATGGCGGAATGTCTGAGCGTTTGCCCCATTTCGTCGGCAACCGAGAGTTGCATATCACCTGAGGCGGGTCACACAGTCAGTCAGGGGCACGAGGGCGACACTACCCTCATAGAGGATTGCCCGTACACCCTCCGGGTGAGGCGTGAGTTGTTCAGTGCGGTAGAGAGGCTTCGCTGCACCCGGCCTGGCGGGCAATGTGCTCTCCTTCGGTTTGCGGAAGCCCCGATGCGAACTGGCAATACTCCAGTTACCTATCTGGTTATGCCCACAGCTCTTCATTCCGTTGCATTGCATTGCATTGCATTAGATGTGACATGGACTAGTGCTGCTGGTCATTCCGTGAAATTGCAGTATTTGACCGGATGTAGTGCCACAACATCATCCATTCACAAGGTTCGAGATCAGGTGAAATCCGAGATCGAA
>NZ_JASDCV010000073.1:0-2043 GCF_030407755.1 Rhodococcus sp. APC 3903
GATCTTCTGGTAGCCGATTCCGTCGACCTCGGGGTAGACCGTGCGCAGAACCTCATGGCGGCCGACAACGTCCGAGACAGCCTGTTCCAGCCCCGACACGTCCAGTTTGCCGGTGAGCGTGATCGCAACCGGAACATTGTTCCCTGCCGAGTTCGTATCCAACTGGTTGAGGAACCACATGCGCTGCTGCGCCAACGACAACGGAACCTGCGCCGGACGCACCTGCGCAGTCAACGCCGCACGCGAACCACCACCAACATGAGAACCGAGTCGGGCAGCAAGCCCTTCAACGGTCGACGCCTCGAACAACTCCCGCACCGACACTGCAGCATCCAACGCCTGACCCAACCGAGACGTCACCTGCGTCGCAATCAGCGAATTACCACCGAGCGCGAAGAAATCATCATCCAAACCAACACGCTCAACGCCCAGAACATCCGCAAACGTCTGCGCCACAACCTCTTCCACCACCGACGTCGGAGCCCGGAACACCGCAACCTGCAACGACGGAACCGGCAACGCCCGACGATCCAACTTCCCGTTCACCGTCAACGGAATCGAATCCAACACCACAAACGCCGACGGCACCATGTACTCCGGCAACAACGAACCCACCGACACCCGAAGATCGTCGACCGAAACGCTCACACCCGCAGCCGAAACCACATACGCCACCAACCGCTGATCACCCGGAGAATCCTCACGAACAACCACCGCCGTCTGCGCCACCGACACATCCGCCAACACCGCAGACTCGATCTCACCGATCTCGATCCGGAACCCACGGATCTTCACCTGATCATCCGCGCGACCCAGATACTCCAGATCACCAGCACTGTTCCACGACGCCACGTCACCCGTGCGGTACAACACCTCACCAGCAGCAAAAGGACTCGCCACAAACCGCGTCGACGTCAACCCCGCCTGACCCAGATAACCCCGAGCCAACTGCACACCCGAGACATACATCTCACCCGCGACACCAACCGGCACCGGAGCCAAACGCGTATCGAGCACAAACACCTGCAGACCCGAAATAGCCTGACCCACAACACTCGCCGACGCATCCGCCGCCAACGCAGCATCCAACACACGATGGCTCACATGCACCGTCGTCTCCGTGATGCCGTACATGTTCACCAACGTCGGCGCAGAGTCACCGCGGCGGCCATACCAATCCGACAAGCGTCGAAGCTCGAGCGCCTCGCCACCGAAAACAACCCACCGCAACGACAACTCGGCAGCCAGACCGGATTCCGACGCCAACCGATCAGCCTCGGCCAACTGATAGAACGCCGACGGCGTCTGATTGAGCACCGTCACCCGCTCAGCAGCAAGCAACTCCAGGAACTGCTCCGGCGACCGCGACGTCACATAGTCCACGACGACCAACGTGCCGCCGTACAACAGCGGACCCCACAACTCCCACACCGAGAAGTCGAACGCATAACTGTGGAACATCGTCCACACATCCGACTCGTCGAACCCGTACACACTCTCGGTATTCGCAAACAACTTCGCCACCGTGATGTGCGGAACCTGCACACCCTTCGGGCGACCCGTCGAACCCGACGTGTAAATCACATACGCAACATTCGACGACCGCAACGGCGCAACACGATCCGCATCCGTCACCACCGAACCCTCGAACTCCGACACATCCACCGCGTCGATATCAACCACCGGCAAACCAGCGGGCAACACCAACTCACGCCCGGACCACGAAATCGCAGCCACCGGAGCAGCATCGGCCAACATGAACTCGACACGATCAGCCGGATACGACGGATCCACCGGCAAATACCCCGCACCGGACTTCACCACCGCCAACAACGCCACCACAAGATCAGCCGACCGCGGCAACGCCACCGCCACCAACGACTCCGGACCACAACCCTGAGCAATCAACCTGCGCGCCAACCGATTCGACCGAACCGACAACTCACCATACGACAACGACTCGCCACCGAACCGCACCGCGGTCCGATCACCAAACCGCGCAGCAGCATCATCGAACCACGCCGACAACGTCGAATCCACACC
>NZ_JASDCV010000074.1:0-1910 GCF_030407755.1 Rhodococcus sp. APC 3903
ACGAATCCACCAGTGCCACAGCATCAACCACCGCACCCGACGCCGGCACCACATAGGACACCAACGCTGTCACCCCTGATTGCAACTCTTTACCGAGAGTTACGGCTTGCGCCACGAGAGAGTGCTTTTCCAGTGCCGCGTTAATTTCACCGAGTTCGATCCGATATCCCCGAATCTTGACCTGGAAATCGCTGCGGCCAACGTACTCGAGTTGCAGTTGATCGATGCTCCCTATCCAACGGACAATGTCTCCGGTGCGATACATCCGCGAGCCGCCAGGCGAGAATGGGTTGGGAACAAAACGGTCTGCCGTCAGATCCGGACGGTTTCGGTATCCGCGAGCTAGAACTGACCCCGCTAGGTATAGCTCACCTCGCGTGCCGACCGGAACCGGATTCAGTCGTTCGTCGAGCACCAATGCTGAGACACCATTGATCGGCGAACCAATAGTGATTTGACTGTCCGCTTCCAATCTTGCATACGTAGAAATGATCGTTGTCTCGGTTGGCCCGTAAGCATTGAAATAGATCCTCCCCTGCACCCACTTGGCCAGCAGCTCAGGAGAACTAACATCGCCGCCGACAGAGACAACACGGAGATCAGGTAGCGCCGCTGGATCCATCGTCCCTAGGACTGCCGGTGTGATGACGACATTGGAAACGCGTTCCACGCGCATCAATTCAGCCAATTCATCGCCACCGAGAATCGACGCGGGGACCACAACTAGCGTTGCCCCCGAATAGAAAGCAACCATCCATTCAAGAACGGAGGGGTCGAAGATTGGCGCACAAATGTGCAGGACACGTGAGTTCGCTGTGATCTCGTATAGGTCATTCGCGTATTCCAAGAGGCCAAACAGGCCCGTGTGTGTCACAGCAACGCCCTTAGGCCTGCCAGTCGATCCCGAGGTATAGATTATGTAGGCAATATGGTCTGGCATAAGCGTCGTTGTCCGCTCATGCTCATCAATCGGGGATGAAGCAAATGTTGCAACGATCTCCGCGAAGTCTGTGGAATCGATTTCAAACCAAATCACACCATCCGGCACACGATCAACATTTGACGAAGTAGTCAGTCCCATCGACGCGCCGGAGTCCGAAATCATATGCGCGATACGATCACTGGGATAGTTCGGATCGACAGGCACGTACGCGGCGCCCGACTTGGCAACTGCCCAAACAGCTAGAACCATCTCGTACGAGCGTGGAAGCGCAATCGCCACAACCGATTCGGGTCCCGCACCATTCGTGATGAGAACACGAGCCAATTGCGACGAATGCCTGTCAAGCTCGCGATAGGTGACCGACTTGCCATTGGTTCGTACTGCAACAGACTCGCTACCCACCTCACTGCGCGCAGTCAAGATATCCACTAACCTGCGCTGCGGCATCAAGTCGTCATGGAGCGCATTAGTCAACACCGTATGTTCTCTCGCGTCGAGCAAGTCGATGTCGCCCGATCGTATCGACGAATCCGTGACCACCGCAGCCAGGATGCGCCCGAACCTGTCCGCAAAGCCTGCCACCGTCGACTCGTCGAACAAATCCGTCGCATACGTCAACGACGCCGCCATCCCCGCCGGAGCACCCGCCTCGTCGAACTGCTCCACCACCGTCAAGGACAGATCGAACTTCGCCGCCACCGCAGTGGCATCGACACCCGCAACCCGCAGATCACCCAACTGCAACGCCGACTGCTCCATGTTCTGGAACGCCAACATCACCTGGAACAACGGACTCCGAGCCTGCGACCGCGCCGGATTGAGCACCTCCACCAACCGCTCGAACGGAACATCCGCATGCGCAAACGCCTGAAGATCAGCCTCCCGCACACCTGCGAGCAGATCGACGAAGCTCTCCGAAGAATCCACCTCCGTCCGCAACACCAACGTATTGACGAACATCCCGATC
>NZ_JASDCV010000075.1:0-1890 GCF_030407755.1 Rhodococcus sp. APC 3903
AAGGGCTGACCGCAGCGCAGCACACCCGAGGAGTTGCGCAGATGCTCGAATTCGGTGCATCCATCACGAAGGTCTCCAAGACCCTCGCGATGAACAAAAAGGACGTCAAAGCCCAAGCAGCGGTAGGGAAAGCCGAGGCAGCCCGCACCGCCCTGGACGCCGGACAGCTCGACCTCGAGCAAGCCGCAGTAGTGGCCGAGTTCGAGGAAGCCGGAGACACCGAAGCCGTCGACATGCTCTTGAAGACGGGACCGTACAACTTCACCTACACCGCCCAACGCATCCGGGACCAGCGAGCCGAGGAAGCGGCATACGCACTGACCGCCGCCCCGTATGCAGAGAAGGGATTCACCGTTCTCGCGGCTGCACCGGATCACAGGTCCGCGCTGACCCCGGCAGATCTGTTGACCGCAGACGGCGGCGAGGTCACACAGGAGTTGATCGACGCCGCGCCGCAGTTCTGGTCCGTGGTTCTCGTTCAGGAGGATGTGCTGTGCGACACCGCGACCGGAAACCCGGTGGACGAGGACGATATCGATTGGGACACCGCCGAGGACGACGACGCCGTACCGGCCGAAGGACTCCGGCACGCCAACAGTGCGGAGTGGCGCGAAGAGTGGACGGCAGAGTACTTCTGCCACGACCACCAGGGCGCAGGGTTGGCACTCACACCGGTCATGGAAGCAGCCCACGCCGCAGCCCCCGAAGCCAGAGAGACGGCCGAGGGTGAACTCACCGACGAGGAACGCGCCGCCGAGGCTGCACGTCGCCAGCGCGAGCGGGAAGCGAAGGACAAGCAGGAACGGCGACGAGTCCGGGAGCTGAACAAGCAGGCCGAGTCCGCGACCACCGTTCGGCGCGAGTTTCTGCGCACGAGCTTGCTGGCTCGTAAGACCCCGCCGGGGGCGGCAGCGGCCTACGTCGCAACGACGATCGCGCAAGACCCGCACTTGCTGACCGAGCACAAGGCCGGGGAAGTCCTGGCAGAGCTGATGGGCTTTCCGAGCGTCTACCCCGGCAAGGACATGGCAGCGCTCGCAGCGAAAGCGACCGAAGCCCGCGCCCAGGTCCTCACCCTCGCGCTGGTGCTCGCCGCCCAAGAGTCCCGCATGGTCAAAGACGCATGGCGATCCAAGCCGCGCAACGCCGACCGGTACCTCAGTTTCCTGATGGGACAGGGCTACACCCTCGCCGCCGTCGAGGAAATCATTACCGGACAGCTCACCATCGACGAGGTCGCGATCGACTGACCCGATGAAGCGGCGATCCCCGACCCGAAAGGGTTGGGGATCGTCCGCCCTTCCGCCCCGCACCTTCCGCCCTCGGCCGGCGGTCAGAGCCACCGGCGGACCGGAAGGGCGGAATGCGGACACCACCACAGACCCGCGAGAAATCACCCGGCCGCCGGCCACGAACCACGACAAAGCGCAAGGATAAGAACCTACCCGCCCCGGTGTGAACATTCTTCTATCCCGGCACTCGCGCATCAAGGCCGCTCCAGAAATAATATCCGCACGCGCCACTCGCACGCTCGAACAACGGCGCTACGATATTTTTTCCTACACTCACCTTGACTCACTCCCGCCGAGACAAGAATATCGGCACATGCCGGGGGAGGAGGAGAAAATGCAGGTAGAACGCATGAAAGTAGCTGCGTATGCCATCGCTCGGCATTAGAGAAAGAATGTGAAAACGATTGAATATGTCATTAACGAAAGCGGAAACTAATCGAAGAAATACCCGCGAAAGTATTGGTTTATATCGAATTGTTCGATAGAATGAAATCAATAAAGAATCACCGACGAGGGGGAATGAAAATGGCGATCACCGTATACACCAAGCCCGCATGTGTGCAATGCAATGCCACGTACCGCGCACTCGACAAAGCGG
>NZ_JASDCV010000076.1:0-1667 GCF_030407755.1 Rhodococcus sp. APC 3903
ATTTTGGATTCTGTTGAGCGTTCGTTGGTGCTCGAGGGGTGGAATGACACGGCTCGTGAGGTTGCGGGTGTGTCGGTGTTGGACGGGTTCGATGCGCAGGTGGCGGCGTCTCCGGGTGCGGTAGCGGTCTCGTTCGAGGGGCAGTCTCTGTCGTATGCGGAGTTCGATGCTCGGGTGAATCGTTTTGCCAGGTATTTGGTTTCGGTGGGTGTGGGGCCGGAGTCGTTGGTGGGTGTTGCGGTTCGTCGGTCGGTTGATTTGTTGGTTGCGGTTTACGGTGTGCTCAGGGCTGGTGGTGGGTATGTTCCGGTGGATCCGGATCAGCCTGCGGAGCGTAATGGGTATGTGTTGGAGTCGGCGTCGCCGGTGTGTGTGGTCAGTACTTCTGATGTTGGTTTCGATGCTGGTGTGGTGCCGGTGGTCGAGGTTGATGTTGTTGATGTGTCTGGTTTTTCGGGTGCGCCTGTGTTGGATGTGGATCGGGTTTCGCCGTTGCGGTCGGGGAATACGGCGTATGTGATTTTCACGTCGGGGTCGACGGGTCGGCCGAAGGGTGTGGCGGTCAGTCATCGCAGTGTGGTCAATCAGGTGTCGTGGTTGGCGGAGCGTTATGCGGTGTCGGGTTCTGATGTGGTGTTGTTCAAGACTCCGGTGACGTTCGATGTGTCGGTGTGGGAGTTGTTTGTTCCGTTGGCGGTGGGTGCTCGGTTGGTGGTGGCTACTCATGATGGTCATCGGGATCCGGGGTATTTGGCGTCGGTGGTGGCGGCGGAGTCGGTGTCGATGGTTTCGTTTGTGCCGTCGATGTTGGAGGTGTTCGTCGATCAGGTTGTCGACACGTCGGAGGCGACGGTCTCGCGTCTCGGTGGTGGTGGGTTGGGTTCGTTGCGGGTGATTTTCGCGGCGGGTGAGGCGTTGCCGGCGTCGGTGGTGGGTCGGGTGTTGTCGGTGTTGCCGTCGGTTGAGGTTCATAATTTGTATGGTCCGACGGAGTTCACGGTGCATGCGACGGCGGCGGGTCCGCTCGATGGTGTGGGTGTGGTGGTGCCGATGGGTGCTCCGGTGTGGAATTCGTCGGTGTTGGTGTTGGATTCGCGGTTGCGTCCGGTGCCGGTGGGTGTTGCGGGTGAGTTGTATTTGTCGGGTGTGCAGGTCGCTCGTGGGTATTTCGGGCGGGTGGATTTGTCGGCGGAGCGGTTTGTGGCGAATCCGTTCGGTGGGGTGGGTTCGCGGATGTATCGCACGGGGGATGTGGTGCGGTGGATCGGTGTGTCGGGTGAGCTCGAGTATGTCGGTCGTAGTGATTTTCAGGTGAAGTTGCGTGGTCAGCGGATCGAGTTGGGGGAGATCGAGTCTGCGGTTCGGGATCAGGTGGGTGTGGGTTCTGTGGTGGTGGTGGTGTGGCGTGATCAGTTGGTTGCGTATGTCACTGCTGCGGTGGGGTCTTCGGTTGATGTTGATGTGGTGAAGGTGGGTGTGGGGGAGCGGTTGGCGTCGTATATGGTGCCGTCGCAGTTTGTGGTGTTGGATGCGTTGCCGTTGAATGCTTCGGGGAAGTTGGATCGGAAGTTGTTGCCGGAGCCGGTGTTCGAGGTTGCGGTGTTCCGGGCTCCGGTGACGGCGGTGGAGGAGATCGTCGCGTCGGTGTTTGCCGAGGTGTTGGGTGT
>NZ_JASDCV010000077.1:0-1622 GCF_030407755.1 Rhodococcus sp. APC 3903
TGTAGTCGCTATGACACACTCCAGCACAGTCACGGTGTACACCACTCATAGCGATCGAGGGTTCGCCAATGCAATCGCTGCCGGAATAAGCGCCGGGGCTTATTCCGCGCCACAAACCGCAGACATGAGCCTGTTAAGGCACCACACCAGCGATCACGGTAGAGCGCTTGTTCTCCTACCCAGCGGGGGCGTCGATTGGCAGGTGAAGGAGCTTTCCGCACTCGAGGGATCGGTCCTGGTCGGCGATCTCAGTAGCGGCCGCTCCATGATTCGGGGACTTGCTGCGGGCGCCCACTCCGCGCTCAACTCTCAACTCCCGTTCGCATCGCTGCTCGATGAGCTGCAGGCCGCACTCAACCCCAATTCCACTCACCCTGCACACGAGAAGTCCTCGCTCGTACAACGCATCCGGTTGCGCACCGAAGAATCCGCACGAATCGGCAGTCTCACCGATCGCGAATTCGAGATCGTGGGTCTTCTCTACGGCGGTTCGAATGTCGACTCGATTGCTCGAACCGCCCACATCGCACCGACCACGGTTCGCGCCCACGTCCGAAGCATCCTGCAGAAACTGGGGGTGCACTCCCAACTGGAGGCATGCGCGATGCTCCGCCGCTCTGGTCACGACGCACGTAGACACCCACTGGAACTTCGGATCGGACGCTTCTAGCAGGAAGTGCCCCAGACACACTCGTTGAGATGGGTGCTACCCCTGATTGAACTCGACCTTCGCAAAGATCGTCAATTTTGACGATTCGACGACGTGTCCGGACGTCGAAAATTGGTTCCTACACGACACCGAAGACACGAGCGAACATCGAAAGGTGCATTCAATCAATGGAATACACACGCACAGTGCCGCGGCATCTCGTCCACAGACATGCTGTTGCCGAGGTTTTCTTGACGGACTACCGGATCGAATCGGACTCGGCGTACCAGGTTGCTGTGCAACTCCCGGTCTCGCACCGGATATTCGACGTATCGAGCGAGCAACACGATCCACTCGGGGTGGCAGAAGCATTTCGACAGGCAGTGGTGCTTCTCTGCCACACCCGATACGAGATTCCACTGCACTACAAGTTCCTCATGGAAACATTCAGCTTCGAGATGTTGGATGCGCTCGACGTGCAACCAGTCGCGGAGCCGTTGAGTTTCTCGATGACAGCGGACAACCTCACTCATCGCGACGGAGCGGTCTCGGGGGTCGAAGTGTCGGGGATCCTCAGAGAGGGCAACCGGCACGTCGCCAGATGCAAAGCTGTTGCGCGAGGAGTCAGCCCCGAGGGATACCGTCGAATTCGGCAAGGACGAGAAGACCACCGCCCGAGCCTGCGCATCCTTCCTTCCGGAACCGCGGTGGTCGGATCGGAGCGAGTCGGACGCCTAACCGATGGAGATGTGCTCATCAGCACTGATCCTGCTCGGCACACGATGTTCTGCACTCCCGATCCGCGCAACCACTCCCTTTTCGACCACCCCGTCGACCACATCCCAGGAATGATTCTTTTCGAGGCCGCCCGACAAGCGGTCCGATTCCACATCGGCAACCCAGCAACCCAGATCGCCTCACTCTCGGCGGTCTTTCCGAGGTTCACTGAATGGGAAACGCCGTGCGAGGTGTC
>NZ_JASDCV010000078.1:0-1525 GCF_030407755.1 Rhodococcus sp. APC 3903
GATCAGCTTGCCGGCGTCACCGTGACTGTGACGGGGCCCGCGTCGTCCGCGGTTTCCACTGTGAGAAGCCGGCTTTGGGGGTTCCAGTTCACGATGTCGGCGCCTGCGACGTCGACGCCGCCGGGAAAGCCGCTCTCGGGTAGGTAGATCTCGGTCGGTGCCGTCACCGCGGGGTTCGGGGTGAACGTCAGCTGAAGGCGGTCGACGCTCGAGGACCATTCGGTGGGTGTGCCAGCGACGGCACGCGGATACGGCTTGTTCAGGGTGTCGACGAGGAGTGTCTGTGTTCCGTCCGGCAGGTACGGGCCCCAAGGCCCCGGATCACTGGACCAGTACGAGACGCCCGCGCCGAGTTCTCGGGCGGTCGTGTAGACGCGGTCGATGTAGTCGGTTGCGCCGGGCAGTGTTGTGTCGAGCCCGAATTCGCCGAGAATGACCGGGACGCCGCCGAGTACGTTTCCGGCGATGTGTTCGACGCTGTCGCGCCAGGTGTCGATGGTCGCGTCGGTGAGTGTGCGTGAGAGGCCGGAGTATCCGTCACCGAGGTCGAGGGGCAGTGGGTACAGGTGTGGGCAGTAGGCGATTCGCTGTTCGCCGGCTCGTGGGTCGTTGATCTTCGTGAGTCCGCTGGGGACACCTTGGTTGACGCCGACGGCCTGCGGGGCCACACACACCCAGCTGTCCTGATCGACTTCCCTGATGGCGTTGGTGGTTCGCTGATACAGGGCAGCGAGGGGCCCACCTTCGAATGCGGGGCCTTGGAGGGAACCGCCCCACGGCTCGTTCATCAGGTCGTATGCCACGACGGTGTCATTGCCTGCAAAACGTTCGGCCACCGCCTGCCATGCGTTCGCGTAGTGCTCGACCAGTTCGGGGTGTTGGCCGGTGGTGTTCCAGAAGTTGTCGAATGCGCGCATCACGCCGGGTTGGATGTAGTACAGCTCCCAGCGGTCTTGAGGGCTGACCGGAAGGCCGTCCATGTATGTCGCCCAGGCCGGTGCGCCGTTGCCGATGTTGCCGGCGCCGTTGCCGCTGTTGCCCTCTGGTGTGATCGCGCCGGAATAGACGTCTTGATGCATGTCGAGCATGACCTTGTAGCCGCGCTCGGCATACCAGCTGACCCGGTCCTCGACGCGGTCGAGATACTCCTGGTCGTACTGTCCTGGTTCCGGTTCGACCGAACGCCAGGAGATCAGGAACCGCACGAAATTTGTTCCCATGTCGGCATGTTCGCGCTCGAGGTCGGCTTCGGTGAACTTCGGCATGCCGTCGGGTGCGCTTTTTGCGCTCGACGCCGTGTTGAACCCTCGCAGGATCAAGGAGCGGCCGGCGTCGTCGGTCAGGTACGACGGCGGCACGTCCGTGCCTCCGGCGCTCCCCGACGTGGGCAGGCTGCCCTGAGCCGCGGCAATGCCGCCGCCCAGTATCAGTGAGCCCGCGACTATCAGTGCTGAGAGCGGGATACGGCGCACGGAAACTCCTCCTGGATGTGTGGATGGATTGACTTGTCCGACTGGGGATTCAG
>NZ_JASDCV010000079.1:0-1490 GCF_030407755.1 Rhodococcus sp. APC 3903
CAACCTCGAACACCGGCTCCGGCAACAACTTCCGATCCAACTTCCCCGAAGCATTGAGCGGAAACGCATCCAACACCATGATCTGCGACGGCACCATATACGACGGCAACACCACACCCAACGAATCCACCAGTGCCACAGCATCAACCACCGCACCCGACGCCGGCACCACATACCCCACCAACTGATCACCGGTCACCGTCGACACCACAGCCACCGACGACACAGACACCGACACATCGGCCACCAACGCCGACTCGATCTCCCCCAACTCGATCCGCTGACCACGGAACTTCACCTGAAAATCGGTACGACCGATGTACTCGAGCTCACCCGACACACCCCACCGCACCAAGTCCCCCGTGCGATACATACGATCGCCACCACTGCCATCAGTGAACGGATTCGCCACGAACCGATCCGCCGACAAATCCGGACGAGAAACATACCCACGAGCCAACTGATCACCCGCAAGATACAACTCACCCGCAACACCCACCGGCACCGGACGCAACCGCGAATCCAACACGAAAACCTGCGAATTCCACTGCGGCACACCAATAGAAACCACACCACCATCGACGGCGCCCGTCACATCCGCGAACGTGATCGACACCGCAGCCTCGGTCGGGCCATACAAGTTGTGAACCCGCGCACCCGACACCACACCGAAATCACGCACCGCCTGCGCCGGCAACGCCTCACCGATGACGAACACATCACGCAACGAACCCAACAACTCCGCAGACACCGCACCCGCGAACACCGACAACATCGTCGGCACGAAGTCCGTCACCGTCACACCCTGATCAGCGATCACCGACGCCAAATACCCCGGATCCCGATGACCGTCATGCGTGGCCACCACCAACCGAGCACCCACCGCCAACGGCAAGAAGAACCCCCACAACGACACATCGAACGTCGTCGCAGTCTTCTGCAAATACACATCCGACCCAGTCAGAACATACTGACCCTGCATCCACGCCATCTGATTGACGATCGCCTCATGCGAAACCGCCACACCCTTCGGCTTCCCCGTCGACCCCGACGTGAAAATCACATACGCAGCATTCGAACCACGCAGCGGCGCAACCCGATCCACATCCAACACCGGCGCATCCGAGAACCCGGACACATCCAACTCGTCAATCAACACCACATCGAACTCACCCGGCAACACCACACCGTCACCAGCAGTGGACAACACACACACCGGCGCCGCAGTACCGAGAATATGACCATTGCGCTCGACCGGATGATCCGGATCCAACGGCACATACGCCCCACCCGCAGCAACCACCGCATACATACCCACAACAAGATCAACCGACCGACGCATCGCCAACGCCACCAACGACTCCGGCCCCACACCCACCGAAACCAAATACCGCGCAAGGCGATTCACCCGAGACCCGAACTCCGCATACGACAGAGACTGCCCCTCGAACACCACCGCCACCGCATCCGGAGACGCCGCCACCTGCGCA
>NZ_JASDCV010000008.1:0-216325 GCF_030407755.1 Rhodococcus sp. APC 3903
CAACGACAACTCGTCCACCACCGCCACCCGCACAGCCTCGAGACGAAGAATCTCCACACTCGCCGACACCGCAGCAGCACGCAACTCAGAAGCAGACAACTGCCACAGTCGTCCGCGCAACCCCACTGCAGAACCGGACACCACATCCGACAACAAGACGCTCATTGAATCCCCCGATCCCCTACTCAGGAGAATACTCGAACACCCGTTCGAGTCAAGGGTATTTTTTTCAGACTGGGGAATTGACCCGCGGCAGGGCAGTCGAGGCCAATCCGATGCCGAGCGCAATTGCTGCGATGATCGCGAGCACGCGGCGTTGGGCTTCGAGAAACGCTTCGCCAGCCGCCGCGCGAGTAGATGCGTACGCGGCATCAACTGCCACTTGAACGGATTGGCCCCCGGCGCCGGCAGTTCCTTCGCGGCGACATTCCGGCGCCACCTCCATCGGTGTTCCGGATGCCAATTGACTTGTCGCGCAATCGACAAATGCCTTTTCGGCGATGTCGACCAGGCCGGGATTCACGCCGGCAGCTTCAAGATTCGCAACGTACTCGGGCCGCTCCCCCTGCACTGCTTGCGGAGCTTGCCCCGCGACGAGCGAGAAGAACACCACTCCGATCAAGGCCAGTCCGATCGAGCTGCCAACCTGCTGAACGGTCGGTAGCAGCCCCGACACCGAACCCGCGTGCGCGGGTTCGACCGTCGCGAGGATCGCGGTCTGCAGTGGCGCCACGAACAGTCCGAGCCCTGCGCCCCCGAGGAGGAGAGGACCGGCGAGCGCGAGCCAGCGTGGATCAGTTCCTTCGTGTTCGAGGATGACCGACAACGCGATCAGCGAGCCGGCAAAGACGACCATCCCCAAGATCAGAACGCGGTTTCCAAGCATCCGGTACACCGCGGATGAGAGAACCGCAGCCACGCCCATGCCGACGGCCCACGGGAGCGTCATCACGCCCGCTCGCAATGCGGAGAACCCGAACCCGAACTGAAGCGTGAGACTGATGGTGAAGATCAACGAAGTCAGGGTTCCGAAGAATACGAACGCAAGAACCGCGCCGATCGCGAAGGCTCGGTCGCGGAAAAGCTCCAGACGAAGGACCGGATCGCCGCCTCGTTTCGCCAGACGCGATTCGTAGAGCACAAACGCCAATGCCACCGGCACCGACATCGCGAGCATGACAACAAGACCTGTGGGCCATCCACGCGCCCTTCCCTCGGCCAGGGGAAGGATCAGCAGGAACAGCGCCAGCGATGACAGTGCGGCGCCGATGAGGTCCAGTGAGCGCACATGCTCAGCGCGAGCATCGACGAGATGGAAATACCCGAGAATCAAGGCGGCGATGCCGATCGGAATGTTGACGAAGAAGATCAGGCGCCAGCCCCAGTCGAAGAGATTCCACTCGATCAGCAGCCCGCCGATCAGAGGCCCACTGACCGTTGCGAGCCCGATGGTCGCACCGTAGATCCCGAACACTCGCGGATGCCTGGCCTTCGGAAACAGACCCGAGATGATGGCAAACGTCTGGGCGGACATCGAACCGGCCGCCAACCCTTGCAAACCCCGGAAGACGATCAACATCGTCGCGCTCTGAGCGAGCCCGCACAGCAACGAGGCCGCGACGAATACGAACAGGGCGGTCAGAAAAACAACCCTACGACCGAACAGGTCCCCCAACCTGGCCGCGGTGATCAACGAACACGCAAAAGCCAGGATGTACACGCTGACCATGAGCAACTGCGCCGATACGCCTGCTTGAAGATCGACGGCGATGCTCGGAAGCGCGACGTTGACGATCGTCGCGTCGAGCAACTGCATGAACGCCGCCGCCAGACTCGTCGCCAACCCGAGCCAGGGCGTCAGAGAACCAGCTCGCCGTCCGCCCTTGTGGTCGGCGCCGACAGCGTCACCTAAAGGGTCCGGAAGCACCGAATGATCCTAATCGAACACGACGCTTCTAGAACCTGTTCTTGTTTAGATTGTAGTATTTCGGACAATTCAGTCCCCCAGATGGGATAGTTCGTCGTCTGCCCATTTTCAGAGCAGGCTTCTCGACGACACACGCAGGAGTTCTACTCGATGGATCTGAACTTGATCACCCATTGGCACCCGCTTCCTGGACGGGTAATCGAATGGGGCGTCACGCATGCTTCCGCTCAACGAGCCGCCGAAGCCGAGATCGACCGAGAACTACCCCCGACCACGATGCAGGATCGCCACCTGCGACGCGCCCGCGTCACCGCAGAGAAGGGCGATCCGCAGTCTCCGTGGATCGGTATCGCCTTCGATTTCGCAGGAACACTCGACCGCGACGCCATGACGCGAGCCCTGCAGCGCTACGTCCGTCGCCACGACACGCTCCACAGTTGGTTCTCCTTCGACGAAGCAACCACCGACGCTGCGGACACCGCGTTCGAGGTCCGTCGACACGTGGTGCCGGTCGAGAGCATCGAACTCGAGTACCGCGTCGGCGACGACGTCTCCGAATCCGAGGCGATCCGCGCACTCGTCGCAACCAAGTTCGCAACGGAAACCAGTGCCCTTCAGTGGCCGGCCTTCGTGTTCGGCGCCGTCGAGCACCACCATGCCGACCTCGAAGCCGATCCGAGCTTCACCCTGTTCCACGCAGTCGACCACGCCCATTCGGACATGAACTCGATGGTGCTGATGTACGCGGAATTGCGTCAGCTCTACGCCGCGGAAACGACCGGGTCACATCCCGAACTAGGCCCCGCGGGAAGTTACGCACAGTTCGGTCGCGTCGAACGCGAGCGAACAACCGAACTGACGATGCAGTCCCCCGAAGTGCACCAGTGGCTCGGTTACCTCATGCGCAGCGGCGGCTCGTTCCCCGGATTTCCGCTCCCGCTCGGGGCGGAAGACGCGCCCAAACCGGCTATCGGTTCACGCTTCGACCTGGCCGACGACAATGAGTGCGAAAGGTTCGGTGCGGTCTGTAAAGCCAACGGCGCCAACTTCATCGGTGGAATATTCACCGCCCTCGCGATTGCGGAATTCGAACTGGCCGGACGCGACAAGTACATCGCCCTCTCGCCGGTCAGCACACGAACCGAGGCCGACTCGTTTGCACAGGGCTGGTACATCAACCTGATCCCGGTCGGCATCGACGTCGACGACAAGCGACGCTTCACCGAGTTGGCAAAGCTCGGGCAGCAGGGGTACCACGACGGCAAGGCACTCCTCGATGTCTCTGTGCAGCAAGTCATCGATCTGGTTCTGTCGAGCTTGGCCGAGTCGGATTCCGCACCCGGCGGATTGTCGAAGACGCTCACCCCGCCGCCGATCGTCTCGTACATCGACGGCCGCCGCATGCCGGATCCATACAGTTACGCCGAGACGAAGGCAACGGGAATCGTCGGCGGCAAAGAGACGCAGATCGCGTCGATGTGGATCAACCGGATGCACACCGGCACCTGGATCGCCGTGTCCCACCCTGACACCCCCATTGCCCACGAATCGGCCACCCGCTTCGCCGAGCACGTCTCCAAGATCATCAAAACTGTTGCAGCTCAGGGCGACTACTCGTTCTCGGCACCAGAGGGAGCGTCCTGATGCATGTCACCTCGATCGATCGATACGGACTCGAGCCCGGAATCGTCACCGAATGGTCGCTCCAGCCCGCGGACGGCGCCGTCACCGAGTCGGAAGTACCACCGTCGTACAACCAACATTTCCATCTCGAGACTGCGCGAACACACGGCATGGGCCGGAGTGTGTGGATGGCAGCCGCATTCGACCTTCCCGGAGAACTGAATCGGCCCGCACTCGATCTCGCGCTGCGCCTGTTCATCAGTCGCCATGACACTCTGCACACAGGATTCGAGGTGGGCGAGTTCACCACCACCCGAATGGGACTCGATCCCGACGGCACACACATCGAGACTTCGGAACCTGTGAAGTTCGATTCGACCGAAGACCTCCGAGCGCACCTCAAGAAGCGATTCACGACGGTATGCGATCCACTGACCTTCCCCGCCTACACGTTTGCCACGGTCGAACGCGAAGAGCACTACACGGTCCTGAGCGCCTTCGATCACACCCTCGTCGACGGCTACTCGTTGGTCATCGCTCTCGGGGAACTGCGACAGATCTACGAGGGACTGATCGCCATACCCGAACTGACCGACCACGAGGCCGTCGACGCAGTGATGAGCCGACTGGGTGACCCGGGAAGTTTCGTGCGGTACTGCGAACTGGAGGCCGACGCTCTGCTTCCCGTCGACAACGACCCTCGAATCCGAGAGTGGGCAAGGTTCTACGAGATTTGTGGTGGCACATCGCCGAGTTTCCCCTTGGATCTCGGCGTCGAGGCAGGAAAGCCCGCGCCTCAGGGCGCCGATGTGCGCGTGCTGCTCGACGAGGAACTGACCGCGAAGTTCGACGAGATCTGCCTATCCGCCGGCGGTAGCGTGTTCACCGGAATCCTCACTGCGATGGGACTTTCCGTCCACTCGTTCACCGGACAGGCGACGCTTCCACTGCAATTCCCGCTGCACATCCGCAAAGATCCACGCTGGGCCGACGCCATCGGCTGGCTCACCACGAGCGCGCCGATCACGGTCCAGATCACTCCCGATGCGGATTTCGGTGCATCCCTTGCACATACGCACGCGTCGTTCCGAGTTGCGTTGACGCTCGAGGGCGTCACCATGGCCCAGGTTCGAGATGCTTTGGGCGACAAGATTCGACGCACGCGCACCGACGTCTTCATGGTGTCGTACATCGATTACCGCAAACTACCCGGCACCGACGATCATGATCTCCTCAACGCTCATCACATCAGCAATGTGACGGTCGCCGACGATGCCCAGTTCTGGATTTCGCGAACGAACCGTGGTCTCTCGCTGCGTTCGCGCTTCCCGGACACCGACACGGCAAACGAAACCATGGTGAATTTCCTCACCGATCTCGACCGGATTCTGAGGGAAGTCTGCGCCCGGGGCGTGACGCCGATCGGAAGTGTCACCGAACAATTGAGAGATTCGAGCGTCGGGGCAGGAACACCGAGGATTTAGGGTCGGCAACGGGTACGAGCAGGCAGAACCTGCTTCCGGGCGTCTCCCCTTGCGCGCAGCGCATAGAATCGATCAAGTCCGTGTTCGAACCGAACGATTCGTCTTCAGGAGTACGCCCGTGCCCGTTGCCCCCGATCCCTCAACCGCGTTTGCCGAGTTCGCGCATCCCGACCGGTTGGTCTCGACGGAATGGCTCTCGGCGAATCTCGGTACGCCGGGCCTCAAGGTCGTCGAATCCGATGAAGACGTGTTGTTGTACGACGTCGGCCACATTCCCGGCGCAGTGAAGATCGACTGGCATCTCGACCTCAACGATCCGGTCACCCGCGATTACATCGACGGTGCGAAGTTCGCAGAGTTGATGAACCGCAAGGGCATCAGCCGCGACGACACCGTCGTCATCTACGGCGACAAGAGCAACTGGTGGGCCGCCTACGCACTGTGGGTCTTCACTCTGTTCGGCCACGAGGACGTCCGTCTTCTCGACGGTGGCCGCGATGCGTGGATCGCCGAGAACCGTGACACCGCATTCGACGTTCCCGACATCACGTCAACGGATTACCCGGTCGTCAAGCGCAACGACGCTCCCATCCGCGCATTCAAGGACGACGTACTTGCACACTTGGGCGACGGGCCGCTCATCGACGTGCGATCTCCGCAGGAGTACACCGGCGAGCGCACCCACATGCCCGACTACCCCGAAGAGGGTGCGTTGCGCGGTGGACACATTCCCAGCGCTCTCAGCATCCCGTGGGCGAAGGCGGCGGCACCGGACAGCCGCTTCCGCACCCGCACCGAACTCGGCGAGATCTACGGCGGTCTGTCGGCCGACGACAACATCGTCGCGTACTGCCGCATCGGTGAGCGTTCCAGCCACACCTGGTTCGTGTTGACCCATCTTCTCGGCTACCCGAACGTTCGTAACTACGACGGTTCCTGGACAGAGTGGGGCAATGCAGTGCGCGTCCCGATCGTCCAGGGCGAAGAGCCCGGCGCAGTTCCTTCCTCCGTATCGGCGTCATGAGCACTCTTCCTTCGGCTCTGGCCGAGATCGTCGACGACTTCGCAGCCGTCGGCGCCTCGGACAAGCTCACCCTTCTTCTCGAGTTCAGCCGAGAGCTACCGCCGTTGCCGGCGGAGCTCGAGCAGAGCGCGATGGAGCCGGTCCCCGAATGTCAGTCGCCGCTGTTCCTCTCGGTCGACGATTCGGATCGCGACAACGTCCGTCTGTACTTCAGCGCGCCCCCCGAGGCTCCCACGACGCGTGGTTTCGCATCGATCCTCGCGCAGGGGCTCGACGGTCACAGCGCGGACGAGATCCTCGGTGTACCCGACGACTTCTATTCGGCGCTCGGTCTCGCAGAAGCTGTGAGCCCGCTCCGTCTGCGCGGAATGTCGGCCATGCTCGCGCGCATCAAGCGGCACTTGCGGGGCTGAAAACATGGAGTTCACCGAACTGGCCGACTATGCGATTCCGGCCGGCGCACTCGTCGAATGGTTGCCGTGCGCAACCGGGCCTTGGGTTCCGGATCCGCGGCCCGTCTCCTACATTCACGAGGCACATCTCAACCGTTCCGCTGCAGGCGCGGGCGACAAGTCTTGGCTGGGAACAGCTTTCGAGATTTCCGGCCCGCTCGATGTCGATGCGTTCCGAGTCGCCCTCGGCCGCTGGATCGACCGTCATGAAGTTCTGCGCTCGCATACCGTCCTCGAGCCCTCGAGTGGCGAGATCACCCGGCACACCGTCCCGATCGGCGGAATCGACATCGGGGTCGTCAGCCACGGCTACGACGCGTCCAGCCAGGACAACTTCGACCACCTTCACCGCCTGTTCGACGATTACGCGTCCCCGCACAGTTGGCCGTCGTACGTCTTCGCGACGTTGACGCCCCGCGGTGGCGACGGTCCGTTCACCGTGTTCTTCGCGGCGGACCACTCGATCATCGACGGTTTCTCGATCGTGCTGGTCGCTCACGAGATTGCAGCGCTGTACCGCGAGGCCTCGACCGGCAGCGCTGCAAATCTGTTCCCGGTGGGCAGCTACGTCGATTTCGGTGCCGTCGAACGCGAGCAGATGGCCGACATGGAAGCCGAGAAGGCTGCGGTGGAGATCTGGCGTAAGGCTCTCGGAACGGACGGGTTACCCCAGTTCCCGCTACCGATCGGTGAACGCGGAACCGATTCTCAGAACGGCCTGTCGACCTGGCTACTCGACGCCGAGCAGTCCAAGGCCTTCAGTTCGACGTGTGCAGCCGCCGGCGTGGGTTATTTCGCCGGACTACTCGGCGGACTTGCGGCCGTAGGTCGCGAAGTCGCGGGGTCCGATCAATTCGAGGTCGTGACGCCGGTTCACACCCGCAGCGCTCAGGAGTGGGCGGGTGCGCTCGGCTGGTTCGTCGGACTGTGCCCGGTCGAGTTCGCCGTTGGATCGGACTGTTCGTTCGGCGACCTCGCAACACGCGCCGCCGAATCGATCGCTTCGGTCAAGCCTGCCGCCGCGGTCCCGTTCGATCGGATCGGTGAGCACCTCGAAACCCCGATTCGACCGCGATTCGTGGTGTCCTACATGGACGTTCGCTTTGTACCCGAGGCCGCACAGTGGCCCGAATGGAACGCCAGAGCACTTCGAAGCAAGGCATACACGCACGACGTATACATCTGGATCAACCGCACACCCCAAGGCCTCAATCTCGCAGTCAGGTATCCAGGCAACGAGACGGCGAACGCCGCGGTTCACGCCTACGTGGCCGCACTGCGCCGGACCGTCGAAGAAATCGTCGCCGAACCGGACACCGGCACCTCCGGCAGCTACTCATCGGTAGTTTTCGAAACCGTTTCCTAAGCCGGAGTGGGCTTTAGCGATCCGGTTACAGCCAGCGCCGAAGCGATGCATACACTCCGAAGTGATGCCAATCCCCCGATGGTGAAATCCCAGAGGAATACACCGCGGAGACAGACTATGCGAACCACAGGAGGCTCAGTGCCCAGTCATGCCAGCGCGCACATTACGAAGGTGCTTGTCGCGAACCGCGGTGAAATCGCGGTACGGGTCATCCGGGCGGCCAAGGATGCCGGCTACGGCAGCGTTGCCGTTTACGCCGAGCCCGACGCAGAAGCGCAGTTCGTGAAGCTCGCAGACGAGGCATTTGCCCTCGGCGGACAGACGTCCGCCGAGTCCTACCTCGTGTTCGACAAGATCCTCGATGCCGCCAAGAAGTCCGGCGCCGACGCCATCCACCCCGGCTACGGCTTCCTCTCCGAGAACGCCGACTTCGCCCAGGCCGTCATCGACGCGAACCTCATCTGGATCGGTCCGTCACCGCAGTCCATCCGCGACCTCGGCGACAAGGTCACGGCACGCCACATCGCAGAACGCGCGAAGGCTCCGATGGCTGCCGGCACCAAGGACCCCGTCAAGGGCGCAGACGAGGTCGTCGCATTCGCCAAGGAATACGGCGTACCGGTTGCGATCAAGGCTGCCTTCGGCGGCGGTGGACGCGGCATGAAGGTCGCCCAGACCATCGAGGAAATCCCCGAGCTGTTCGAGTCGGCCACCCGTGAGGCCATCGCAGCCTTCGGTCGCGGCGAGTGCTTCGTCGAGCAGTACCTGGACAAGGCCCGCCACGTCGAGGCTCAGGTCATCGCCGACCAGCACGGCAACGTCGTCGTCGCCGGTACCCGCGACTGCTCACTGCAGCGTCGCTTCCAGAAGCTCGTCGAAGAGGCTCCGGCTCCGTTCCTGACGGACGACCAGCGCGCACGCATCCACGCGTCCGCGAAGGCCATCTGCAAGGAAGCCGGCTACTACGGCGCCGGAACGGTCGAGTACCTGGTTCAGGGCGACACCATCTCCTTCCTCGAGGTCAACACCCGCCTGCAGGTCGAGCACCCCGTCACGGAAGAGACCGCGGGCATCGACCTGGTGCGTCAGCAGTTCCTCATCGCCAACGGCGAAGAACTCTCCATCAAGGAAGATCCCACCCCGCGTGGACACTCCTTCGAGTTCCGCATCAACGGTGAAGACGCCGGCCGCGGCTTCATGCCCGCCCCCGGCCCCGTTTCCGTCTACCGTGAGCCCACAGGCCCCGGCGTCCGCGTCGATTCCGGTGTTGTCGCCGGCGACGTCATCGGCGGACAGTTCGACTCCATGCTCGCCAAGCTCATCGTCACCGGCGCCACCCGCGAAGAAGCCCTCCAGCGGGCATCGCGCGCTCTGGCCGAGTTCGAGATCGACGGCCTCGCGACCGTCCTCCCGTTCCACCGCCACATCGTCGAGAACCCGGCGTTCGTCGGTGACGGCGAGAAGTTCGACATCTACACCAAGTGGATCGAAACCGACTGGGAAAACACCATCGAGCCGTACGCCGGTTCCGGTGCACCGGTCGACGACGAGGACGAGGCTCTGCCGCGTCAGAACGTCGTCGTCGAGGTCGGTGGACGTCGCGTCGAGGTTTCCCTCCCGGGCCAGTTCTCGCTCGGCAACGGCGGCGGCGCAGCATCCGGTGCCATCCGCAAGAAGCCGAAGGCACGCAAGCGCGGCGGCGCCGGCGGCGGCGCAGCATCCGGTGACGCCGTCACCGCTCCGATGCAGGGCACCGTCGTCAAGGTCGCAGTGACCGAAGGCCAGGAAGTCGCAGAAGGTGACCTGATCGCGGTTCTCGAAGCCATGAAGATGGAAAACCCCGTCAACGCGCACAAGGCCGGTGTCGTCACCGGACTGTCCGTCGAGCCGGGTGCAGCAATCACGCAGGGAACGGTTCTCGCAGAACTGAAGTAAGGCCTCCGGCCCCGTGCGCCTTTCCGGTAGTCCCCACTACCGGAAAGGCGCACAGTCGTTTGAGTAGGCTGTAACGATGGCTGACGTCCCCGACATTCGCATCGGCACTGCAGAACGCGAGCAGGCACTCGATCTCCTGAGCGAGCACTTCGCCGCAGGCCGCCTCACCGTCACGGAGTTCGACGAGAGAAGCGGAATCGTCAGTGCCGCAACAACTCGCAGTGAACTCGTTCCGGTGTTCGCCGATCTACCGGGCAACTATCAAGCTCCAGGCACCGCTCCCCTGTCGATGGTGACACCTCCCGCCGCACCGGCGGAGCGACGATTCAACCCCGACTGGTCCGGTCGCGTCATGGCCGTCATCCCGATTCTCGCGGTGATCCTGTTCTTCGTCACCGGTACCTGGTTGTGGTTCCTCGCGATTCCCCTCGCCGGTGCACTGCTGTTCGGTACCGACAGGGAACGCAAAGCCAAGCGTCGCCGCGAGCGGGACTCCGACTGATGGAGCCGATCGAGATCAACGCCGGCGGATGGTATCTGCGAGCACTGCGCGCAGACGAGCGTGTGGACGACCGCCCTGCCCTTGCCGACGGCGGTATCACCGACCCCGATTACGTGAGTCAGCGGAGCGCTCAGTGGCACGAAAACAGCGTCTACTCCTGGGCCGTGTGCCAGCCCAACACCGGTGAGCTTCTCGCCGAGGTCGTTCTGACGCCTCTCGACTCCACCGCCCTGCTGACCGGCTGGGCCCGCGACGGGCACACCGAGGCGCTCACGACAGCCGCCGACGCCGTCACCAGATTCGCCGAAGGTGCACTCGGACTCGTCGTCGTCGAGGGACAGACGAATTGAAGAACAACCGATACTGGCCGCTGGCGATCGCCGTGGTCATTGCGCTGATCATGCTCTTCTCCCCGGGCTCCACCGTCCCGTCGAGCCCGGAGAACACCGACAAGATCACTCACACGTTGATGTTCGCGGTGCTGGCGATCACCTCGTTGCACGCCCGGATCCCGGCGTGGCTCACCGCGGTGTGGCTCGTGATTTTTGCTGCGACGTCCGAGGTTCTTCAAGCAGCGCTGCCCATTTCGCGTTCCGGTTCGATCTGGGACGGCACCGCCGACCTGCTCGGCATCGCCATCGGGATCGGTATCGTCAGCCTCGTGATGCGGCGTCGAACGGCCCGCGACGACGAGCCGAGCAGGTCCTGATCAGCTGAGCAGCTTGCTCCGCAATTGTTCCTGGGTCGACGCGTCGATCTTCAGGCCGTCGGTGAAGTAGGCCTCGATCGATCCGTGGACCTGCGCAAGCTCTGCCATCGACGCCTGCAGGTACTCGCGCCTGACACCGAGGACACCTTCGAGCAGGGTCGGATCGATACCCTTGGCCTCGAATCGCTCGAGGAGCGGCGCGAACATCGGCAACAGAACCTTGTTGGTTTCGAGGTAGTCCGCGAAGACCGCGTCCTCGGAGGCACCCAGGAACAGCAGTAGCGCGGCTGCGGCCCAGCCCGTGCGGTCCTTGCCCGTGGTGCAGTGAATGAGTGCCGGCGAGCTGGGCGGCTGCGCCAAGTCGACGAACAGTTGCCGGTACGACGCGACCGCACTCGGCAAGGTCACGAAATCGCGGTAACTTCCCTGAAAGTACTCGAGCGCCTGGCCGCCGCCCAACGCTTCGGCAGCAAACGCCGGGTCGGCGATCATCTGCTGCATTTGAGCCGGAATGGCGCGATACTGCTTGTCCGCCAATACGTCCAGGCCGAGTTCTCGGATTCCGTCCGGCGTCAGATCCGGCGCCGTCTCGCGTTCGGACTCGGTGCGCAGATCGTAGATCGTGACGATGCCCAGATCGGCGAGGGTCTGTGCGCCCTCCGCACTGAGCGATGCCAGATCGGTGGAACGAAACACACTCCCGGTGCGGACGGTGCCACCGAAGCTCGATTCGGGGCCACCGATGTCTCGGAGGTTCGCCAGGGACGGTACGACGGAAGACAGCTTGGGAGTATCGGTCATACCTAAGAATGTATCTGTCACCGGAAAAGGGCGGCCGGAGAAATAAGATCGAGACACATCATCTCCCGTAATTGCTGCGCTACAGATCCGTAACATGCTCAAGTAATCCTGTGGACATGCCTACAACGAATTCCAGTGGTCTCGGAGCCTTCGATGCGCTCGGTGACCACCAGGCAGTCGCGGCGCTGCTCGAGTGTTGCCATTCCGCCGTGTGGGCACAGGAAATCGCCTCGTCTCGCCCGTTCACCGATCTGGAAGCTCTGTTCGACAAAGCAGATGCGGTGCTGGCCGAGCTTCCCGAGTCCGAGATCGACGACGCTCTGTCCGGCCACCCACGAATCGGTGAGCGAAGCGAAAGCGCGGCCTCGATCCGTGAACAGTCGGGAGTCTCGTCCGCGACAGAAGACGTCCTCGCGGAACTTCGACAGAAGAACGCCGAGTACGAAGAGACATTCGGCCATGTTTACCTGGTCTGCGCGTCGGGGAAATCTGGAACGGAGCTCCTCGACATCCTTCGAGGCCGTCTCCGAAACGACCCGGCGACCGAGCGTTCCGTGCTTCGAACCGAATTGGCCGCCATCAATCGAATCAGGCTTGCCCGTCTGATCGATTCACTTTCCGGAGGCGCAGCATGAGCAAGACCCTGAGCACGCACGTTCTCGACGCGACGACGGGCATTCCCGCTGCGGGGATTCGCGTCGAACTTCGTGATCGAGACGGCGTCACGATCACCAGCGCCGAGACCGACTCCGACGGCCGCATCCCCGAACTTGCTCCTGATGGTCTGGTCACCGGTCACTACACCCTGACTTTCGACACGGGAACGTATTTCGAGACCAACGGACAAGAGAACTTCTACCCGGAAGTGACAGTGACCTTCCGGGTGGACGACACAGCGCGGGGCTACCACGTCCCACTGTTGCTGTCGCCCTTTGCTTATTCCACCTATCGCGGGAGCTGAACACGTGACTACCGAAAACATCACAACCGGCAACATCACGACCGGTGTTACAAGCACCGACCGGTTGAGCGGATCCATCGAACTTACCGGTCACCAGTACGGCAAAGCTGAGAACAGGGTAGTCCGAATCTACCGCGACACTCCTCGTCACGAGATCCACGACATCAACGTCTCCACCTGCCTGCGTGGAGATTTCGCCGACGCGTACCTCACCGGCGATCAGTCGAAGGTTCTGCCGACCGACACGCAGAAACAAACGGCCTATTCCTACGCCAAGGAAAAGGGTCTGATCTCGATCGAGACGTACGGACTCGAACTCGCCCGTCATTTCGTCGACGACATCGAACCGGTCAGTGGCGCGCGGATCGAGATCGAGGAATACGCTTGGGAGCGTGCGATTGTCGACGGCAGCGAGCACGACTACACCTGGATTCGGAAGGGTCAGGAAGTTCGGACGGCGTCGATCACGATCTCCGATACTGGGGCAGCCGATGCCGGGACGTGGGTGATCGGCGGTTTGAAGGACCTGGTGATCCTCAAATCGACCGGAAGTGAGTTCTCGGGTTTCCTCGAAGATCCGTACACGATCCTCGAGCCGACAGACGACCGCGTCATGGCGACGACGTTGGTCGCCCAGTGGCGATTCGTCACCACCGACGTCGACTGGGAATCGGTCTACGTGGGTATCAAGGCACAAATCGTCAAACAGTTCGCGCAGGTGCATTCACTTGCCTTGCAGCAGACGCTCTTCCACATCGGCAAAGCAATTCTCGAAGAGTTTCCGATCATTGCCGAGGTTCGACTGTCGGCACCCAACAAGCATCATTTCGAATATGCACTCGGCCGCTTCGGAGTCGAGAACGACAACGAGGTGTTCCACGCCGCCGATCGTCCGTACGGGCTGATCCAAGCTGCGGTCAGCCGATCCGACGCACCAGACGCGGGGCCGTCGTGGACACCCTATTCAGGTTGGTTGTCGTGACCGACCCGGCCCTCGGGACCACTCTCGTCGTCGCCAATGCCCATGTGGTCACGATGGACAGCGAGCGTTCCGAGTACCCCGACGGCTACGTCGTGATCTCGGGCAACAAGATTGTCGACGTGGGGGCCGGAAAGGCTCCCGTGTACCCCAATGCGCACGTGATCGACGGCAACGGTTGCCTGATCACGCCCGGTCTGGTGAACACACATCATCATCTCTACCAATGGATCACCCGTGGCCTGGCAGCAGACTCGACGCTCTTCGAGTGGCTGACCACGCTGTACCCCGTCTGGGCGGGTATCGACGCCGACGCCGTCCACGTGGCGGCCACCGGCGGACTCACCTGGTTGGCAAAAACCGGATGTACGACCACCACCGACCACCACTACGTCGTTCCCCGCGACGCCGGCGACGTTTTCGAAGCCGAGATCACCGCCGCTGCGCAGGTTGGCCTTCGATTCCACCCGTGTCGTGGGTCGATGGACCTCGGTCAGAGTTCCGGCGGACTGCCACCGGATCACGTCGTGGAAAAACTCGACGACATCCTGACCGGCACGCAGTCGGTGATCGACCGCTGGCACGATCCGAACGCGGGGTCGATGCTGCAGATCGCGGTAGCTCCCTGCTCACCCTTCTCGGTGACGGAGTCACTGCTCCGAGAGTCCGCGACGCTGGCCCGCGAAAACGGCGTGCGAATGCACACGCATCTCGCCGAGACCCTGGACGAGGAGAGCTTCTGCCGAGAGCTTTTCGGTTGCACGCCGGTCGAATACATGGAGCGCGTCGGCTGGGTGGGCCCGGACGTCTGGTACGCCCACGCAGTCCATCTCGACGACGCCGGTATCGAGACGATGGCGCGATCCGGAACTGCGGCGGCGCACTGTCCGACCTCCAATGCGCGCCTGGGGGCCGGTATCGCCCGTGCCGCCGATCTGGTGAAGGGCGGGGTCACCGTGGGGCTCGGTGTGGACGGCGCGGCGAGCAACGAAGCATGCAGTCTGATCGAGGAGTCTCGTCATGCGCTTCTGTTTGCTCGTGCCAAGGGCGGTCCGCAGACGATGACGGTGCGAAAAGCATTGGAATTGGGAACGATCGGCGGCGCACGAGTTCTGGGCCGCGAGGGCGAGATCGGATCGATCGAGGTCGGAAAACTTGCCGACCTGGCGGTGTGGAAACTCGACACCGTCGCGCATGCCGGCATCACCGATCCGGTGGCGGCGCTCGTACTCGGCTCGACGCCCCCGCTGAAGTTACTACTCGTCAACGGGCGAATCGTAGTTGCCGACGGACGAGTCACCACCGTCGACGAGGACGTCGTGGCCTCGGATGTCGCACGCGCACACCGCGACCTACTCGGAAAGGCTTGAGGCAGCGATGGATCTGCACAGCGTCGACGAAGTTCTGGTGCCGCGGACCCGCGCCGAGCTCCCCTGTGCCTCACCCGGTATCGGGTTCATCGGCGGCGGCACCTGGCTGTACTCGGAACCGCAGCCGCACCTGACCACTCTTGTCGATCTTGCGGGCTTCGACTGGAAAGCTGTCGCGGTCGGCGATCTCGGTCTCGAAATCGCGGCCACCTGCACCATCGAGGAACTGTGCCGCGCCGATCTTCCCACCTCATGGTCCGCCGCAGCGCTGTTCCAACACTGCGCCGACGCACTGCTCGCATCGTGGAAGGTGTTGCGATACGCGACCGTCGGCGGCAACATCGCGCTCTCCTTCCCGGCCGGAGCGATGACGACTCTGTGCACCGCTCTCGATGCCGAACTGACGATCTGGCGTCCGGACGGTACCGAATACTCAGTCCCCGTAGTCGATTTCGTCATCGACGATTCTCGCAACGTGCTCGGCCCCGGCGAGATCATCCGCAGTATCCGGATTCCGGTGCATGCACTGACCGCACGTACCGCGATGCGAAAGCTGGCACAGACGTCACTCGGGCGATCGGCCGTAGCCGTTGCCGGGCGCTGCGGTGCCGACGGTTTCACACTGGCGATCACCGCCGCGACCCGCCGTCCGTACGCTCTGAAATTCGACGAACTCCCCGACGCCGCTGCACTTGCGGATGCGTTGCACAGCAGGATTCCGGAAGACGCCTACTTCACCGATGTCCATGGAACTGCGCCGTGGCGGAAGGCGATGACTGACCTTCTCGCCGAAGAAATCCGAGGTGAACTGGAATGAAGTACTCGGTGGACGGAGTTCCCCGTGACGACCAGCCCCGCCCAGGACAGTGCCTGCGAACCTTCCTCCGCGAGCACGGAGCGAACTCCGTCAAGAAGGGGTGCGATGCCGGAGACTGCGGCGCCTGCTCGGTTCTGGTCGACGGACACCCCACCCATTCGTGCATATTTCCCGCCCACCGCCTCGGCGGCCGCGACGTCGTCACCGCCGCCGGCCTCGGAACACCGGAGAAACTTCACCCCATTCAACAGGCATTCGTGGACGCCGGTGGATTCCAATGTGGTTTCTGTACAGCGGGAATGGTAGTCACCGCATCAGCGCTGTCGGTCGAACAAAAATCCGATCTCGCGTGCTCGATGAAAGGTAACCTGTGCCGTTGCACCGGTTATCGGTCCATTCGTGACGCCCTCGCGGGTACATCCAATACCGAGACCGCCAAAATAGGCGGGGCACAAGGGCGTTCCATCGCAGCCCCGGCGTCCGCACGCATCGTCACGGGGACCGAGCAGTACACCATAGACTTCTCCCCGGGTGAGAAGCCGATCGGCCTGCTTCACGTCGCAGTACTCGGCAGTCCGCACGCACACGCACACATAACCCGGATAGACACGGCAGCAGCGGAAGCGGCGCCGGGCGTCGCCGCGGTCCTCACCTTTCAGGACAGTCCGGACGTGCTGTTCTCGACCGCCCGGCACGAGGACCGCAACGACGATCCGGACGATACGCGGGTGTTCGACAGGACCGTCCGTTTCCGCGGCCAGCGCGTCGCCGCGGTCATCGCCGAAACCCCGACGCAGGCGGAACGTGCACTCTCGCTGATCGAAGTCGACTACGAGGTACTCGACGCGGTATTCGAACCAGATCTGGCGCGTTCCCCCGGCGCTCCGCTCCTGCACGGCGACAAAGACGAGAGCTCGCGGATCGCAGAAGTCCCTCGCAACGTGGTTGCCGCGCTTCACGATGGTGTCGGCGATCTGGACCGTGCGCTCGCGGATGCCACCGCAGTCGTCGAAGGTACGTGGAAAACTGCGCGAGTCCAGCACGTGGCCTTGGAAACTCACGGCACAGCGGGGTGGCTCGACGAGGACGGCCGTCTCGTCATCAGAAGCAGCACACAGGTGCCGTTTCTGGTTCGGGACGAATTGGCGCACATCTTCGATCTCGATCGCAGCCGAATCCGGGTGTTCGCCAAGCGGGTAGGTGGAGGCTTCGGCGGGAAGCAGGAACTACTCACCGAAGATCTCGTCGCACTCGCCGTCCTGCGAACGGGTAAGCCCGTTGCTTACGAGTTCAGCCGCAGCGATCAGTTCACCATCGCACCGTCACGGCACCCGATGCGAGTTTCGGTTCGCGCCGGCGCCGATGCCGACGGAACTCTCACTGCACTGGCCATCGACGTCCTTTCCGACGCCGGGGCGTACGGGAACCATTCGATCGGAGTCATGTTCCACGGTTGCGCCGAATCCATGGCGGTCTATCGCGCTGCAACCAAACGCGTCGACGCCGAAGCGGTCTACACGAACAACGTTCCGTCCGGCGCCTTCCGTGGTTACGGGCTCGGCCAGATCATCTTCGCCGTCGAGTCGGCCATGGATCAGCTCGCTGATCGTCTCGGCATGGACCCCTTCGAGTTTCGGCGGCGAAACGTCGTCGTACCCGGAGACGATTTTGTCGACTGGCACGTCGAGGACGGTGATCTCGAATTCGGCAGCTACGGACTGGACCAGTGCATCGACCTCGTCGACAGTGCACTGTCGAGCGGACGCGGCGAGGCTGCACCGGCAGGGTCGCGTTGGCAGATCGGCCGGGGCATGGCAATTGCCATGATCGCGACGATCCCGCCGCGTGGTCACTTCTCCGACACCACCGTCGCACTCGAGGCCGACGGTCGGTACGTCGTGAACATCGGCACCGCTGAGTTCGGCAACGGAACCACCACGATTCACCAACAGATCGCGGCCACCGAATTGCGGACGACAGTCGATCGCATCACGATTGTTCAATCCGACACCGATGCAGGCGGATACGACACCGGAGCATTCGGGTCGACGGGAACGGTGGTCGCCGGCAAGGCGCTCCTGATCGCCTGCGAGCGCCTTCGCGAGCGGATACTGACCCGTGCGGTGCGATTGAGTGGCCGCGGCGCGCAGATCGACGATCTTTCGCCGGACGGGGTCGAAACGTCCCACGGTTGCCTCGATTTCGCGACGTTACTCGAAGGTGGCCCGCTCGCCGCTGACGGTCGCCACGACGGAACACCGCGCTCGGTCTCGTTCAACGTTCACGGTTTTCGCGTTGCCGTCGACACGGATACCGGACGGGTGAAGATCCTGCAGTCGGTTCAGGCCGCCGACGCCGGCACCGTCATGAACCCGGCACAACTGCGAGGGCAGGTGGAAGGCGGTGTCGGACAGGCCCTCGGCGCTGCGCTGTCGGAGGAAATCGTCATCGAAGAAGGCCGAGTGATCAATCCTCAGCTACGCAATTACCACGTTCCACAGATCGGAGATTTGCCGATCACCGAAGTACTGTTTGCCGACACGTACGACAAACTCGGGCCTTTCGGCGCAAAATCTATGAGTGAGGCCCCCTTCAATCCCGTAGCACCGGCGTTGGCAAACGCGATAGCCAACGCGTGTGGAGTGCGTATGTACTCCACACCGATGACCCCGGATCGAGTGTGGAGCGAACTCCAGGCCAGAGCCTAGACTTCGCGTTCGAGTACTCGCTCGACTGCGTCGACCGCGTCGTCCAACTCACCGGTGGTCACCGTCAGCGCGGGACGGAATCTGATTCCTCTCTTCCCGGTTGGCAGTACCATCACATGCTCGTCTTCTCGCAGTCGCTGGACGACGCGATCACGAAGGTCACTGTCCGCCAACGTAATCGCGCACATCAGACCACGACCGCGCGGCTCGGTCGCCGCCGCGTAGCGCCCGCAGACTTCGGTCAACCGGGCAAGGAGATGCGCACCCGTGAATCGCGCGCGGTCGATCAGTCGGTCCTGCTCGATGACTTCGAGTATCCGCCGGGCGCGCACCATGTCGGTGAGGTTGCCACCCCACGTCGAATTGATCCGGGAACTGACGTGAAACACATTGTCGCGCACTTCATCCACTCGACCGCCGGCCATGATGCCGCAGACCTGCGTTTTCTTACCGAAGGCAACCACATCCGGATGCAATCCCAATTGCTGATAGGCCCAAGCGGTTCCGGTGATTCCGCATCCCGTTTGCACCTCGTCGAGAATGAAGAGGGCGTCATTCTCACGACACAGCTCTTGCATCGCCTGCAGGAATTCCGGCCTGAGGTGATGGTCACCGCCTTCGCCTTGGATCGGCTCGGCGATGAAACAAGCTATATCGTCGGGGTTGTCGGAAAACGCTCGGCGCGCTTGCTCGAGAGCTCGCCTCTCCGCAGCTTCGACATCGCGACCGTCTGCGAGATACGGCGAGTCGATCCGGGGCCAGTCGAACTTGGGGAATCTCGCGACCTTGCCCGGTTCGGTATTGGTGAGCGACATCGTGTATCCGCTCCGACCGTGGAAGGCCTCGGTCAAATGCAGGACCTCCGCCCCCAGATCGCTTGACAATCCACGGCTTTCGTTCAACCGACTCTTCCAGTCGAAGGCAACCTTGAGCGCATTTTCCACCGCAAGTGCCCCGCCGTCCACGAAGAACAAGTGTGGGAGCTCCGAATCCCCCAGGACCCGAGCGAAAGCCGCAACGAAGCGCGCCATAGGCTCGGTGTAGATGTCGGAATTACTCGGCTTGTTGGAGGCGACAACGGCCAATTCCTGCTGGAATTCCTCGTCGTCGGCGATCGCCGGGTGATTCATCCCCAGGGCGGAAGAGCCGAAGAAACCGAACATGTCCAGAAACTCGGTGCCGTCTCGCAGGTCGCGGAGATACGAACCTTGCGACCTTTGCACATCGAGAATCAGATCGAATCCGTCGACGAGAATGCTGGCCTTCAGCACGTCGTAGACCGGAAAGAGCGCACTGTCACCGAAGTCTCGCATCGCAGTACTCATACTGCGAAGATTATGTCAATTTTACGAAAGTGTCGATAGGAGGCCGTAAAAGTTACGGAACACCCGTCATTCGTCGTAAAAAGTTTGTAGGATGATGGTGCTTCGCGTGTTGACGTTGGCTGCCGTACGGATCTCCTGCAGCAATCGTTCCAACGCGCGAGGTGACGCCACCCGGACCAGGAGGACGTAGCTTTCGCTCCCGGCCACGGAGTGACACGAGACGACGGCCGGTAGATGACGCAAGCGAGCAGGCGCATCGTCGGGCTGCGAAGGATCGAGAGGAGTGATGGCGACAAATGCGGACAGATTATGACCAAGTGCCTCCGGATCGATCTTCGCCGAGTAGCCACGGATCACCTTGCGAGACTCCAATCGACGCACTCTCGACTGGACTGCAGAGATCGAGAGTCCGGCCTTCTCAGCAAGACTCGCGAGAGTGGCACGGCCGTCCAAGACCAATTCACGCATCAAAAGTCGATCGGTTTCGTCGACCGGAACCCCGGCAGCGTCACTGGTTTCTGTTTCTCGCACCTGCGCAGGCTAACGCAATCGGACATTCGTATGGTTGAAACCTGGGAGCTACGTGCACGGTTCGCAGCGGCCCTCGCCAAGATGTATGGCGACGAGGTCCCCGCTTACAACACCTTGGTAGATGTAACGATGCAGGTGAACCGTGATTTTGCCGCCGAGCATCCGGATTCGGCGGAGCGCCTGGGCAGCCTGGCGAGAGTCAGCGCCGAGCGTCACGGCGCCATCAGACTGGGGACTCTCGACGAACTACGTGACGTAGCCACCGTCTTCGGCGGATTCGGTATGTTTCCGGTCGGCTACTACGACCTCCGGCTCACCGACTCCCCCATTCCCGTTGTCTCGACGGCCTTTCGCCCCACCGACCCTGCCCAACTCGCCCGGAACCCGTTCCGTGTTTTCACTTCGGTACTGACCGGCTCCGATTCCAGGTTCTTCGACACCGACCTCGAGCGTCGGATCACCGGGTTCCTGCGTCGCCGCACCCTGTTCTCTCCAGAACTTCTGCAGTGGGCACGGCAAGCGAACCGCGAGTTCGGCCTACCGGAGCCCGAGGCGACAAAATTCGTCGAAGCGGCGACCTCGGCGTTTCGGCTCGGCACCGATCCCATCGACGCCGGTTGGTATCGCGAACTTGCCGCGATCTCACCTGTCGCCGCAGACATCGCCGGCCAGGGCTCGACACATGTCAACCACCTCACCCCGCGAGTGCTCGACATCGACGAGTTGTACCGCCGAATGACCGAGCGCGGCATCATCATGATCGACCGCATCCAAGGCCCACCGAGATGGAATGGACCGCCACTGCTTCTGCGGCAGACGTCGTTTCGCGCACTGGCCGAAGACAGACGTTTTCGGCGGCCGGACGGATCGGTCACCACAGAACCTGTCCGCGTCAGATTCGGCGAGGTGGAGGCACGCGGAATCGCGTTGACCCCCAGCGGGCGTGCGATCTACGACCGACTGATCGCAAGGCCCGAGAATGCCGAATGGGGCAGCGAATTTCCGCACACCGAGGACGGACTCGACGACGCGGGGTTGGCGTACTTCACGTACCGAAACGAAGGAACTGTTGTCGTCCGCGACCCGATCGTCTATGAGGACTTCCTACCGGCGTCCGCGGCCGGGATCTTCGCGTCCAATCTCGATTCCGTGACCGGATTCGTTTCCGATGCGCCCGGCGCCGAATACGGGCAGGATCGATTGGAGGGCGCCATCGACCGCACCATCGAAGATCCGTTCGAGCTGTACCGCGCACAACAAGAGGCATCACGTGCCCTGCTTTCTCCCGCCAACAACCACTCCCGCCTACAAACACTTCCGCCTTCCAACACAGAGGACTCCCCGTGAACCTGCCTGATCCTTCGAGCCTCGCCGATCGCGCCGAGAGAGCCCTCGCTGCCTGCGGTGTCGAGTGGCCCGCCGGTGATCTGAGCGCGCACACGCCGATCACCGGCACAGAGCTGCGTACGGTCCGGCAGCACTCCGGCCGAGAGGTCGACGACGCCGTCGAGGCGGCTCATCGAGCGTTCCTCACCTGGCGCACCGTCCCCGCTCCGGCGCGCGGCGCGGTGGTGCGGCGGCTGGGCAGCCTACTGACCGAGCACAAGGAGGATCTCGCGGAGATCGTGACGCTGGAGGCAGGCAAGGTCACCTCGGAAGCTCTCGGCGAGGTACAGGAGATGATCGACATCTGTGAGTTCGCGGTCGGTCTCTCCAGGCAGCTCTACGGGCGCACCATGCCGTCCGAACGTCCCGGCCACCGGTTGTCGGAAACGTGGCACCCGCTCGGCGTTGTCGGGGTCATCTCTGCGTTCAACTTTCCGGTAGCGGTGTGGTCGTGGAATACCGCCATTGCTCTGGTCTGCGGCGACTCCGTCGTCTGGAAGCCTTCGGAAACCACTCCGTTGACCGCTCTGGCATGTCATGCGCTCCTGCGGCGTGCGCTCGCGGATTGTGAAGCACCGATCGACGTGCACCAGTTGGTCGTCGGCGGACGTGACGTCGGTGAGGCGCTGGTGGACAACCCACTCGTGGCCTTGGTCAGCGCCACGGGTTCCGTGCGGATGGGCCGCGCCGTGGCTCCGCGGGTCGCCGCGCGCTTCGGACGCAGTCTTCTGGAGTTGGGTGGGAACAACGCCGCGGTCGTCACGCCGTCGGCGGATCTCGAGCTTGCCGTGCGCGGAATTGTCTTCTCCGCCGCGGGAACTGCCGGGCAGCGCTGCACCTCACTGCGCCGACTCATCGTTCACGAGTCGATCGCCGACAAGGTCGTCGACCGCATTGCGTCCGCGTACGCGCAACTCCCGGTCGGTAGTCCCTTCGATTCCGGTGTTCTGGTCGGACCGCTGATCAACGAAGCCGCGTACGAGGCAATGCAGAAGTCCCTCTCGGCCGCGCGCGGCGACGGCGGAACCGTGGTGTGTGGCGGTGATCGCGTCGGCGAATCCGGGTTCTACGTGACACCTGCTCTCGTTCGTATGCCCGCACAGACCGAGGTGGTACGGGCGGAAACATTTGCACCCATCCTCTATGTCTTGACCTACACCGACTTCGACGACGCTATTGCGCTGCACAACGGTGTACCTCAAGGACTTTCATCCTCGATCTTCACACTCGATCAGCGAGAAGCAGAGCGCTTCCTCGCCGCCGACGGCTCCGATTGCGGCATCGCGAACGTGAACATCGGAACGTCCGGTGCGGAGATCGGCGGCGCATTCGGCGGCGAGAAGGAGACGGGCGGCGGACGCGAATCGGGTTCGGATTCATGGAAGGCCTACATGCGCCGAGCCACCAATACCGTCAACTACTCGGACCAGTTGCCGCTGGCTCAAGGCGTCGAGTTCGGCTGAACGCGTTCTGGGCAAAATCGGCGATCGCTTCGATCAACTCCGGGAGCCTCGACAACTGCGGGGCGTGGTCGGTGTCCAGGCTGACCACCTGGGCACCGGGAACAAGTTTCTGCATGGCACGCTGAGCTTCGATCGGCACGGTTCGATCGAGCGTGCATTCGACATACAAACGCGGGACGGTTCCGAATCGTTCTTCCGTCCAGACGGGTGCCATCAGGCGGGCCGACTCCAGTTGTGGAACGAGCATGCGCGCGGCGAAGATCGCATCAGCCACCGGCGCTTCGTGGAAGAACACAGCGGCACCGGCTTCGGGCGGAACCACCGTCGCATTCCCGTCGTCCACGGGGACCAACCAACGTGAGATCCCGACCGGACTTGCCAGACCGACTTCGATGCAGAGCATCCCGAAGTCCATCTGCGATGGAAGCATCATCCCCGCGACGTACACAAGACCCGCTACCCGCGACGGCAGTAACTCAGCCACCTGTGAGGCCACGATGCCTCCGCCGGAGTGACCGACGAGGGTGCACTGCCCGTCCAGGGACTCGACTACTGCCACAACATGTTCGGCAACTGCGTCGAGATCGATCACGTCGTCGGGGTTCCAACTTCCCGAGCCGGGAAGCTCCACCACAACGGGATTGAAGCCGGCCGATTTCAGTGGGCCACACACACGATCCCAGACCCAACCGCCGGCCCACGCTCCGTGGATGAGGACGATGTTCCGTGCACTCACTGCTTGATCTCGAACTCTGCAGCCGAAAGTACCCGAGCCGCCTCACGACCTGCGGCGGCGTTGGACTTTCCCTGCCTCGACCCGGCCAATTTGGCCTTGATGTGATCGCGGACGGTAATGGATTCGTACTCCAAGCCGGAGTCGTCCTGAAAACTCGGCAGAGTCGCAATCACCGCGTCGACGTTTCCGTCGTGGAAGAAGGCCGCCGATCGCCGACGCTTGATGGTGCCGTTCACCACCGGAGGCGCAACTCGGTGCAGCGTGGACATCCACCTGTCGTTGGTCAGTCGCGCGGTGAGATCCCCGAGATTGACCAGTAGCGCGCCGTCGACCGGCCAGACATCGTGCCAGCGTCGGTCGCTCCCGAGTACTTGCAAACCTTCGACCTGATCCGCCCACAGCACGGTGACCAGCCCGAAATCGGTATGTTCGCCCATACCCTTCAACTCACCGTCCAATGTCACCGTCCCTTCGGGTAATGCGTAGTTGTTCATCCGCAGTACGTCGATGGAATGGTCGGTGATCGACTCGAAGAATCCTGGGGTCAGACCGAGCGCATCTTCGAAAATAGTTGTCAGTGTGCGTGCCACCCGCTCGCCATGGGCGTAGTAATTCTCCACTCGTTCCGTGAAACCTGGCACTGCGGGCCACAGATTGATTCCGTAGTCCTCCTCCGACAGTTCGAGTTCGGTGAATGATCTGGCTTCGGTTCCGACGTTGAAGGCCTCGAAGAAGTCATTCATCCGAGTCGCGGATTCGACGCCGAGGCTCAAGCTCAGCGACTCGCTCTTGGGCGGGCTGTATCCACGATTCGCGCCCTCGATTCGGTAGCCCGTTTTCGTCTCCATCGGCAGCCCGAAGAAGTCGTCCATGGCTTCGGCGAGGCCGGAAGAAACATCGGTCGGAACGCCGTGGCCCCGAATCTGGATGAAACCGACAGTCCGACAGGCATGGTCGACTTCGGCGGCTACTCGCGCCTTGTCCTGGTCGGCACCACCGAGTACGTAGGGCGAGATGTCGATGACGGGAACTTCGAAGGGATCAGACTGGGACTGTGACACTGGCGTCTCCTGCAGAGCTGGTAGCGGGTTCAGGAAGGCTCTCTCGCGATCGCCTCGCGAGTTCACCGAGTCGGGTGTGATTGAACAGCAGATTGAGTGAAAAGGCAGAGGCCGCAGCCAAGGTGATGCCGCTACCGAGGAGGATCTGAGCCGAGGAGGGGAATCGCTCGAACATCCCCTCCGCAAATTCCGGCAGAATACCGATTCCGACGGACACAGCAGCGATCGTGGTGTTGATCGGGTCACTGAGATCGACCTTGCGCAGTGTGTTGATTCCGACCACGGCGACAGTGGAGAACAAGATGATTCCGACGCCGCCGACCACCGGATCAGGCAGGGCTGCAACTACTTCACCCATTCGCGGGATGAGGCCGAGGACGATCAGAATGGCACCGCTGGTAGCGGTCACGTACCGGCTGTACACCCGGGTCGTGGCAACGGCGCCGACATTCTGCGAGAAAACGGTGTCGACAAAGGCATTGAAGATTCCGCCCAGAACTCCCGACATGCCGTCGGCCACCAGCCCGCGTGCGAGATCTGCTTTTTTCAAAGGCTTTCCGGTGATCTCGCTGACCGCCAGCATGCTCGCCGTCGATTCTGCGAAGACGACTGCCATGACGATACTCATCGCCACCACGGCGGTGACGGGAAACTCCGGAGCGCCGAAGTGGAACGGCATCGGGAAGCCCACCCAGGCCGAGCCGCCGACGCCACTCAGATCGATCAGACCCATCGGGATGGCGATCACGGTACCGATCACCAGTGCCATCAGTACACCGAGTTGCGTCCACATCCCGCGACCGAGGCAGATGAACGCCACCGCGACCACAACGACTGCGGCAGCCAGCGCCAGATTCTTCGGATCGGCGAACGACGGGGAGGTCGGGTCGTTTCCGACGATCAGTCCTCCCGCGACACCGATCAACGAGATGCCGATGACTGTGAGGACGACGCCGGTGACCAGGGGTGGGAAGTATCGGACGATTTTGGCGAACGGGACGGCCAAGGCTATGCCGACCACGCCACCGACCAGCATGGACCCGTACACGGCCTGCAGGCCGTACTCCTTGGCGATCAGAATCATCGGCGTCAGCCCGGCGAACGTCGCACCGCAGACGATCGGCAGGCGGACACCGGCAACCTTGCCGACGCCCAGGCTCTGAATGATCGTGATGATGCCTGCAACGAGCAAGTCCGCACTGATCAGCATCGCGACCGTGCTGCGGTCCAGCCCGACTGCGGCACCGAAAACCAGCGGAACCGTGATGCAACCGGTGTACATGATGAGGACGTGCTGAAGAGCAAAAGCAGACTGGCGGGCAATGGGGAGCCGCTGGTCGACTGGATGGATGGCCATGCGCCGATCTCCGTCCGAAGCTGGAAGTGTTTCGTGTACGGGACTATTCAGCACGTCGATAATTTCTTACCGTGGTCGAATTTGTTTCGTCTGTGTAATCAAAACTTTCACCAGAGCACTGCTATCTTCGGCACATGGACGACGACCAGAGAGCGATAGCGACCGCAATCGGGGCAGCCGTGCGGACAGCGAGAAAAGAAGCCGGTTTGACGTTGCGTGAGGTTGCCGTGAAGTCAGGGTTGTCGCAGCCATTCCTGAGCCAAACCGAAAACGGGCACGCAGTACCCAGCGTCATGAACCTTCATCGCCTCGCGCAATCGCTCGGCACCACGGCGCACTCACTCTTGGCACAGGGCGAGCGAACTCCGTCCAGCCTCGTCCGCGCCGGCGAGGGGCGAACCTTCGAACTGGCACACGATTCGGTGATCCGATTCTGCTCGACCGGCTCACGGACCATGGAACCCAACGAGATCACGGCAGCACCTCACTCCGAGGCAGGTGAGCACACCGAGCATGCCGGCGAAGAATTCATTCATGTTCTCGAAGGATCTGTCGAGGTCGAGGTCGGGCTGGACGAGCATCACGTTCTTCATGTCGGCGATACCCTCCTCTACACCTCGACCATCCCGCATCGGTGGTTCAATCGCACCGCTGCAGTTGCGAGATTCCTCATCGTGAGTTCACCGCCGTCCTTCTAGATACGCCACCGCTGCAGTTCCACACCACAACCCCGGCTCGCGGCTTACCCTGACAGCGTGACCAAGTGGCCGGAACTTGCGCGTGAGATCGCCGATACCGTTCTGTTTCCCGTCGCCGACAGCGTCGACGCCGACGGAGAAATCCCCAGCAGCCATTTCGACGCGCTCGCCGCCGACGGCTTCTACGGCATCGCCGCCCTCGGTGACGGTGGCCCCAGCAGCGAAGAACTGGTCGAGGTCCTCGAAACCTTGTGCGGCGGTTGCCTCGCGACGACGTTCACCTGGATGCAGCATCACGGCGTCGTCGGGGCCCTGGCAGCGAGTACCAATACGTCTCTGCGCGAACAATACTGGGACGGTCTGGTTTCCGGCACGATTCGCGGTGGGGTTGCCTATGCCGGCGCCATCCCCCGCCCACCGCTCCTGTGGGCCAAGCGGGTGAACGACGGCTACGTCCTCGACGGGATCGCACCCTTCGTCACCGGTTGGGGCATCGTCGATGTTCTCTTGGTGTCGGCGCGCGACGAGTTCGACAATTCCATCGTTCATTCCGTCGTACCGGTGGGCGAGGCCCCGGGTCTGACGATCGAGGAGCTTCCACTGATCGCGGCGCGCGGGAGCAACACCGTCCGAATCGTGTTCGACGCTTTCGAAATTCCCGATACCGACGTCTGTGCTGTCGTCAGCGACGAACAGTTCCAGAGCACCCAACTCCCCGGCTTGTGGCTCAACGGCGCGATGGCCATGGGCATCACCCGCCGCGCCGTGACCGAACTCGCGGATCTGGGAGTCGACGCCGACGCGTTCGAAGAACAAGCCGCCCGGGCGCGCGCCGATCTCGATGCAGCACTGCGCGGCGGCGGCGACATGTCGGCCGCACGCGCCCGCGCATCGGAACTTGCGATACGAGCATCGGCCGCGCTCGTCACCGCGACCGGAAGCCGCGCCCTCGTCGGCAGCAACACCCCCGAGCGGCTCATGCGAGAAGCCACCTTCACTCTTGTCGCGGCTGGTCGACCGGAGATCAAGACAGTTCTCGTGGAACGACTCAGCGGATACTGAGTCTGCACGGTTGCACTCGATTACGCTGGGGCTCATGACCAGTGGAGAACCAGTACTCATCCCGGCCGGAACCGTGTTCACGCCGGAGGACCTGACGTTCTATGCCGATCGCGACTCCCGCAGTCTCGACGACGCCATCGCCGAAGCCGACCTTCTTGTCAGTTGCCCACACTCGGGTTCCGCGATTCCAGCAGAACTCTCACGTTTTCTCGCACCCGAGTTCACACAGCGGCTGCAATTCGACTTCACCGACATGTCCACCAGTCCCATCGTGCGCCGTTGGGCCGAAATAGATTCGCGCATCGTGTACGTGGAGAATCCGCACCCTCGCATGATTCGCGATCCCAACCGTGCGAAGCCCGAAAACCTGGAAGCGTCACTGCGCGAAGCCTTCGCCCGCGTCCACAAGGCCGGTGCAGGCAACAAAGCAGACCTCACCGGCGTCGACGCAGTTCGCCCTGTCACCTTCTCGTTCTACCCCCTGTTGCTCGAGCCGACCGACGACGCGGGCTGGAAGAACCTCGCCGAGACCTTCACCGAGACAGCCGAACACGGTTTGGGTGTCTACGAAAGAACTCGCGACGCACTGATCGAAGCCATGGTGGAGAAGAGCTTCGAACTCGGTCGATCGTTCACGACGTTGTCGTTCCACGACACGATGAACCACACCACCCGGCGGGACGGCGCCGTCAATGTCGAACGGCCGGAAGCAGATCGACTCCCCGACGTCGTCGCACTCTCCAATCGTGGCGACCACCACGGCAATCGACGCGGCGACAATCCCGTGACGATGGATCCGGAGCTCATTCGCACACTTGCGGTCTCACATCGCAAGGGATTTCAGGTCGACGATCCAGATGCCGTCGCTCTCAATCAGCCGTACCTCGGCAGTTTCGAAATCATCCGAGCCGGAGCCAGATTCGCCGAATTGAGCGCCCGCGCCGCCGAAGCCGGGATCACGTTGAGTGCGGTTCAGGCCGAATTCAAACGAGAATTCCTACTGGGAGACGAACTGGCCGCATACATCATGGAACCCGGCCTCGACTGGCCTACACCCGACGCCGAACGGGTGGACCAGCTCGCCCACGCGTGCAAGGCGAGCTGGGACCACTACCGCAACAGCTGACTCAGCGATATCACTCAGGCTGACTCAGCGGTTTCACTCAACCGAGTACCACTCCGAACACCGCGCCGGCCGCAATCGTCGTGACGGCCAAGATGATGGTCGGCAGGAAGAACGAGTGGTCGACGAGCTTGGAGCCGAGCTTCGTGCTGCCCGAGAGGTCGAAGTTCGCAGCTGCGATCTGTGAACCGTTTGTCGGCAACAGATAGACACCGGCAAAGGCTCCGGCCCACATGCCGCTCACCAGGCCGGGTGCAATCCCGGCAGCGAGACCGATCGGCACGATGGTCCTCGTCGCGGTCGACTGGCTGGTCGTCAGGACACAAACCAGGAAGACACCGAGCGCGAAGATCCACGGCGCGGCGTTGACCCAGTCGCCGACGGTGCTCGTGATCAGCTCCGAATGTGCGCTGATGAACGTGTCCGTGAGCCATGCCAGACCGAACAGCGCGATGGCCGAGACCATGCCGGCACGGAACACCGTCGACGAGGGCACGTCGGCAACGTTCGGGCGGCACACCAGCAGGATCAACGTACCCACGACGAACATCAGCATTTCGATGATCGGTGTCATCCCCATCGGGGAACCGTCGGCGGCTTCGGGGCGAATTCCCTTGAACAGGCCGAAGATCACGATGGCCAGAACGCCGGCCAGGAAGATCAGTGCCGCGTTTCGTCCGGTCTTCGTCGAGACGAGTTCGGTCTTGGACGCTGCACCAGGTCCGGCCAATTCGCCCGACTTCATCTTCGCCTGTATGTCCGGGTCGTCGTCGAGATCCTTACCGAGCCTGTTGACCGCGATGGAGGAGAGGACGATGCCGACAACAGCGGCCGGGAAGGTGATCTTGATGATGTCGATGAGTTCGAAATCGTAAGGCGGCACGTCGGTCAGCGTGACCATTGCCGCCATCGCCGCGGACACCGGACTACACGCCAGCGCCACACCGGTCGAGACAACCGACAGCGACAGCGGTCGTGACGGCCGCACACCGTTCTTGTACGAGACGTCGTATATGACGGGGAGCAGCGGGTAGAGGATGTTGGACGTACCGGCACCGACCGAGAACAGGAATGACACCAACGGCGCGATCAGCGTGATCTGTTTCGGGCGAGATTCGATCAACTTGGCTGCGATGGTGACCATCCAGTCGATACCACCGGCCGCCTGCATCATCGACGACGCGAGGACAACGGACAGGACGATGAGGAGAGCGTCGACCGGCGGACTGCCGACGTCCTCTCCGAAGACGAACACGAGGACGGCAACACCTGCGCCGCCCCACAGACCGAGAGCGACACCGCTCGATCTGGTACCCATGACAATCGCCCCGAGCACGACCGCCAGCTCGAGGACAATCTTGACTGCTTCCATCAGGCACTCGCCTTCTCGATAACAAGAGAATCGCTATAACAGGGCAAATAGTATGCTCTGCACTTCGGCTGCGGGCACGAACACGCTGTCGGTGGGAAGGGGCAATATGGTGGTCGTGACCAACGTCCTCGGTAGGTTCTCGCCCGCCACACGCGAGTGGTTCGGCGGCGCTTTCAGCGCTCCGACTGCTGCGCAGCTCGGTGCCTGGGAATCCATCGCGAGTGGCTCTCACACACTTGTCGTCGCACCCACCGGCTCCGGCAAGACATTGTCGGCGTTCCTGTGGGCCCTCGATCAACTCGCCGCGAAGGACGAAGGCGAACGCGCCACCAAAGTCCTCTACATTTCGCCACTCAAAGCGCTGGGCGTGGACGTCGAACGGAACCTTCGCGCGCCGCTGGTCGGCATCACACAGACTGCGAAACGTCTGGGCCTCACCCCGCCCGAGATCACCGTCGGTGTCCGTTCCGGCGATACGTCACAGGCCGATCGGCGCTCGTTGATCAAGCGTCCTCCGGACATCCTGATCACGACGCCGGAGTCGTTGTTCCTCATGCTCACCTCCGCTGCCCGGGAAACACTGGTCGGCGTCGACACCGTGATCGTCGACGAGGTTCACGCGGTGGCGGGTACCAAGCGCGGCTCGCACCTTGCGCTCTCTCTGGAACGTCTGGACGGCTTGCTCGAGCGTCCGGCGCAACGCATCGGATTGTCGGCCACTGTCCGTCCCCACGAGGAGATCGGGCGGTTCCTCGCCGGTTCGGCACCGATCCGAATCGTGGCACCGCCTGCCGCCAAGACCTTCGACCTCACGGTCCGTGTCCCCGTCGAGGACATGACCGAATTGGGTATCGCGACGCCCGCCGACGGTTCCGAATCCCCCACCCCGCAAGCCGGTTCGATCTGGCCCCACGTCGAGGAACAGATTGTCGACCTCGTGCTCGATCACCGATCGTCCATCGTGTTCGCCAACTCTCGTCGCCTCGCCGAACGATTGACAGCCAGGCTCAACGAGATTCATGCAGAACGCATCGGTCTGGCCGTCGAGAAAACACCTCGCCCGCCCGCGCAGATCGGAGCTCCCACCGAGGTCAACTACGGCGCAGAACCCCTCCTTGCTCGCGCCCACCACGGATCGGTCAGCAAAGACCAGCGAGCCCTCATCGAAGACGACCTCAAATCGGGTCGATTGCGATGCGTCGTCGCCACCAGCAGTCTCGAACTCGGAATCGACATGGGCGCCGTCGACTTGGTCATCCAGGTGGAGGCGCCGCCTTCGGTTGCCAGCGGCCTGCAACGTGTCGGTCGCGCCGGCCACCAGGTCGGCGAGATCTCACGAGGCGTCGTCTTCCCCAAACATCGCACCGACCTGATTCACTGCGCGGTGACCGTCGAGCGCATGGTCGAAGGCAAGATCGAGGCGATGGCCGTTCCCGCCAATCCCCTCGACATCCTTGCCCAGCAAACTGTTGCGGCCACCGCTCTGGAACCGATCGACGTCGACGACTGGTTCGAGACGGTGCGCCGAAGCGGTTCCTTTGCAACGCTTCCCCGTTCGGCCTACGAGTCGACTCTGGATCTGCTCGCCGGGCGGTACCCCTCGGACGAGTTCGCCGAATTACGTCCGCGCCTGGTCTGGGATCGCGAGTCCAACACTCTGACGGGCCGCCCGGGTTCGCAGCGCTTGGCAGTCACTTCCGGCGGCGCCATCCCCGACCGCGGCCTCTTCACGGTCTACATGGTCGGTGAGAAAGCATCAAGAGTCGGCGAACTCGACGAAGAAATGGTCTACGAATCCCGGGTAGGCGACGTCTTTGCGCTCGGCGCCACCAGTTGGCGGATCGAGGAGATCACCTTCGATCGGGTTCTGGTCAGCCCCGCCTACGGCATGCCCGGTCGTTTGCCCTTCTGGCATGGCGACGGACTCGGTCGCCCTGCCGAACTCGGACAGGCGTTGGGACAATTCGTTCGAGAGACCGCGCTGGGTAACGAAGCCGACGTCGTCGAGCGTTGTCGCGTGGGCGGGCTCGATCACAACGCCACAACCAATCTGATCCAACTCGTCGGTGAGCAGAAGAATGCCACCGGGCAGGTCCCGTCGGATCGAACGCTGGTTGTCGAGCGCTTCCGCGACGAACTCGGCGATTGGCGTCTGGTGCTGCATTCCCCGTACGGCCAACGGGTTCACGCACCGTGGGCCCTCGCCATCGGGGCCCGCTTGCAGGAACGATACGGCGTCGATTCCAGTCCGACGGCCTCCGACGACGGCATCATCATCCGTCTCCCCGACACCGAGAACGAACCTCCCGGCGCCGAACTGTTCACCTTCGACGTCGAGGACATCGAAGATCTGGTCACCCAGGAGGTGGGTGGCTCGGCATTGTTCGCCTCCCGATTCCGCGAATGTGCCGCCCGCGCACTGCTTCTCCCACGCCGCAATCCCGGCAAGCGTGCCCCACTGTGGCAGCAACGTCAGCGGTCGGCGCAACTGCTGGACGTCGCCCGCAAGTTCCCGACATTCCCGATCCTGCTCGAGACCGTGCGTGAGTGCTTGCAGGACGTCTACGACCTGCCGGCACTGAAGGAATTGTTCGGCAAGATCGAACGGCGCCAGATTCGAATAGTCGAAGTGGAGACGCCCTCGCCTTCACCGTTCGCAAGTGCGCTCCTGTTCAACTACGTGGGCGCGTTCATGTACGAGGGCGACAGCCCCCTGGCCGAGCGACGCGCCGCCGCACTGTCGTTGGACTCCACGCTGTTGGCCGAACTCCTCGGCCGCGTCGAACTGCGCGAACTGCTCGACGCCGGAGTGATCGAGCAGGCAGAACGTGAACTGCAACGGCTCGCTCCGGACCGCAAGGCCAAGGACCTCGAGGGCGTCGCCGACCTCCTCCGCATGCTCGGCCCGCTGACCACCGAAGAAGTCACCGAACGCTGTCTCGAAGATCCGGTCTCGTGGCTCGACAAGTTGGTCGCAGACAAACGTGCCCTCCACGTCTCCTATGCGGGCGAGAGCTGGTGGACCGTCGTCGAAGATGCAGCGCGCCTTCGCGATGGACTCGGCGTTCCCCTACCCATCGGGGTTCCGGCCGCGTTCATCGAGCCGGTCGATCAGCCACTCGACGACCTCCTGAGCCGATACGCACGCACCCACGGACCATTCACTCTCACGGATGCGGCTGCACGCTTCGGTATCGGAGTATCCGTCGCGCGTGACGTTCTCGGTCGGCTCGCGCTCGAAAAGCGTGTTCTCGAAGGAGAATTCCGCCCGTCTGCAACTGGGAGCGAATGGTGCGACGCCGAAGTCCTGCGCCGCTTGCGGCGTCGCTCGCTCGCCGCGGCACGGCAAGAGGTCGAGCCGGTCAGTACCGCAACGCTCGGACGTTTCCTTCCCGGTTGGCAGCATGTGGGCGGCACGCTGCGCGGAATCGACGGTGTTGCAACGGTAGTCGATCAACTTGCCGGCGTTCCGATTCCGGCGTCCGCTCTCGAATCGTTGATCCTGCCGAGCCGAGTCGCCGACTACTCCCCCGCGATGTTGGACGAACTCACCTCGACGGGCGAAGTCCTGTGGTCCGGATCCGGAGCAATCTCCGGCAAAGACGGGTGGGTAGTGCTGCACCCCGCCGACCTGGCACCGATCACGCTCAATTCGCCCGCCGACACCGACGTCTCGGAGTTGCAGAAGCGCATCCTCGACCTGCTGTCCGGCGGCGGTGCCTACTTCTTCCGCCAGTTGGTCGACGCGTTGCAAACTACGGAGTCGGCTGCAGACACGGTCGACAGTGCGGTGACGACGGCACTGTGGGAGTTGGTGTGGCTCGGACACATCGGTAACGACACCGTCGCACCGCTGCGCGCACTTCTCTCGGACACCACCAGAACCACCACAAGTCACCGATCGCCTCGACGTGTTCCTCGTGCCCGTCCGTACCGCGGAATGGCGCGCACTTCAACCCCGGCTCGCACGGGACCGGCAACCGCCTCCGGTCGGTGGTTCCAGCTGCCAGGTATCGAACCTGACCCCACTATCCGGGCGCACGCCACGGCTGATCTGCTGCTCGAACGGTACGGCGTCGTAACCCGCGGTTCTGTGATGAGCGAGAACGTGCCGGGCGGTTTCGCGTTGATCTACAAGGTACTGAGCACGTTCGAGGACAACGGGCGCGCTCGACGCGGATACTTCGTGGACACCCTGGGCGGCGCCCAATTCTCGACGCCTCCCGTGGTCGACCGCTTGCGCACGTTCGGTGATTCCATCGAGGGGCGCCACACCTCCTCGGCTGCAGTCACTCTCGCGGCGTGCGACCCGGCCAATCCATACGGCGCCGCACTGCCGTGGCCGGCGTCGGGGGGCGAAGAGTCACCCGGACACCGACCCGGACGTAAGGCGGGAGCACTGGTCGTTCTGGTGGAGGGCGAGTTGGTTCTGTTCGTCGAGCGCGGCGGTCGCACCATCCTGACATTCACCGACGACGGCGGAACTTTGCGCCTGGCAGCGCTGTCGCTTGCCCAGAAGGTGACTTCTCGCGCTGTCGACAAGTTGGTAGTGGAGAAGGTCGACGGAGAGACCATCCACGGCAACGATTTTGCTCCCGTCCTGGTCGAAGCCGGCTTCGCGGCCACCCCTCGCGGATTTCGGTTGAGGTCATGAGGATTGAGGTCATGATGGTTGCGATCGTGAAGTGCTGGAGCGGCGACCATGCCTGAGGGCGATACCGTGTGGCGGGCCGCCAACGATTTGCGCGCTGCCCTGGCCGAGAAGGTACTCACCACCTGCGATGTCCGCGTTCCTCGCTATGCCACCGTCGATTTATCGGGACATCGTGTGGATTCCGTCGCCAGCCGCGGAAAGCATCTGCTGATCCGCGTGGGCGAAGCGTCAATTCACACGCATCTGAAGATGGAGGGTCAGTGGCAGATTTATCGCCCCGGCGAGCGCTGGCGCAGACCCGCCCATCAAGCGCGCATAATCTTGGCCACCGAAGACTCTGTAGCAGTGGGCTTTTCACTGGGAGTCACCGAGATCCTCGAACTGGGGCAGGAACAGGAGGCCGTCGGGCACCTCGGACCGGACCTGCTCGGGACCGATTGGGACAGTTCCGTGGCCGTCGAGAATCTTCGCGCTGCAGACTCCGTACCGATCGGAATCGCGCTCCTGGATCAGCGCGTGATGGCCGGACTGGGCAACGTGTACCGCAACGAGATCTGCTTCCTACGAGGCATTCACCCGAAGACGCCGACACACCGCGCCGGGAACCTCGACGCGATTGTGGATCTGTCATTCCGCACCATCAACGTCAACAAGTCGCGTCGCATCCGGGTCACCACCGGCGACACCCGCCCAGGTAGGCAAACGTGGGTGTACGGCAGACGCGGAAAACCTTGCCGCCGATGTGGAACCCGCATCAGAGAAGACACCCTCGGACCGGATCAGCTCACCGAGCGAAATATCTTCTTCTGCCCCGCGTGCCAGCCGTTCACGCCTGGTTAGCGTTGATCAGCAGCCGGACGCAATGGCGCACAAATCGCTCGCGCTCGACGACGATCGAGCCGTCCAGATAACCGATGAACAGTGTGAACAACGCCCCGACCAGCCCGACTGCCACCAGCTGCTTGTCCACCGGATCAGCAATCTCGGACAACTGGTCGTACACCAGGTCCACGAACGCCGGCATCGATTCGATACCGCGTCCGCTCAGCACCGGCTCCGAGAGCGGAGCGATCAGAAGCACTCGCCCCATTGCCGGGTCGTCGACCATCAGCTTGACGAAAGCGTCGACCGCAGCGGTGGCGACTGCCTCGGATGTCGTCTCGGACTCCACTGCCGTCGCGAGCGCCGACTGCGCGCGCTCGGCGACAAACGTGTGGACCGCGACAACGTACTGATCGCGATCGGTGAAGCTCTCGTAGAAGTACCGCTCGGTCAGACCAGCGGCCTTGCAGACCGCTCGCACGTTGACGGCCGGACCGTCGACCGCACCGAGCAGTGTCACTCCGACGTCGAACAACGTCGCCTTTCGAGTGGCCCTGCGTTCTTCGATGCTCACAACTTCCCCACTTCGCCGACACTTGTTCTTCAATGCACCCGGTATTCGATCCTTGACTACCGCTGTTGTCGATCCTAATCTGACAACATGCGTAGTCAACTTGGCGACAGCAGCACCCCGGTTCCCCTCGGTCCGGATTCCCTGACCTGGAAGTATTTCGGCGACTGGCGCGGGATGCTCCAAGGTGTCTGGGCAGGTTCGATGCAAAACATGCACCCTGGTCTCGGCGCCGGGGTCGAGGAGCACTCGCAGTTCTTCGACGAGCGCTGGGAACGGCTGTACCGCTCGCTGTATCCCATTGCCGGCGTGGTCTTCGACGGCGATCGCGCGCAGCAGACAGCCGAAGAAGTCCGTGGCTATCACACACGGATCAAGGGCATCGACAAGCTGGGACGCCGGTACCACGCCCTTGATCCCGACACCTTCTACTGGGCGCACGCGACATTCTTCATGGGCACCATCGTCACCGCCGAGAACTTCTCCGGTGGCCTGACCGAGGCCCAGAAACGACAACTCTTCACCGAGCACATTCAGTGGTACCGCCTGTACGGGATGAGCATGCGCCCAGTTCCCGAAACCTGGGAGGCGTTTCAGGAGTATTGGGACCACATGTGCCGCAACGTACTCGAAGACAACAAAGCGACCCGCGACGTCTTGGATTTGTCGGGGCTGGGAAAGCCCCCGTACATGACGTGGCTACCCAATCCGTTGTGGCGGCTCACGCGGATTCCCCTCGCCCGCGGATTCGTGTGGCTGACAGTGGGCATGTACGACCAACCGGTTCGCGACCTTCTCGGCTACTCGTGGACCAGTCGCGATCAGAAAATTCACAACGCTGTCGGCCGCACCGTCAACGCCGTCTTCCGCCTGGTGCCGTGGCGATACCGGTATCAACCGCGCGCTCGCGCGGGATGGGACCGAGCCAGCGGCAGAATTCCCGCCGGGGCACCACTGGTCCACACACCGGCGCGCAATCTACCGCCGCTCGAGCAGCGAGATAATCCGATGCACTACAGCCCGAGGGTCTGATCTGCCATGCTCTGAACATGGAGTGGGACCTGCGAACAATGCTGAACCGGCCGATCACGTCTCACGGTGCGCCGCTGGGACAAGAACGTGTGGCGGCGAGAACCACCGCGTACATCTACGGCAACATTCTTGTCCTCGCCGCACTCGTCCCGGTGACGAAATCTCAGGAATCACTGGGCGCCGCGATTGTGGTCGGCACGGCATTGTCGACGTACATCGCCCACACATTTGCCGAGAGCGTCGGCGAGAGCATTCGCAACGACCGCCGTCTCACCACCGCGGAGAGAATCGACTCGCTGCGCGATTCTGTCCCGATCCTCACCTCTGCGGTTGTTCCTGTCGCCATTCTCGCGACGGCGTGGTTCAACTTCCTGGAACCACGGACGGCGCAGTTGATCGCGGAAATCGTCTTGATCCTGCGCATCGGATCCACCAGTTACGTGATCAGCCGTCTTCACGGCGAGAAAGTCAGCACGAACACACATCTGGCAGCCTTCGGCCTCGCTGCCGTCGCCACCCTCATAGTCGGCTTGAAGATAGTGCTCACTCATTGACGAGCCACAAGTGCAAATTGCCAGGCCTGAAGGGGTACTGCCGTTACCCGGCTGAGCAGTCACTCCCACCGAACCAGTGGCCGCCGCTACCGTGGACGACATGAGCATCCCGAGCCTGAAACTGAACAACGGCGTCGACATCCCCGCGCTGGGCTTCGGCGTCTACCAGACCCCGCCGGACGAAACTCTCGCCGCAGTCGAGTCCGCGCTGTCGGTGGGTTATCGCCATATCGATACGGCCGCGGCCTACGGCAACGAGAAGGGCGTCGGCGAGGCGATCCGGCGATCCGGTCTCGATCGCGGTGAGATCTTCGTCGAAACGAAAGTCTGGATCACCGACTACGGATACGACGAGACCTTGCACGCCTTCGACAAGAGCGCAGGCAAACTCGGAGTCGAGCAACTTGACCTCCTCATCCTTCACCAGGCGTTGCCGAGCGAGTTCGAGCGCACCATCGACGCATACAAGGCGCTGGAAACACTTCTCGCAGACGGCAAGGTTCGTGCCATCGGAGTCAGTAACTTCATGCCGGATCACCTCACCCGACTATTGGACGCAACGTCCGTGGTGCCGGCGGTCAACCAGATCGAGGTCCATCCGTACTTCAGGCAGTCGACCTTGCTCGAGGCCGACGCCGATCACGGCATTCTGTCTCAGGCATGGTCACCGATCGGCGGAATCACGTTCTATCGCGACGGCTCTCACGGCTCAACCCTCGAGGACGCCACCATCGGCGCTATCGCTTCCTCTCACGGCAAGTCTCCCGCACAGGTGATGCTCCGCTGGCACCTCCAGCAGGGCCGCCAGGTGATCCCCAAGTCGGTGACTCCCTCACGCATTGCGGAGAACTTCGACGTGTTCGACTTCGAACTCACCACCGAAGAACTCTCCGCAATCGACGCACTCGACACCGGAGTTCGCGGCGGTCCCGAACCCGAGGTCATCACTCGCGAGAAGTTCGGAATCGAGATCCCCGAAGCGTGAAAGACCCAGCAGCTCGGGTGGTCTAGCTGGCGCTCCACCCTCCGTCGATGGTGTACGACGCCCCCGTCACCATCGACGCCTCGGTCGATGCCAACCAGCCCACCAGCGATGCCACCTCCGCAGGCTCGACCATCCGTTTGATTGCGCTCTCGGTGAGCATCACCTTTTCGACAACCTCGGATTCACTGATTCCGTGAACCTTTGCCTGGTCGGAGATCTGGGATCGCACCAGTGGCGTCAGGACGTAGCCCGGATTGACGCAGTTGCTGGTGACACCGTGTGGGGCGCCTTCGAGCGCAACAACTTTCGACAGTCCTTCGAGTCCGTGCTTAGCCGTGACGTATGCACTCTTGAATGCCGAAGCGCGGAGCCCGTGGACCGAGGAAATGTTCACGATGCGACCGAAACTGTTGCGGTACATGTACGGCAGGGCGGCCCGAGCGAGGAGGAATGGCGCTTCGACCATGAGGCGCTGAATCTTCCGGAAGTCCTCGACGTCGAAATCCTCGATAGGACTGACCCGTTGTATGCCGGCGTTGTTGACGAGTATGTCCGTCTCGAGTGACAGATCCACGAGTTGGTCGGTGTCGAGGAGATCGACGGCCCACGCAGTGCCGTCGATCTCCTCGGCCAGGGACTTCGCGGCGACGTCGTCGAGATCGGCGACGGTCACGTGCGCGCCGCGGGCGGCGAGGAGTCGAGCACACGCCTCGCCGATCCCGCTGGCACCACCGGTGACCAGAGCAGACTTTCCGGTCAGCGTCATACAGACACACCGGCCCGCTCGTCGGCGAGAACACGGGCGTCAGCGGCGTCGACGGACTCGAGCGAGATTCCCTTGGTCTCCCGCGCGAAAATGACTGCAACGATGGTGACCAGGGATGCCAGCAGGAGATAGATCGCGATGGGGACCGAGGAGTCGAACTTGCTCAGCAATCCGGTCGCGATGATCGGAGCCAGTGAACCCGCCACGATGGACGTGACCTGATAACCCAGGGAGACACCGGAGTAGCGCATCCGAGTCGGGAACATCTCGGCCATGATCGCGGGTTGGCCTGCGTACATGAACGCGTGGAACACGAGCCCGATGATGATTGCCGACAAGATGACTGCATTGTGCCCGCTGTTCATCATCGGGAAGGCGAAGAATCCCCACGTTCCGGCGGTGACGGCGCCGATCATGTACACCGGGCGTCGACCGATCGTGTCGGACAGTTTGCCTACCAACGGAATCACTGCGAAGTGCACGGCATGTGCCATCAGCATCCACCAGAGGATGTGCGCCGTGTCCGCATGAACGACGACCTTGAGGTAAGTGATCGAGAAGGTCACCACGAGGTAGTACATGACGTTTTCGGCGAAACGCAGCCCCATCGCGGTCAACACTCCGCGCGGGTAACGCTTGACGACCTCGAAAACGCTGTACGAGGTTGCCTTGACCAGTTCTGCTTCCTTCTGCGCCGCAATGAAAATGGGAGCATCGGTGACCTTGGTCCGAACGTAGTACCCGACCAGAACGATCACCGCGGAGAGCCAGAAGGCAACGCGCCAGCCCCAACTCATGAAGGATTCGTCCGAGAGCGTCGACGTCAGGATCAACAGCACGACCGTCGCCACCAGGTTGCCCATCGGCACGCCGGCCTGAGGCCACGACGACCAGAATCCGCGCGATCGATTCGGGCTGTGCTCGGCGACCAGGAGTACCGCCCCACCCCATTCGCCGCCGACCGCGAATCCTTGGATGAAGCGCAGCGTGACCAGCATTGCCGGCGCCCAGTAGCCGATCTGACCGTAGGTAGGCAGGCAGCCCATCAAGAACGTTGCGGCGCCGACCAACAGCAAACTGAACTGCAGCAACTGCTTTCGGCCGAATTTGTCTCCGAAGTATCCGAAGACGATTCCGCCGAGTGGCCGGGCGGCGAATCCGACGGCGTAGGTGATGAAAGCCGCGATGATCGCATCCAGCTCGTTGCCGCCGCCGGGGAAGAAGACCTTGCTGAAGACCAGCGTGGCCGCCGTGCCGTACAGAAAGAACTCGTACCACTCGACCACGGTGCCCGCCATCGAGGCGCCGACCACCTTCTTCAGCCCCGATGGTGGGGCTTGGCTCTCAGGTTTCGGCATGTTGTCGACGCTCATCGTGGACTCCCTCGTCTTCAGTTCGCGATTCGCCTGCTCTTCACGATCAGGAATGTGACCGCTCGCACATTTTTTGTGACTCGATGAGTATCAGTGCAGATTGATGGCACGACAATGACAAATCTCGCACCATATAGGTGCAAAAATGCAGATATGACTCTCGGACTGAGCCCGGACGACCTACTAGTGCTTCTCGCGGTCGGTCGCACCGGTCGCTTCAACACCGCCGCCGACGACCTCGGCCTCAATCACACCACCATCTCGCGCCGCATTTCCTCGCTCGAGAAGTGTCTCGGCGGCCGTGTCCTGGTTCGCTCGTCCGGCGGCTGGGAGCTGACCGACCTGGGCAGACAAGCCCTCAGCGCGGCCGAGCGCATCGAGGCCGCGGTGAACGAACTGGCGCTCGACTCCACCGGTCAGCAGCAACTCGACGGCGTCGTGCGAGTCTCGGCGACCGACGGATTCAGCGCATACATCGCGGCGCCCGCCGGCGCCGCGGTTCGCAGACGCCATCCCCGCGTCAGCGTCGAGATTGTTGTCGCAACCAGAAAGGCGTCGCAGATACGCTCGGGCCTCGACATCGAGGTTGTGGTCGGCAAGCCTCAGGTTCACCGCGCCGAAGCAGTCCATCTGGCCGACTACGCGCTGGGTTTGTACGCGTCCCGAGACTATCTACGTCAGAATGCTGTTCCCGAGAGTGCCGCAGATCTGGCCGATCACTCGCTCGTGTACTTCATCGACTCGATGCTGCAGGTCGACGAACTCGATCTGGCTCGCAAGCTCACAGTTTCCATGCCCGAGGCCGTCACGTCCACCAACGTGTTCGTCCACATCGAGGCAACGCGCGCGGGTGCCGGCATCGGCCTTCTCCCCTGTTTCATGGCCGAGCAGCACGACGATTTGATTCGCGTTCTACCGGCTCACATCGAGGTGAGACTTTCCTATTGGTTGGTGGCCCGTTCGGAATCCTTGCGACGCCCGGAGGTCGCAGCGGTGGTGACAGCTCTTCGAGAGACGGTGGATCGCAAGCGATCTCAACTCCTCGGTTCTCCCGGGACGAACGAAGCGCTCAGTCCAGAGTCGAACGATGCTGGACGATGACCTTGCGCGCCAATTCGGCGATCTTGACGTTCATGTTTTGTGAGGTTCGCACCAGAATGTCGAAGGCCTCGTCGTCGGACACACGATGCAGTGCCATCAGCAGACCGACGGCCTGACCGATTTCGCGGCTGCTTGCCAGACCACGTCGCAGCGAGTCGGCATCCTCGCCTCGCGTCAGCGCAGTGACGGCCACGGATGCAAATGACGCCAACATGATCGCGTGGTCGGCAACGGTTTCGGTGAAAGCCCCCGGAGTGTCCGAGAAGAGGTTGAGGGCACCGAACTTCTGACGATCGACCATCAGCCGGAACCCCATCGATCCGCGAATGGGTGTCTCTGCCACTACTTTCCGAGCGAACTCGGGCCACTGATTCGGGGTGCGAAGGTCCGACTCGAGTTGCGGCGCCTCCGTATCGAGGGCGTCGATGCACGGCCCCTCACCGGTGGCACGCTCGAGATCGTCTGCATAATCGGCGATCTCGTCGCTCGCCGCTACGGTGACGTTGGTGTTTCCACGTCGCAGCATCAGACTTGCGTGGTCGCAACCGGGAATCAACTCGACAGCCGCCGAACAGATCGCGGAGTACACCTCGGCGCTGTCTGCCGCGGAGTAGAGGATCTCCGCCAACGCCGCGAACACTGCCTTGGGTTCTGTCAGTGCTTGGTCGCGCTCAGCCATCTCCATACACCTCGGGGTCTACCGTTCATCGAATTCTTCATCGAACGGTACAAACCTTACTTACTCGACCTGATGGGGTCGCCGCCGCTCGCCGATTCCCGCCCGTCCGTCCCCTGAAAAGCCTCCGTAGCTGCGCGGTGATGCAGCGCCGTGACCGTGGTGATCTGCTTGGACACCAGGTCGTTGAGTTCGCGGTACTGCTCCTCGGTCTCCCCGGCCGGAATGTCTCGCAGGACCTCCCACATCGCACTCTTGCCGCACAGCGCGGTCCGCATGATCTCGAGCGTTGCCAACTTCACGAGGCGATTACGCCAGATGGCGTCGACATGGACGAGACGTCTGATCCGATTGACCGTCGCGTCGATCTTGGAGTACCGCGGCAGAGATATGCCCTGGGTGTCCTCGATCAGTTGCAGCAGCTGCTCGATCTCGTACTCGAGCTCACCCGGCAACGAATCCAGCTCACCGTCGGCCCAGACGCCGTACGAGTCCGAGAGTGACCGCGAGAGTTGCAGCCCCACCATCGCCCCGCACAGGTGAGTGACCAGATAGCCGGTAGCTATGTGTTCCTCAGCAGATCGCGACCGATTACCGAACATTGAGATCCTCCTGGGCGACGCTCGACCGGTCTGTGCTGACACGGGTGGTGATTCGCCATCCGCCTACCCGCGACAGACCGAGAACAAACGACAGGCGACTCAGACCCGATCCGGCACCACGACGACGGGCTCGAGGATCTCGGCCCGCGACTCCGGCGCTGCGGCGCGCAATGCGTCGGCCGACTCGTCGTCCGGCTGGGTCTGAGACTCGATTTCGGCTTCGACACGCGCTCGGTACGTGTCGACCTCGCGTTCGACGGTGGCGGCATCCCAACCGAGAATCGGGGCAACCAATCCGGCGACCTGCTGTGCGCAGTTGACACCACGATGCGGATATTCGATTGCGATACGCGTACGGCGGGCGAGGATGTCGTCGAGGTGCAGTGCCCCCTCGGCCGCGGCGGCGTACACAGCTTCGACCTGAAGGTAATCGGGCGCGTCCGTGATGGGCTGCAACAACTCCGGTGTCTGCCGGCCGAGTTCGAGGACCTCGGTGATGAGCGAACCGTAGCGGTCGAGCAGGTGCTTGACGCGATACGGATGCAAGCCGTACTGCTCGCCCAGTTGCACGGTCTGGTTGATCAACGCGAAGTATCCGTCGGCGCCGACGAGCGGTACCTTCTCCGTGATCGACGACGCAACCCGCGCCGGAATGTCTTCTGCTGCGACGTCGACGGCGTCTTCCGCCATGACCCGATACGTCGTGTACTTTCCGCCGGCGATGGCGACCAGACCTGGAGCCACACGGGCAACGGCGTGCTCGCGCGAGAGCTTCGACGTCTCGTCGCTTTCACCGGCAAGCAGCGGACGCAGGCCGGCGTACACACCGTCGATGTCGGCGTGCGTCAACGGCGTGACCAGGACGGAGTTCACGTGGCCGAGGATGTAGTCGATATCTGCTTTGGTTGCCGCCGGATGTGCGAGATCCAGGTTCCAGTCGGTATCAGTGGTGCCGATGATCCAGTGACTGCCCCACGGAATGACGAACAGCACCGACTTCTCGGTACGCAGGATGATGGCGGCTTCACTGACGATGCGATCGCGCGGGACGACGATGTGTACGCCCTTCGACGCTCGCACCCGGAACCGTCCGCGCTGACGTGAGAGCGCTTGGATCTCGTCCGTCCAGACACCGGTCGCATTGATGACGACGTGACCCTTGACCTCGGCGGTACGGCCGTCTTCGCAGTCGCGAACACGAACTCCCGAGACCCGATCCGCTTCCCGCAGAAAGCCGACTACCTGCGTCGACGTTCGGACGACCGCGCCGTAGTGTGCAGCGGTCCGTGCGACGGTCATGGTGTGCCGAGCGTCGTCGACGACGGTGTCGTAGTACTGGATGCCACCGGTCAGCGAACTGCGCTTGAGGCTCGGCGACATGCGTAGTGCGCCCGCCCGCGTCAAGTGCTTCTGGGAGGGGACCGACTTTGCGCCGCCCATTCGGTCGTAGAGGAAGATTCCCGCCGCCATGTACGGGCGCTCCCACACTCGGTGAGCCAGAGGGAACAGGAACTTCAGCGGCTTGACCAGGTGCGGAGCGAGCGTGGTCAGCGAGAGTTCGCGCTCACGCAATGCTTCACGAACGAGGCCGAATTCGAGTTGCTCTAGATAGCGGAGACCGCCGTGGAACATCTTCGACGAGCGACTGGACGTGCCGGATGCGTAGTCACGGGCCTCGACCAACGCAACCTTGAGTCCGCGGGTGGCCGCATCGAGCGCAGCCCCGACACCGACAACACCGCCGCCGACAACGACGACGTCGAATTGCTCGGTCTGAAGCTGTTCCCAAGCAGCTTCACGCTGCTGCGGGCCGAGAAACTGCGCACCTTGCTGCTTACTCAACCCGGTCTCCTGTAAGTCGACGACGAATCCGTTTACAGGCTAGTAGCTTGATCCACATACTGCGACAGCGCACGGATAACTGCGAACGCGCCCGAACATAGGAGCACAGTGAATCAATACATCGCCGCCATCGACCAAGGCACGACGTCGAGCCGCTGCATGATCTTCGATCACGACGGCGCCGTGGTGAGCGTTGCGCAGAAAGAACACGAACAGATTTTCCCGCGTGCCGGTTGGGTCGAGCACGACCCGGTTGCGCTGTGGATCAACACCCGGGAGGTGGTGGCCGGTGCTCTCGCGAAGGTCGACCTCACGCGAGCCGACATCGCGGCCGTCGGAATCACGAATCAGCGTGAGACGGCCGTCGTTTGGGAGCGTTCGACGGGCAAGCCGATCTACAACGCGATCGTGTGGCAGGACACGCGCACGGATCAACTGTGTGTCGAACTGGGCGGCGACGAGGGTCCGGACAAGTACCGAGACAAGACCGGACTGCCGCTCTCGACCTACTTCGCCGGGCCGAAGATCCGGTGGATTCTCGACAACGTGGACGGCGCGAGAGCCAAAGCGGAGGCCGGAGAATTGTGCTTCGGCACCGTCGACACGTGGATCGTATGGAACCTGACCGACGGTGTTCACGTGACAGATGTCACCAATGCGTCACGCACGATGCTGATGGATCTCGAGACCCTTCATTGGGACGAATCGATCTGCGCGGACTTCGGAATCCCGATGTCGATGCTCCCGGAAATCCGTAGTTCGTCCGAGGTCTACGGCACCGGCCGTCCTCGCGGCAATCTCGCCGGTGTGCCGGTCGCCGGAATCCTCGGTGACCAGCAGGCAGCCACATTCGGCCAGGCCTGCCTCTCCGAGGGTGAAGCCAAGAACACCTACGGCACCGGCAATTTCATGCTTCTCAACACCGGAACGAAGCCGGTGCACAGCAAGCACGGACTGCTGACGACCGTCTGCTACAAACTCGGCGAAGCCCCTGCCGTCTACGCACTCGAAGGTTCCGTCGCGGTGACCGGCTCCTTGGTCCAGTGGCTTCGGGACAATCTCGGAATCATTCAGAACGCCAAGGACATCGAGCCACTCGCCGCAAGTGTCGACGACAACGGCGGCGCCTACTTCGTACCCGCGTTCTCCGGACTGTTCGCACCCCGGTGGCGACCGGATGCTCGCGGCGTGATCGTCGGCCTGACGCGGTTCGTCAACAAGGGACACCTGGCTCGCGCGGCGCTCGAGGCGACGGCATACCAAACCCGTGAGGTCATCGACGCCATGCGTGCGGATTCGGGAGTCGAACTGTCCGCGCTGAAGGTCGACGGCGGCATGGTGGTCAACGAAACCCTGATGCAGTTCCAGTCGGACATCCTCGGAGTTCCCGTCATCCGTCCGGTGGTCAACGAAACGACAGCACTCGGCGCTGCGTATGCAGCGGGCCTCGCCATCGGTTATTGGGCCGACACCGAAGACATCCGCAACAACTGGGCCGTCGGCCAAACCTGGGAACCGGCGATGGACGAATCCGAAAGGTCACGGCTGTACGCGGAGTGGAACAAGGCCGTCGAGCGGACGTACAACTGGTCCGAGTAATCACCCCGATCCTTCCATACCGGAAGAGCTGATCATGGTCGCCTATTGATACTCCTGAGGTATCAATAGGCGACCAAGTTGGTATTGGACGTGACCTACACCACTCTGCGAATCTCATTCAGGCGCGCCACGTTTCGGCGCCGCGAATGTTGCAGAGAAAGGTCGCCACGCATGAGTTCACCCACTCGCAGTTCCGAGGAGATCAACGCCAAGGCACGAAGAGCCGGTATCGCTTCATTCATCGGAACCACCATCGAGTGGTACGACTTCTATATCTACGGCACCGCTGCTGCCCTGGTATTCGGCGAGATCTTCTTCTCCGACACACTGCCGAACGGAGTCGGCACGCTCCTCGCCTTCATCACCCTGTGGGCAGGCTTCCTCGCCAGGCCGATCGGCGGGATCATCTTCGGTCATCTCGGCGACCGGATCGGGCGCAAGAACACTCTGGTCTTCACCTTGATGATGATGGGCGTCGCCACTGTCGGGATCGGACTCCTCCCCACCTACGCGCAGGTCGGCATGTGGGCCCCGATCGGTCTGGTCACCCTTCGCGTGATCCAAGGAATTGCGGTCGGTGGTGAGTGGGGTGGCGCGGTACTCATCGCCAGCGAGAACGCGCCGAAGGGCAAGAGCATCCTCTACTCCGCGTTCGCTCAGCAGGGCTCCCCCGCGGGAAATCTGTTGGCAACCATCGCATTCTTCCTACTGTCCTCGATGCCGACGCCGTCATTCCTTCTCTACGGCTGGCGAATCCCTTTTCTCGTTTCGGCAGGCCTGGTCATCCTCGGCATGATCATTCGCCTGAAACTCGAAGAGTCCGATGAGATGAAGGCCGTTCTCGCCCGCAAGAAGGTCGTCAAACTTCCGCTCGCCGAAGTATTGCGCAAGCATTGGGTGCTGGTTCTCCTCGGCGCCGGCGCACTCCCCCTCGCCCAGGTCACCTATTTCAAGAACACCTTCGCATTGTCCTGGGCTACAAAAGAACTCGGATACGACCGCGGCACATTCCTCGCCGCTATCGCGATCGCACTTGTCGTGCAGTTCATCGTCCAACCGTTCGGGGCCGTTCTGGTTTCCAAGATAGACATGCGGAAGGCCATGTGCCTGATGGTGATACCGGAGTTCGTTCTCATGCCCGCGATGTTCTTTGCCATCAGAACCGGGAACTTCACCATCGCAGTCGTTGCGATGTGTCTCGCCACGATCCCGCACTCGATGTTCTACGGCGCCATCGCCGGCGTTCTCGCTCGCGCCTTCCCTGCGAACATCCGTTACACGGGTCTGTCGACGGCGTATCAACTGTGTTCCCTTGTCGTCGGCGGCGGAACTCCGGTACTGGCGCAGTGGATGCTCAACACGTCAGGCAACATCGTCGGGGTCGCGATCGTGTCCGGACTGTACGCACTTGTCTCGCTGATCTGCACCCTTCTCCTGCTCCGACGTACCGGCTACAACGCAAGCGAACTCTCGACGGCCGAGCAAGCGGATTACGACGAGCTCGAACTCGAGAACGCTCTTGCCGATACTGCAAACTCGCCGAAGTCCGAAGCGGGTGAAATTCCTACCGGTCGGGCAACCGTCTAAGCCAGGGACGGCAGCGCCTGCTCGGACAATTTCAACACTTCGAGAAGAGCAGGTCTGTCGTCTCCATCTCGCCAGGCGATACGCAGTTGAAGGGGAGGAGGTGGATCCATGACGGGAACAAAGACAACATCAGGGTTCACGATGCTTTGGGCCACCGACGAAATAGTCAACGAGCATCCGATTTCCGCGGACACCAGCGCGATCAACGACATCGAATCCGGTGCCGTCTGCACGATTCGAGCCAGGAACCCTGCGTTCTTCGACGCAGTGAGCAGAGACTCCCGCAGAATCGAACCCGGCTCCGCCGGAAGCGTCACCCAATTCTCGGACTCCAATTCGATCAACCGAACCGATTCCCTCGACGCCATCGGATGGTCTTTCGACATGGCAACCAGAAAGTTCTCCTCGGCGATCAATCTCGACGTGATCCCGAGCGGCGGGACGGTCCACCGGACCATCCCGATGTCGAGGCGTCGATCGAGCAACATCAACAACGCCTCGTTCGCGAAAGCGGAACTGTCGAGCACGAATTCGATACCGGGATTCGTCTTTCTCACCAATTTCGCCCACCGCCCGACGAGTAGGTGCGACGAGGTTCCCGCGAAGCCCAGGCGAACGCGACCTGTCGTTCCCTGGCCTGCCGCGGATACCGCGATCTCGGCCATCCGGCACGCATCCAGAATTTCGCGCGCCGGAAGCAGCAGTGCTTCACCGGCAGCAGTCAACCGCACAGTTCGAGTACTTCGATCGAACAACGGCGAACCGAGCTGTTTCTCGAATTGCCTGATCGTTCGACTCAGCGGCGGTTGCGCAATCCGAAGGCGCTGAGCCGCACGGCCGAAATGTAGCTCCTCAGCCACCGCGAGAAATGCGTTGATCTGATGAATTTCCACCCGACATTGTTGCGCCAGACTGGCCGACGATGTCAAGTTTCCGAAACCGACCAAGTGCGCGAGAACGTAAGAAGAGGTACACACGTGGACAAGACGCTCTCGATGAAAGAGGCCATCGGTCGATACGTCGGCGACGGAATGACTGTTGCGTTGGAGGGCTTTTCGCATCTCATTCCATTTGCCGCGGCACACGAGATCATCCGGCAGGGCAGGAAGGACCTCACGCTGTGCCGGATGACGCCGGACATCGTTTCCGACCAACTCGTCGCCGCCGGCTGCGTCCGAAAGCTGGTCGCTTCGTTCTTCGCCAGCGGCTCCGCAGGTTCTCTGTACGAGTTACGCAGACGCATCGAGAACCAGGACCCGCTCCCCCTCGAAGTCGAGGAATACAGCCATTACGGCATGGTGTGCCGGTATCAGGCGGGAGCCGCCAGGCTTCCCTTCTTCCCGCTACGGTCGTACGCCGGTAGTGATCTACCCGCACTCAACCCACAACTGAGACTCGTCGAGGACCCGTACGGCGGCGGGAGCGTCTACGTTGTGCCGCCATTGAATCCGGATGTCACGATCATCGGCGCACAGCGAGCGGACACGTCCGGGAACGCGCAGATCTGGGGCATCGCCGGGGTGCAGCAAGAGGCCGTGTACGCCGCGAAGAAGGCAATCGTCGTTGTCGAAGAACTGGTCGACGACGAGGTCATCAGGTCAGACCCGAGCCGAACTCTGATTCCCTCGCATGCAGTCGACGCGGTTGTCGTCTGCCCGCGCGGCGCACACCCGTCGTACGCGCAGGGATACTACGACCGCGATTGCGGCTTCTACCGACGCTGGACCGAAATCTCCAAAGACCCTTCACGGCTGAGAAATTGGCTCGACGAATGGGTGTACGCACTCGACAGTCACGGCGAGTATCTCGCCAAACTCGGAGCCGACTACTGGTCGGATCTCGAGGTCGGACCAAAACTCTCCACACCAGTCGACTACGGGAGCAGACTATGACCACCACGATCGACACCGGTAACACCACCTCCACCGAAACGATCGTCGCCGTCGCGGCACGCGAATTGGCGGGTAAGCGCCGGGTCTTCGCCGGAGTTGGGCTACCCACGCTCGCAGTCGATCTCGCGCGGCACACGTCGAATCCGGACGTCGAGCTGATCTACGAATCCGGAGTGTGCGGTGCACATCCGTCGGCAATGGCCGAGGGTATCGCGGACTCCGTGGTTGTCTCCGGTGCCGAATCCGTGCTGAGCATGGCCGCGCTCTTCGGTTACGTCCTGCAAGGTGGCAACGTCGACGTCGGATTTCTCGGGGCCGCTCAAATCGATCGAACGGGCAGTCTGAACACAAGTTTCATCGGTGACTGGAAGAACCCGACGGTCAGACTGCCCGGAGCGGGCGGGGCCGTCGAGATCATCGCGAACGCCGCCGAGATCTTCGTCGTGATGCGTCGCCACGATCTCAGTTCCTTTCCGGCCGAGCTCGACTTCTGCACCTCACCCAGCCCCGCCCGCGCCCACGCCAGCGGTAAGGGCATCATGCCGGCAGGTGCAGGAGTGACCAAGGTATTCACCAACCTCGGCGTCCTGACACACCAGGGCCCCGGCGGCGAATTGGAGTTGACCAGCGTCCACGAGGGAATCTCGGTCGATCAAGTCCGAGAGTCGACGGGATGGGACCTCGCCGTCGCCGAGCACGTCACCATCACCACCCCACCATCGAGCACGGAGATCGATCTGCTCCGCAACACTATCGACAAGGTCAGGCTGTACCTGCGGTAACACTCTTCCGGAGCCTGCCGACGGCATCGACCAGCACGGCTTCGGGATACGTCGCGAAACACAGTCGAGCGCTTCGACCGAGGTCAGCTTCGACCGCGAAGGCCGAACCTGGGACAAATGCCACGCCGTGCTCGAGCGCGGCACCCAGGAGTTCGGTGGTGTCGACGTCGTCGACGAAATCCATCCAACAGAACATCCCGCCGCGGACCTCGGAAAAGCGTGCACGCCCACTCAATTCCGTCTCGGCGGCCGTGACCAACGCCTTCGCTCTGGCGCCGTAACCCTCCCGGAGCTTGTCGAGGTGCGTTTCCAACCATTCGACGTCGGAGAAGAGGTCTGCGGCGATCTGCTGGGTGAGCGAAGACCCGCACAGGTCAGCGCCTTGCTTGATCAGTTCGACCGCCTCGCAGACCTTTCGGTCGCCGTGCAGCCACCCGACGCGCAGCGCCGGTGCCAACACTTTGGAAGCACTGGACAGCCGAATCACCCTGTCCGACAACGCCGCCAGCGGTGCGGGCGGTTTCTCGCCGAAGTACAGTTCGCCGTACGGGTCGTCCTCGAGAACCCAGAACCCGTATCGGTCCGCCAGTGCCGCCAAGTGCGCTCGCCGCTGCGCCGAAAGCACCGCGCCCCGCGGGTTGTGGAAATTGCTCACGGTGTGCACGACTTTGGGCCGAAGACCGGCGGCGAGTTTCGTCTCGAGCGCGTCGGTGTCCATTCCGTCCTCGTCCAACTGGACGGGAACGAGACGAGCCTGCGCCGTCCGAAAGACCTGCAGCGCACCGGTATATGCCGGTTCCTCCACGACCACAACGTCACCGGCGTCGAGGAGGACCTGCGCGAGCAGGCTCAAACCTTGCTGAGAACCGTGTGTGATCACAACTTCGGACACGTCGAGTGCCCGCCCGATCTTGGAGGATTCGCGCTCGGCGATCACCTCACGGAGGCGCCGCAGGCCTGACGTCTCGCCGTATTGAACGGACGAGGGGTCACCGAGTGCGTCGTGGGCTGCCTTCGAGATTCGTTCCCGCGGAATGAAATCAGGATCGGGTAGTCCGCCGGCCAAGCTGATGACGTCGGGTCGGGCAGTCAAGGTGAGCAGATCGCGAATTGCAGAACTACGGAGTCCGTCCATACGAGCGGACAGCGCGGCGTGTGTCATGTGAAGCTCCCAGGCACGCAGAATGAAGGTCAGAGGAAAACACCCTGAGCCGTCCTGGGTCAACGGGGCGGGAGAGCGCCGAGATACCGACCCTTGATTCGGTCGGTATCTCGACTATCTCACCAATACTTCAGTATGTGAAACAGACTTCTCACATTGTAAGAAGACTCTGGTCCGTTCTCAGTCCAGGTCGTCGTGACGCATGAGCTGACGAGCTGCCTCGGTGATCGATCCGGTCAGCGACGGGTACACCGAGAACGTCTGAGCCAGGTCGTTGACCGTCAGGTTGTTCTGCACGGCGATCGCAATCGGCAGGATGAGTTCCGAAGCGGTGGGCGCGACCACAACACCGCCGATGACCACGCCGGTAGCCGGGCGGCAGAAGATTTTCACGAAGCCGCGGCGCAAACCGGACATCTTGGCGCGCGGGTTGGTGTTGAGCGGCAACATGACGGTGCGAGCAGGCACCTCTCCGTTGTCGATCGCGGCCTGCGAAACACCCACCGTTGCAATTTCGGGGCGCGTGAAGACGGCCGATGCGACGGTCTTCAACTTGATCGGGCTGACGCCTTCACCGAGTGCGTGGTACATCGCGATACGTCCCTGCATCGCAGCCACCGACGCGAGCGGGAGCAGTCCGGTGCAGTCACCGGCGGCGTAGATACCGGAAACCGTGGTGCGCGAGACCCGGTCGACACGCAGGTATCCACCCTTGTCCAACTCGATGCCGACGCGCTCCAGGCCGAGACCGTTGGTGTTGGGGACGGAACCGACGGTCATCAGAGCGTGGCTTCCTTCGACCGTGCGGCCGTCGGAGAGCTTGACGATGATGCCCTTCTCGGTGCGCTCGACGGCGTCTGCGCGGGCGTGCTTGACGAGGGTGACACCGCGCTCGGCGAGGGCGTCCTCGAGCACGAGCGCCGCATCGGCATCCTCGCCGGGCAGAACACGGTCACGACTGGACACGAGTGTGACCTTGACGCCCATCTCGGTGTAGGCGGAGACGAACTCGGCACCGGTGACACCGGAACCGACCACGACCAGGTGCTCGGGCAGCTCGTCCAAGTCGTAGAGCTGACGCCACGTCATGATTCGCTCACCGTCGGGCTCGGCTCCCGGGATGATGCGGGGGCTGGCGCCGGTGGCGATCAACACGACGTCTGCGTCGATGGTCTTCTGCTCGCCGCTTCCGAGCGTCGCGCGAACCTGGTGTGCTGCCATACCGAGGAGCGGATCGGTCAGTTCGGCGGTGCCGGAGAGAACCTCGACGCCGACCGTCTGCAACCGTGCGCGAATGTCCGAGGACTGGGACAACGCGAGACTCTTGACTCGGGAGTGGATCTTCGGCAGTGACACCGAAGCCTGCTCCGGATCCAGAGTGATGCCGAGGTCGGATGCACGACGCATGTCGGTGCGGATTCCGGTGGACGCGATGAACGTCTTCGACGGGACACAGTCGAACAGCACACACGCGCCGCCGACGCCGTCCGAATCGACCAGGGTGACCGTGGCCCCGTGCTGCGCGGCTACCAGTGCCGCCTCGTAGCCGGCGGGTCCGCCACCGATGATCACGATCCGGGTCATGTGTCCTCCAAGTCCTCGCGTGGCCGGCAGGGGTCTCCCGTCGACCAGTGTCACGCTATTCGAGCACCACGTGTCGCGCAGTGCTTGTACCAGATTACTTGCGTCCGGTGGTCCGCTTCGCCACACCCTCGGACCACGGTTTAGGCTTGCGCCCGTGTCGATTTATGCCGCCTACGGTTCCAACATGCATCCCGAGCAGATGTTGTTGCGCTGCCCACACTCGCCCATGTCCGGGACAGGGTGGCTGCGAGGCTGGCGCCTGACCTTCAGCGGCGAGGACCTCGGCTGGGAGGGGGCTCTCGCCACCGTGGTCGAAGACCCCGATTCCAGTGTTTTCGTGGTCCTCTACGACGTCCCGGAAGAGGACGAAGTGAGTCTGGACCGCTGGGAAGGTGCCGAACTCGGTCTGCACCGCAAGATCCGCGTGCGGGTCGACACCGCAGGCGATGCGGTGCTCGCTTGGCTCTACGTCATGGATGCGTACGAAGGCGGGCTGCCGTCGGCCCGCTACATCGGCGTGATGGCCGACGCCGCCGAGATTGCCGGAGCGCCGGCCGAGTACGTGCGAGAGTTGCGGACGAGAAACAGCCGCAACGTGGGTCCGGGTAACGGTGTTACCGATTAGATAGCTGTCCTGCTCAAAGCAGCAGGAAATACGCGAGCACTGCAAGTGCTGCGAGTACCACCACAATCGTCAGGCCGATGAGCACACGCTTGGAACCGCGTGACTCCGATTCGCCTGCGGCAACTGCAGTTTCCGGCTCGACTGTTGCCACCCCGGTTGCAGTTTCAGCCGCCACCTTCTCACGTCCGAGAGTGTCGAACACCTCCGTCACGTCGTGTGAAGGCGGCAAACCGATCGGAACGATCGTGTGCGACGTCGAGGTGAAACCGGCAGCCAGAATTGCGGCCCCCAGCGCGGCCGACTGCTCCGGTCCGGGCCCGAGTTCACATCTGACACCGAGCTTTTCGGCGATTCCGGCCGCTATGGACATCATGGCTGCTTTGTCTGTCGCCGGTTCTCCGTCACCGGTGACGACTACGGCGTCCAGGTTCTCCGGCATCCAACCGAACGCACCTAGTGCCGTCGCGAGGCGTGAACTCGGTGAACTCCCGTCGCCGGCGAAGCCGAATGCGCGGCCGGCGGCGACGCCCGAACGCACCAGCGTGACCGCTGCCCCGGTGTCGTCGACGTGATAGATGCCGATGAGCGTGCCGGCGAGTGCCGCGATTTCCGACTCGAACCACGCCGAGACCGCCTCGGCGTCCGAGACGAGAGTGACCCGCTCGAGGCCTGCATAGACCAGTGAATCCTGCATGAGGGCCGCTGTGGACGAGTCCCAGCGCGACGGGTAGGTCGCGACGATGTCGGGCGCTCCCCCACTTCGACCACCACGATCGGGCAGCGGCTCGCATTCCTGCAATAGGCAGCGAATCGACGTCGCCACCAAATCCTCGGCGCGGTAACGGGTATCGGCCGTTCCGGAGACGCCACTCGGGTCCCCCACACGGCCGACAAAACCTGACCATGATTCCGAGAATTCACGGCCGGCACCCAATTGCTCGGTACCGCCGAGCACGGTCGTTCCGTCCTTGCGTTGATTGAGAATCGTGTCCCTGACCAACACCACCGGATCGGCCGAACCCGGATCGTTGGACGCAACTACAGCCGTCGACACCAATGTGCCGATTCGCACTCCCACACCTATGGACATGCCCGTACCTTCACTCGAACGACACGAAAAACGGTACCCCCGACGGGAACCGGAACTATCCCAGAACCAGGCTCGTCAGAACCTTCACACCGACGCCGAGTGCACGCTCGTCGAGATCGAAAGTGGGTTGGTGGATGTCGAGCTGATCGCCTTCACCCGACCACACGCCGAGCCGCGCCATGGCACCCGGCACGGTTTCGAGGTACCACGAAAAGTCTTCGCCACCACCGGATTGCGGGGTGTCCGCCAAAGCATCTTGTCCGACGGTCGCGATGGCGTCCTCGAACATCCGAGTGGACACCTCATCGTTGACGACCGGTGGCACTCCACGACGATAGTTGAGTTGGTAGCGAACTCCGGTGGGCGCGAGGAGTCCGTGGACGATTTCTTCCACGAGCGGTTCGAGCAACTCCCACGTGTCGTGATCGCCGGTACGTACCGTGCCCGTCATCATGCCGGTCTGCGGAATCGCGTTGGGCGCCTGACCTGCACTGACCGCACCCCACACCATCACGGTGCCGGTACGCGGATCGATACGACGGCTGAGCATTCCCGGCAGCCCGGTCACGACTGTGCCGAGTGCGTAGATGAGGTCCGTGGTCAGGTGCGGCCTCGACGTGTGCCCACCCGGAGAGTCGAGAACGACCTCGATCGTGTCTGCAGCAGAGGTGATCGCGCCCAGACGCATTCCGACCTGGCCTGCCTCGAGTCGCGGATCGCAGTGCAGAGCAAAGATTCTGGACACGCCGTCGAGCGCGCCGGCAGCGATGACGTCGAGTGCACCACCAGGCATGACTTCCTCGGCGGGCTGGAAGATCAGCCGAACCCCGACGGGAAGTTCGGGCAGCGTGGCCAGAGCCAATCCGGCGCCGAGCAGGATGGTGGTGTGGGCGTCGTGCCCGCATGCATGAGACACACCGGGGACCGTGGACGAGTACGTCGCCCCGGTCGCCTCCTGCATCGGCAAAGCGTCCATGTCGGCGCGAAGTGCGATTCGCGGCCCCTCAGGTCCGATGTCGCACGTGAGCCCGGTGCCACCGGGAAGGATCTTCGGCGACAGCCCAGCGGCGGTGAGGCGGGTCGCGACGAATTCGGTGGTCGCGTATTCGCGGCGAGCCAACTCCGGGTTGGCATGGATGTGTCGACGCCACGCGACGAGGTCGTCGGTGTGCGCGTGAATCCACGTGTCGATTGCCGCGTTCACCGGCGATCTACCCCTTCCAACAGACGGGCGCGTTGTTCTGGATCGGACGCTACCCGGAGAGCAGTGCGGGCCAACGCAATTGCACCGTCGACTACCGCTCGATCTGCGGAGGTGGTGATACACGCGGCCGCGAACTCCGGCTGATGTGTCACTGCCCCCGATGAATCCAAGCCTATGACCGGGTGAATTCCCGGAATCACATTGGTCACATTACCCATATCCGTACTACCCAGTGGACGGGAGCGCTCCCATTCCGCTGCCAGTGGCACCCGCCCGAGGTCGACGATCTGTTCACGGTACGCCGCCGCCAGCCACGGATCGGGGGTCAACTCGGTGTAAGTGGGCGATACCGTGCGGATTTCGTGGGTGCATCCGGTGCCGAGTGCGCCCGAGGCGAAGCAGGCGTCGGCACGCTCGGACAGATTGGCCAACGACGCGGCCGTCTCGGCACGCAGGTAGTACAGCAGTTCGGACCGAGCCGGAACGATGTTGGGAGCCGTGCCGCCATCTCTGACGATTCCGTGAATCTGTTGCCCTGGCTGGAGGTGCTGGCGCAACAGTCCGACCGCCACCTGCGCGAGCGTCGCGGCATCGGCGGCATTACGACCGAATTCCGGCGCAGCAGAGGCGTGCGCTTCGCGACCGTGATAGCTGACGGCGATGTCCGCCAGGGCCAGCGAGGTGGCACCGATGATGTCGATCGGTCCTGGATGAACCATCATGGCCGCGCCGACGCCGTCGAATGCACCACGCTCGAGCATCAGAACTTTGCCGCCACCGGTTTCCTCCGCGGGAGTACCGATCACTCGGACTGTGATCCCCAGTTCATCGGCCACGGTAGCCAACGCGATGCCGGCCCCGACCGCGGCGGCGGCAATGATGTTGTGCCCACAGGCATGACCGATCTCGGGCAGCGCGTCGTACTCGGCGCAGATCGCGATGACCAACTCTCCACTGCCGTAGGTGGCATCGAAGGCCGTCGGCAGATCGACGATCCCGTGAGTGACCGCGAAACCGTGCTGCGCCAGCAGGTCCGACACTTTGGCAGCGCTGCGGAACTCCTCGAAGGCAAGTTCCGGATCGCTGTGAATCGAATGCGACAGCGCAATCAGATCAGCCTCTACGGACCTGACTGCGCTGTCGACATTCTGGTTCACGCGATCATTGTCTCACCCGAAGGAGAAGTTGCTCTTGTCAGTCACCTGAGCGAGGTCCGCAAGCGCATCGCGGTGGATGCCTGCCTTGATTCCCGCCAAGTTCTTGCCGTGAGTCGACGTCAGTGCCGATGCCTTGGCCACTGCTGCGGCGAGTACTCCGTCGCCGTCGACCGTTTCCTGCACGATGCCGGCAGCAAGCGCGTCGGCGCCGCCGAATCGACGCCCCGTCGTCATCGCGTCGACTGCCGTCTGCTTGGGCAGACGACTGTTCAACAGTGCTGACATGCCGACAGTGAACGGCATGTTCAGTCCGACCTCGGGGAGGCAGTAGAAGCCGCGGTCCGCGCGCATGATCTGGAAGTCGTGCGAGGACGCGAGCATGGCGCCGGCGCCGAACGCGTGCCCCTGCACCGCCGCGACCGTGGCCATCGGGAAGGTCAACAAACGGCTGTAGATGGTGTGGACCTTGTCCAGGTAGCCGGGCAGACCGTCGAGATTGCCGAAGATCCACGTCGTGTCCAGGCCGTTCGTGTAGAACTTGCCCGTCGCCGTCGTCACCAGGGCTGCGGGTCCCTCGTGCGCTTCGACTTCGTCCAACTTGCTGTGAACAGCGTCGATCCACTCAGGGCCGAAGCGGTTCTCGTTGTCCGTTTCGCCCTCGTTGCCGAGGTACAGGATGAATACGTCGCCGTCGCGTTCGAGATAAGGCATGGATGGGAGAGTAACGCCCGCCAACTCACCCGGCGAACCGACCCGACTCCTCAGTAGGGTTGCTCACATGGGAACGATCGCCGAGGCCGCCGCCGCTGCTCTGTCCGCCATGACTGGCTCTTCGTCACCGTCAGTCGCCATCGTGCTCGGGTCGGGGTGGACCGATGCCGCAGACGTGTTCGGCGACGCCGGTGCGGACGTGACAGCCGAAGTCTCGATGGCGGATCTTCCTGGCTTCGCCCCACCGTCCGCTCTCGGCCATGCGGGCACCATTCGTTCGGTGCGCGTCGGAAACACCGAAGTTCTGCTGCTGCTCGGGCGCGCGCACGCATACGAGGGCCACGATCTCGGTACCGTCGTCCACCCGGTCCGGACAGCCATTGCTGCCGGCGCCGACACGGTCATCCTCACCAATGCGGCCGGCGGTATTCGCGAAAACTACACAGTCGGTCAACCGGTGCTGATCAGTGACCACCTGAACCTGACGGCCCGCTCTCCCCTCGTCGGCGCAGAGTTCGTCGACCTGGTCGACGCCTATTCGCCGGAACTGCGCGCGCTGGCTCGCTCGATCGACCCGGACCTTGCCGAGGGTGTTTACGCCGGGCTTCCCGGTCCGCACTACGAGACTCCGGCCGAGATTCGAATGCTTCGTACACTCGGCGCCGATCTGGTCGGCATGTCGACGGTTCACGAGACCATCGCGGCCCGCGCGCTCGGCGCCCGCGTTCTCGGCATCTCCATGGTCACCAATCTGGCCGCCGGAATCACGGGCGCCCCGCTCGACCATCAGGAAGTGCTGGCGGCAGGCAAAGCATCGGCCGCCCGGATGGGAGTGCTGCTGCGTCAACTGGTCGAGCAGCTGTGACACCACTGAACGTCACCGAGTGGATCGACGCCGATCCGGACCCAGTTACCCGCACAGAATTAGCCGCCCTTTCCGAACATGAACTGGCCGAACGCTTTTCCGCACCACTGACGTTCGGCACTGCTGGGCTTCGCGGGCCGGTGCGCGGCGGACCCAACGGCATGAACCTCGCGGTCGTCATCCGGACCACGGCCGGTCTGGCGGCCTGGCTGACAGCTCGCTGCCAGGGCGGGTCCCGCGTTGTGGTCGGCCGCGACGCCCGGCTCGGTTCAGAGGCATTTGCTCTCGCCGCCGCCGAGGTCATGGCAGCGGCCGGGTTCGAGGTGACCCTGCTCCCCCGCCCACTGCCGACACCGCTGGTGGCGTTCGCGGTGCGCAGGCTCGGGGCAGCGGCAGGTATCCAGATCACCGCCTCCCACAATCCTGCCGCCGACAACGGTTACAAGGTGTATCTCTCGGGCGGAGCGCAACTCGTCTCCCCCGCCGATCGTGAAATCGAGAGCGAGATCGCCCGCATCGGTAGTGCCGCCGACGTCGCGCGAGCATCGGTGATTCCGGCCGACGATTCTCTGGTCGCGGAGTACATCGCCCGCATCGCGACCCTCCCGCACGGCGACGCCCGCTCGATCCGGATTGCGCTCACGGCAATGCACGGCGTCGGCGGGGAGACTGCGACCGCGGCTCTGCGAGCAGCAGGATTCGAGGACGTGCACGTCGTGGCGGAGCAGTTCGATCCCGACCCCACGTTTCCGACCGTCGAGTTCCCCAATCCCGAAGAGCCTGGCGCCGCAGACCGCCTGCTCGCCCTTGCCCGAAGTGTCGACGCGGATCTGGCGATCGCACTCGACCCGGATGCCGACCGCTGCGCCGTCGGAGTTCGCGACGGTGATCAGTGGCGCATGTTGCGCGGCGACGAAACCGGGGTGCTCCTGGCCGACCACGTACTGCACACGGCGCCCGAAGATTCGTTGGTGGCGACGACGATCGTCTCCTCGACTCTGCTCTCGAAGTTGGCGAAAGCTCGCGGAGCCAGGTTTGCGCAGACACTCACCGGATTCAAGTGGCTCACGCGCGCCGGCGACGGACTCGTCTACGCCTACGAGGAAGCGATCGGGCACTGCGTCGATCCGGATGTGGTGCGGGACAAGGACGGAATCTCAGCTGCCGTTCTTGTGGCCGACCTGGCTGCCACCCTCGCGGGCAGCAACAGAACCCTGTTGGACGTTCTAGGCGACTATGCCGTCGAATTCGGACTGCATCGCGGGGACCAAGTATCCCGACGCGTCGAGGATTTGAGCGACATCGCCGAAATGATGAAACGACTACGCGCCGATCCTCCTGGCCAACTCGCGGGTGAGCCGGTCACGACCGAGGACTTGTCCCTGGTTCGCGGCGGTATGCGCACCGACGCAGTTATATTCGACGGGCCGTCGATCCGCGTGGTTGTTCGGCCGTCCGGAACCGAGCCCAAGCTCAAGTGTTATCTCGAAGTTGTCGTCCCGGTGGCGAACCGCGACGACCTCGCGAACGCACTAGAGCAGGCGAAGGCCCGGCTGGCCGAACTCCGAACCTTCGCCCTTTCGCTCTAGCGGGGTCCGAACTGCCGATCGCCGGCGTCACCGAGACCAGGGACGATGAAAGCGTTCTCGTCGAGTCCGTCATCGATGCTCGCGATGACCAGACGAACCGGGTGGCCGGACGCTGCCAGCGCGTCGACGCCGGCCGGAGCGGCCACGACGCACACTGCCGTGACATCCGTCGCGCCACGCGCAACCAGCAAGTCGATGGTGTGCACCATCGAGCCACCGGTGGCGAGCATCGGATCGAGCACGAACACCGGGATCCCGGACAGATCCGCCGGCAGGGATTCGAGGTACGGAACCGGCTGATGAGTCTCTTCGTCTCGGGCCATTCCGACAAAGCCGACGCCGGCCGACGGAATCAGCGCACTCGCCTGTTCGACCATGCCCAGACCGGCCCGCAGCACTGGTACCAACAACGGCGGCTTCGCGAGCCGGATGCCCGTCGTCGCTGCTACCGGGGTGTCGACCGGAAACTCCTCGACCTCCGCGTCACGCATGGCCTCGTAGACCAGCATGTGCGTGAGCCTGCGAAGTGCGGAACGAAAAGTTGCGTTCTCACTGCGTGCATCACGCATTGTCGTCAAGAGGGCCGCCGCGAGCGGATGGTCGACTACGTGCGTTTGCATGACCATCAGAATAGTTCCTCGGGAACCGGAGCACCCCGCGCGGCGTCCAAGAAGGAGTAAGCGCAACGGGGGGAAGACAAGTTGACAAATCTGGATCTGGACACTGAAAGCATCGCGGAGTTCGCCACGCGGTTGGGCACTGTTGCCGACAACGTCGCGCAAGCTCGACAGGACGCGGCGGGTGGCGATCACTTGGCTCTGTCCGCTGTGCTGGGGCTGATCGGCGGCGACTTCGTCGATGTCGCGAGCCGAGCACAGCAAGCGCACATCGACGACATCGATCGACTGTCCGCTGTGATCTCCAGCGTCCAGTCAGTCACCCGCGACGCTCACGCCGTCTATCTCGACTCCGAGGAATCGGTACGAACGACTCTCGCTGAAGCCGCACGCTCATGATCGACGTCGACGCACTCGCACGACCGATCATCGATCTGGTCGACATTGTCGGGACTGGCGTCCCCAGCGCAAGTGGACCCGACGTCGGCATCCGAATCGCTACGGACGCCCTCGAGATCGCATACCAATTGGGAAGCGCTGCTCTGAGCGAACTGGCGTCCTCTCAGAGCTCGTCCACGGCACTCACCGCTGCGGTGACCAAAACCGAGCAGACGCAGACGTCGACGCGAAACCTCGCCGATCGTGGGACCGACATCGCCGGCGTCGTGGACGAAGCAACAACGTCCGTGTACGCGGGAATGACCGAACTCGGTGAGATTCTCCAGTCGTTTCTGACACTCGCGATCAAGGCCGGGCCGACGCTCATGACACCGACGGGCCAATTGATGTTGTTGTCGGCCGCGTTGGAGCACCTCGGACGCGCGGTATCGGTTATCGAGCGGGTACGCGGTGAGCTGGCGGGGTCGACCGACAAGATGTCCGCACTCGTCCCGTCCGTCCCGATACCCGATCCCGCACCTGGAGTCTCCGAGTCGGCGGGCGGTTCCGGTTCCGTCGGTGGTTCTGGTTCCGTCGGTGGTTCTGGTTCCGTCGGTGGAGTAGAGGTCGAGCTTCCCGACGGCTCGATTGCCACCGCACCGAACGCCGAGGCCGCTGCTGCCGTACGCAACGCGCTTACTCAACAGGGTGTCCCGTACGCCTGGGGAGGCACGACACCCGGAGTCGGTCTGGACTGCAGTGGTCTGACGCAATGGGCGTACGGCCAGGCCGGAGTCGATATTCCGAGGTTGGCTCAGGAACAGGGAATCGGGAACCAGGTCGATCAGAACAATCTGATGCCGGGCGACCTCGCGGTCTGGGACGGCCACGTCGCGATGGTGATCGGCAACGGTCAGATGGTCGAAGCCGGCGACCCAGTCGAAGTCAGCGCCATCCGAACCACGAACAGCGGCATGGGCTTTCACGGTTTCTACCGTCCGACAGAATGACAGGAAACATGAACGAGAACATGCGGGAATCACCGCCGATCATCACAGCCGTCGCCGTCAACCGCGCTGGAACCATCGCGGTCCGCGCCACGGAGCACGCCATTCCCGTGGACCTGCGGATCAGCCAGGAGGAACTGCGGTACGGCGGGGAGCGGTTGGCGCAACAGATACTCACGCTGTGCTCGAAAGCAGCGATCGAGGCCGGCGCCCGCCATCGTGTGGAGCTCGAAGAGACCGGAGTCCCGGCAGCGATCCTCGATCGGCTCGGTCTCGCGACCCGAGACGAACTGGCCGATGTCGATGCCGCCGAGAGCCAGATCCTTCCGTCGAGCTGGATGCGTTCGATATGAGCGAGATTGATCGAATCATGGAGCTGGCGAAACACCGGACCGGACTCTTGCAGGACGCCGTCGACGGGGTCGGCGCTCTGCGGGCAGTCGTCTCGAGCGAGGGTGGGATAGTCACGGCGACTGTCGACGGGCTGGGCGCTCTGGTCGACCTACGGATTACCGACGCAATCACCGCGATGAATTCTCGCACTGTGGCCGCATTGACGGTGGCAACAATTCACCAGGCAGTTCGACAGTCCAACGACGAACGAGAGCGACTGGTCAGTGAGCTCCGAGTGGCACTGAAACAAACGTGACGAACCCCCGCTATGCCTTTCGCTCTGCGGTGGATAGGCTTCCGCCCATGGCTGGAGACATCGTCCCTATCGAAATCGGACTCACCGACGGAGACCTCGTCACTTTGTGGGCACCCCGCTGGCGCGAGGGCGACGACGAGTGGGAAGCGTTCCTCGGCCATGAGGAAGACCTGTACGGGTTCTCCTCCGTCGCAGAACTCGCGGCCTTCATCCGAACGGACTCCGACAACGACCTGGTCGAGCATCCGGCGTGGGCCGTCGTCTCCGGACTGTCGGCAGCCGAGCTCGAACCGGAAGAGAACTTCACCTTCGACTTCGTCGGCGTGCCGGAACTGGCCGCAGGTGATCCTGAGGCACTGGCGGTCTCGGAACTCGAAGACACCTTGAACATGGCTCGCAACATCGGCGAGGTGTGCGAACTGGACGCGGTCATCCGCTTCTTCAGCGGCCATCCGGTTCTCGGCGCGCTTGCGACCGGCGCCGGCACCTTCGAAGGTCGCGAAGGCCTGGAGCTGTGGGACCAGGTCGGCGCTGCGATCGTCAAGGACTGGGACGCCGTTCTCGACGCCATCGACAAGGTGGTCACCTCCCCGAAGGTCGACGCAGCTGCCGTCGCGGTCGCCGAAGCTGAACTGCTCGCTGCCGCCGAGAACACCGTCGACGCCGACGATGTCGCCGAGGAGGGCGAGGACGAGGAATTCGACGAAGACGACCTCGACGAGGAGGAAGACGAAGTCGAGACCTTCTGGGGCGAGGTCGGTGTCGACCCGATCCGCATCATCACCTCAGCCGAGACGTTCTACACTCTGCGCTGCTACATGGGCGATCAGGCGATCTTCCTCGGCAAGGACGGACTGATCACCGTCTTCCGTAGCGAGCGCGCACTCGCTCGCTACCTCGCCGACAACCACGAACACGATCTCTCGCAGGTCAGCACGTACGGCGAAATTCAGAATGCTGCCGTCGACGGTTCACTCGAAATCGAGGTCACGGACGAGAACGTCTACGTTCTGCCCGGCATCGCCGACGACCTCGCCCAGGGCCCGGACGTCGTCGACGCCGAGCAACTGGAACTTGCCGTCGAATTGTTCACCGATGCAGCGGATTTCGCCGACGACGACTCCACCGAGGAGGCTCTGTCCGCGTCGAACGAGCTGGGTTGGTACGTCTCGTACCTCCTCAACCCCGATCCGTCGCGGATGGCTCCGAGTGCGCCGTTCACCAAGGAATCCGAGGCCTGGCGCGAACTCGAGCGTGAGTTCGAGGCCCGGCTGCGATCTGAGTAGTCGGGTGCACGTCAGCTAGCCGATGAGCACGGCGTAACCCGGCTTGATGACGTCGTCGATCAACGCGAGGCGCTCGTCGAACGGGATGAAGGCCGACTTCATCGCGTTGATGGTGAAGCGTTCCAGATCGGTCCAGCCGTAACCGAAGGTCTCGACCAACGCGGCCATTTCCCGGCTCATGCTGGTGTCGCTCATCAGCCGGTTGTCAGTGTTGACGGTCACGCGGAAGCGCAAGTCCGCCAACAGTCCGAACGGATGGTCCGCCAGGGCGGCTACCGCTCCGGTCTGCACGTTCGAACTCGGGCACAGTTCCAGGGGAATGCGCATGTCACGGACGTAGTTCGCGAGTCGACCCAGCTCTGCCCCACCTTGGCCGGCTACGTCGATGTCGTCCACGATCCGCACGCCGTGACCCAACCGATCCGCTCCGCAGAAGGCGATGGCTTCGTGGATCGACGGCAACCCGAACGCCTCACCCGCGTGAATCGTGAAGTGGGCGTTCGCATCACGCATGTATTCGAAGGCGTCGAGGTGCCGGCTCGGCGGGTTACCGGCCTCGGCACCGGCGATGTCGAAACCGACGACGCCGCGGTCCCGGAATCGCACAGCGAGTTCGGCGATCTCCCGTGACCGGGCGGCATGCCTCATCGCCGTGAGAAGACACCCAATTCGGATCTCCCGTCCCGCGACCCTGGCAGCGGATTCGCCGGCCCGGAAACCTTCGAGAACGTGCTCGACGACCTCGTCCAAACTCAGGCCTTGTTCCAGGTGCTGCTCGGGCGCAAAACGGATTTCGGCGTATACGACGTTGTCGTCGGCCAGATCCTCGGCGCACTCGCGCGCGACCCGCGCGAGCCCTTCGGGAGTCTGCATCACGGCGACTGTGTGCGCGAATGTTTCAAGGTAGAGCTCGAGCGATCCGCTGTCAGCGGCAGTTCGGAACCATTGCGCCAGTTCGGATGCCGTATTCGCCGGCAGCTCGTCGTACCCACACTGCTCGGCCAGTTCGAGGACAGTCTCGGGTCGGAGTCCTCCGTCGAGATGATCGTGGAGAAGAACTTTGGGTGCGCTGCGGATCGTGGTCAACTCCGGTGCGTTCATTCGCCAACGCTAACGCGAATCACCCACAATTCGCTCGATGAGCAACGGTCGCGAAACGGTGTCGGAATCGGCCCCGATCGACCAGCCTCCGCCGAGGCTCCGCCGCGCAGCATCAAATCTCTCGGGAGTGTCGGTGTGCAGTGTCATCAGCTTCTGTCCGGCGCGGACCACGTCGCCGGGCTTCGCGTGCATCTCGATGCCGGCACCGGCCTGAACGGCTTCGCCCTGTCGTTCGCGTCCGGCTCCGAGCTTCCAGGCCGCGATGCCCACCGCCATGGCGTCGAGTCGGGTCAGTACGCCGTCTCGGTCCGCGGTGACGACGTCGCTGTGCCGAGCTGTCGGCAGCGTCGCGTGTGGGTCCCCGCCTTGTGCGGCGATCATCGCGCGCCACCGGTCCATGGCCGTGCCGTCGGCCAGTTTGTCTGCGGGGTCGATACCGTCGATCCCAGCCGCGGACAGCATCTCCCGAGCCAGGACCAGGGTCAGCTCGACGACGTCGGACGGCCCGCCGCCTGCCAGTACCTCGACGGATTCACGCACCTCGAGAGCGTTGCCAGCCGTCAATCCCAGCGGGGTGTCCATCCCGGTGATGAGAGCACTTGTGCGCACGCCGGCGTCGTTGCCCAACTCGACCATCGTGCGTGCCAACTCTCGCGCGTCGCCGAGGTCCTTCATGAACGCTCCGGAACCGACTTTGACGTCGAGCACCAGGGCGCCGGTTCCCTCGGCAATCTTCTTGCTCATGATCGAACTTGCGATCAGCGGAATGGATTCCACCGTCCCCGTCACGTCGCGCAGCGCGTAGAGCTTCTTGTCGGCGGGGGCCAGGTTCGCTCCGGCAGCGCAGATCACCGCGCCGATTTTCGGGTCCGCGAGAATGTCGACCATCTCCGTCGCCGTGAGCTCGGCTCGCCAACCTGGAATGGCCTCGAGCTTGTCGAGAGTTCCACCGGTGTGGCCGAGTCCGCGTCCCGACAACTGCGGGACTGCAAGTCCACATGCCGCGACGAGGGGCGCGAGCGGAAGGGTGATCTTGTCCCCAACACCACCGGTGGAATGCTTGTCGACGGTGGGCAGCGGCAAGTCCGAAAAGTCCATCCTCCCGCCGGATTCGATCATTGCCTCGGTCCATCGGCCGGTCTCTGCTCGTGACATTCCTCGGAAATAGATCGCCATCGCGAGCGCCGACATCTGCTCGTCACCGACGACCCCCTCAGTGAACGCCTGAACTATCCAGTCGATCTCGGTTCCCGACAACTCGCGGCCGTCACGCTTGGCGCCGATGATGGAAACTGCGTCAAACATGGCGGAGCCCCTCTGCTTGTTCCGGCCCGAAAGCATCAGGCAACAGCTCGCTCAGCGGCTTGAACCCACTGCTCGTGTCGACAAGCATCTCACCCCCGCCGTGCTCGAGAAGAAGCTGTCTGCACCTGCCGCATGGCATCAGAATCGAGCCCTTCGCGTCGCAGCATGTGAAGGCAACCAGCCGCCCGCCCCCGGTGGCGGCTAAGTTACCGACGAGTCCACATTCGGCACACAGGCTCAAACCGTATGAGACATTTTCCACATTGCATCCTGAGACGATCCGACCATCGTCTACCAGGGCAGCTGCACCCACTGCATAGCCCGAGTACGGTGCATAAGCCTGCCGCATGACCACTTGCGCGTTGTGCCGCAACAACTTCCAGTCAATGTCACCCATGGTTCGTTATCCAATCACGCCGACTGAATGGATGCAGAAACCACGCCGAAACCGGCTAGGTGAGATTGGAAAGGCAAACCTTACAAAGAGTTTGGTACGCGTACGAATCCCGCATCTGATTAGTTCCCGGTTTCACATAGGTTTAGAGTCTGAGTCAAGTCGGTTCAGGATCCCGTCGAGCCCGGGCTGAGGTACATCGAAGCTCTCTGCAGGCTCGACGCGTCCACCAATGACGTTGGAGGCACAGCACTCGATGAGTACTACGACTGAAGCCGCTCCTCAGAAGGAGCGCACGAGGTCGCTTTACCGGGGCGACCCCGGAATGTGGTCCTGGGTTCTACACCGGATCACAGGCGTCGCTACTTTCTTCTTCCTATTCGTACACGTTCTCGATACGGCACTCGTTCGGGTCAATCCCGATACGTACGACGCCGTCATCGACACGTACAAGAACCCCCTCGTCGGCCTCATGGAGATCGGCCTCGTCGGCGTCGTCCTCTACCACGCCCTCAACGGCGTGCGCGTGATGTTGGTGGACTTCTGGTCGAAGGGCCCGAAGTACCAGCGCGTCATGCTCTGGACCATTCTGACGATCTGGTTCCTGGTGATGATCCCAGGCGCCGGACGCATCCTCATCAACATGTTTGCGGAGCACTGACATGGCGACTACTCACGGACCCGAAGCCAAGAGCCTGGGCACCTCATACGACCGTCCCGCAAGCCTGGACAACCCGCGGTCCCCGCGCGCGAAGGCTCGGAACAACTTCGAGTTGTACGCATGGCTGTTCATGCGCTTCTCCGGCGTCGCCCTGATCGTTCTGGTCCTGGGCCACATGTTCATCATGCTGATGCTCGACGGTGGCGTTCACCGTCTGAACTTCGCATTCGTCGCAGGTCGCTGGTCCAGCCCGTTCTGGCAGTTCTGGGATCTGACGATGCTGTGGCTGGCACAGCTGCACGGCGGTAACGGCCTGCGCACGGTCATCGCGGACTACTCCCGCAAGGACTCCACGCGCTTCTGGCTGACCACGATCCTCGTTCTCTCGATGATCCTGATCATGGGCCTGGGCACGTACGTCATCTTCACCTTCGACCCCAATATCTCGGCGAGCTAGGGGAGCACAGACTTCATGCAGGAACATCGTTATGACGTGGTCATCGTCGGCGCCGGCGGCGCAGGCATGCGTGCGGCAATCGAAGCTGGCCCCCGTGCCCGCACGGCCGTACTGACCAAGCTCTACCCCACCCGCAGCCACACCGGCGCGGCCCAGGGCGGCATGTGTGCCGCACTGGCGAACGTGGAGGAAGACAACTGGGAGTGGCACACCTTCGACACCGTCAAGGGCGGCGACTACCTCGCCGACCAGGACGCCGTCGAGATCATGGCCAAAGAGGCCATCGACGCGGTGCTCGACCTCGAGAAGATGGGTCTGCCGTTCAACCGCACGCCCGAAGGCAAGATCGACCAGCGTCGATTCGGTGGCCACACGCGTGACCACGGCAAGGCACCCGTCCGCCGTGCATGTTACGCAGCCGACCGCACCGGTCACATGATCCTGCAGACGCTGTACCAGAACTGCGTCAAGCACGACGTCGAGTTCTTCAACGAGTTCTACGCGCTCGACATCGCCATCACCGAGACCGAGGACGGCCCGGTTGCCACCGGTGTCATCTGCTATGAGCTCTCGACCGGCGAGCTGCACATCTTCCACGCCAAGTCGATCATCTTCGCGACCGGCGGCTCGGGACGTATGTACAAGACGACGTCCAACGCGCACACCCTCACCGGTGACGGCATGGGCATCATCTTCCGCAAGGGCCTGCCCCTCGAGGACATGGAGTTCCACCAGTTCCACCCGACAGGACTCGCCGGTCTCGGCATCCTGATCTCGGAAGCCGTCCGTGGTGAAGGTGGCATTCTCCGTAATGCCGACGGCGAGCGCTTCATGGAGCGCTACGCCCCCACCATCAAGGACCTCGCTCCGCGTGACATCGTGGCCCGTTCGATGGTCCTCGAGGTTCTGGAAGGCCGCGGCGCCGGCCCGAACAAGGACTACGTCTACATCGACGTGACGCACATCCCCGAGGAAGTTCTCGACGAGAAGCTCCCCGACATCATGGAGTTCTCGCGCACCTACCTCGGCGTGGACCCCGTCAAGGAGCCCGTGCCCGTCTACCCGACGTGCCACTACGTCATGGGCGGTATCCCCACCAAGATCAACGGTGAGGTTCTGCGCAACAACGACGAGGTCGTCAAGGGCCTGTACGCCGCCGGCGAATGTGCCTGCGTTTCCGTGCACGGTGCAAACCGCCTCGGCACCAACTCGCTCCTCGACATCAACGTGTTCGGCCGCCGCGCCGGCATCGCTGCCGCCGAGTACGCGAACTCCACCGAGTTCGTCGACCTGCCGGAAACCCCGGCTGCGATGGTCGAAGACTGGGTCGGCGTCATCCTGTCCGATCACGGCCACGAGCGCGTTGCGGACATCCGCACCGAGCTGCAGCAGTCGATGGACAACAACGCCTCCGTCTTCCGCACCGAAGAGCGCCTCACCCAGGCACTCAAGGATGTGCGTGCTCTCAAGGAGCGCTACAACCACATCACGGTCCAGGACAAGGGCAAGCGCTACAACAGCGACCTGCTCGAAGCCATCGAGCTGGGCTTCCTCCTCGAAATGGCAGAGGTCACCGTCGTCGGCGCCCTCAACCGCAAGGAATCGCGCGGCGGCCACGCTCGTGAGGACTTCCCGGATCGCAACGACGCCGAGTACATGAAGCACACGATGGCGTACAAGGAGGGTGACGGCCTGCTCTCCGACATCCGTCTGGACTACAAGCCGGTGATCCAGACCCGCTACGAGCCGATGGAGCGTAAGTACTGATGTCTGCGCCTGCTGTAGATGCACCCAAACTCCCCGCTGTTCCCGAGGGGGCCGTCATGGTCACTCTCAAGATCGCGCGGATGAACCCCGAATCGGGCGAGGGCCAGCACTGGGACAGTTTCCAGGTCCCGGCACTGCCCACCGACCGTCTGCTCAACCTGCTGCTGTACGTGAAGGGTTACCTCGACGGCACCCTCACGTTCCGTCGCAGCTGCGCACACGGTGTCTGTGGATCGGACGCCATGCGGATCAACGGTGTGAACCGTCTGGCCTGCAAGCTGCTGATGAAGGACATGCTGCCCAAGGACGGCAAGCCGGTCACCATCACGGTCGAGCCCATCAAGGGCCTGCCCGTCGAGAAGGACCTGGTTGTCGACATGGAACCCTTCTTCGACGCATTCCGCGCCGTGAAGCCGTTCCTCATCACCAGTGGCAACGAGCCCACTCGTGAGCGCATCCAGAGCCAGCACGACCGTGCTCGTTTCGACGACACGACGAAGTGCATCCTCTGCGCATGCTGCACCACGTCGTGCCCCGTGTACTGGAGCGACGGCAGCTACTTCGGTCCCGCTGCCATCGTCAACGCACACCGGTTCATCTTCGACAGCCGTGACGAGGCCGCTTCCGAGCGTCTCGACATCCTGAACGACAAGGACGGCGTGTGGCGTTGCCGCACCACGTTCAACTGCACCGACGCATGCCCCCGCGGCATCCAGGTGACAAAGGCAATTCAGGAAGTCAAGCGAGCTCTGCTCTTCGCTCGATAGTCAGGCCTTCGGCCCTGTGCGCGGTTAGGGAGTCTCCGGACTCCCTAACCGCGCACAGCTATGTCGGGGGCATGTTGAGCGGTGTCACGACTTGAACCGGTGACGTCGTAAAGCCGAAGTGAGCGCCCATGGCGCCGTGTTCTTTCATGACCACCTGACAGGCAGTGCGAACATCCGCCCGCAGATCGTGGTGGAGCACCGCTGATATTCGCCTCTCCCCCAGCAGCTTTCGATTGTCACCGTCGAGATCGTGCGCGATGAAGACACTGCACTCCCGGTTCAGTTCTTCGAACGCGTCGACAGTGGCCAGGTTGCCACCACCGATCGAATACACGGCACGGATCTGCGGATCGGATTCGAGTGCAGCTCGCACCAGTTTCCTACTCGTCTGATCCAGACCATCACTGTTCGGAATGTCGATCAACCGTCGATGCGGAGCCGCGACGCGCATGGCGGATCGAAATCCCATCTCCCGTTCTTCCTCCCCGCGAAAGAATCCGCTACTCATGCTGACCAGCACGTTGCCGTCCCGATCCCCCAGCCACTGATCGATCAAGTACGCGGCGGTGGCTCCGGCGGCTCGGTTGTCGATGCCGATGTAGGCGGCTCGCCTGCTACCGGGAACATCGGTCACCAACGTGACGACCGGAATCTTTGCCGCCACCAACCGGTCGATCGCCGCCACGACTTCCGGAGTGTCGGGAGCCTTGACGATGACTCCGTGGGATCCGCGTCGGCGAATCTTGTCGAGCGTCGACGTCATCGCTTCGACCGAACCGGTTTCACGAAAGTGGAACCGGGAACGAACGACAGCAGGCGCAAGGGTCGGCAGTTCGGCCTCGAGCGCGTCACGGACGGCGTCGGAAAACCTTGCGGGGGTTTGCAACACGACGTCGACGATGAACGTGCGACCGACCAGTTTCAGTTGCGAGCGTTGACGTTCCAGGTCCGTGATCGCTTGGCGAACCTCCGATCGTGTGCCCTCCCGAACTCCAGGACGGTCGTTGAGCACCCGGTCGACGGTGGCCTCACTCAGGCCCGACTGCTGAGCGATCTCCCGTACTTTGAATCGATGCGCCACAACTACCTCACGATGATGGATATTTGATGGTTTTTCACTGTTGCTCGAGGTCTTCGTCACAGCCAGACTAAACCCATGACTTCTCCGCCGGGCGTAACCAGGCCCGCACTCCTCGCCGACACCGTCGTACTGGTCAGTGGCGGCTCGCAAGGCGTCGGCGCCGGCGTCGTTCGCGCCGCAGTCCGTGAGGGCGCTCAGGTGGCTTTCACCGGCCGACGCCCGGACGTCGGAAAGGCTCTCGAGGCAGAACTTCCGGGAACACACTTCATCGAAGCCGATGTGGCGCAGACCAATTCCGCGCTCGCCAGCGTGGCCGAGACGATCTCACATTTCGGCCGCGTGGATGCCCTCGTCAATTCTGCCGGACTCACCTCGCGCGGCACGCTGCTCGACACCACCGAGGAACTCTTCGACCAGCACATCGCGGTGAACCTTCGCGGTCCGTTCTTCACGATGCAGGCAGCCGTCAAGGACATGCGCGAGCGTGCGGTCCCCGGGTCCATCGTCAACATCATCTCCACGTCCGAACTCGGCGGGCAACCGTATCTCGCGCCGTACGTCGCAGCGAAGGCCGGGCTGGCGGGGCTGACCCGCAACGCCGCCCATGCGCATCGCTGGGATCGTATCCGGATCAACGGTCTCGACATCGGGTGGACACAGACCGAGGGAGAAGACCTCACGCAGAGAGCTTTTCACGACGCTGGTGACGACTGGCAGGAACGTGCGGGCAGCACCCTCCCCATGGGCAAGCTCGGACAGGTCGACGAAATCGCCGACTTCGTCGTCTTCCTGCTCTCCGATCGCAGCGGAGTCGTGACAGGCTCGATCATCGACTGGGACCAGAACGTCTTCGGAGGGCTGGACTGATGGGCGCTCGTATCGGAATCATCGGCCTCGGACGAATCGGCAGCTACCACGCCCGAAACCTGCTGACGACGGACGGCGTCGACGCACTGGTTGTCACCGACGTCGACGCACGTCGAACCTCGGACGTGGCAAGCGAACTCGACGTGGAGTCCGCTGCCGATCCCGACGCGCTTTTAGCGTCAGGCATCGACGGCGTTCTGATCGCCGCGTCGTCGAGTTCGCACGCCGACCTGATCGAAGCCGCTGTCCGCCGAGACATCCCGACGTTCTGCGAAAAGCCGGTAGCCGACTCGATCGAATCCTCGGTTCGTGTCCTCGCGACTGCCGAGCAGACGTCGGTACCAGTCCAGATCGGATTTCAGCGCCGATTCGACCCGTCATTTGTGGCGGCGTACAACGCAGTTCGATCCGGAGAACTCGGTTGGATCCACACTCTCCGATCGACCACCCTCGACCCCGCTCCCCCGCCGATCTCGTACATCGAACACTCCGGCGGCATCTTCCGCGACTGCTCGATCCACGATTTCGACATCGTCAGGTGGGTCAGCGGCCGCGAAGTCACCACGGTTTTTGCCACCGGCTCGAATCAGGGTGATCGCGGGATCGCCGATGCCGGTGACGTCGACACCGCCGCAACGGTTCTCACTTTCGAAGGCGGAACCATCGCGGTCGTGTCAAATACCCGCTACAACGGCCGCGGCTACGACTGCCGACTCGAGGTACTCGGCTCGGCGGACTCCGTCGTTGCCGGGCTGGACGACCGCTTGCCACTCCGCTCGCTCGACCCCGGAACATCGTTCCCCTCGCAGGAGCCGTACACGTTCTTCATGGACCGCTTCACGTCCGCCTACCGTGCGGAACTCGAAGCATTCCTCGGCGTTGTCGCCGGGCGTCGGGAATCACCGTGCACGCCCACAGATGCGGTCGAGTCGGCCTGGATCTCCGAAGCTGCAACGCACTCTCTGCGCGAGGGTCGGCCCGTCACGATCACCGAAGTCAAAGATCTGTTCCTTCACGACAAGAATGAGGCACACACATGAGCACTCCTCGCATCGCCGGCGCACCGATCTCCTGGGGCGTGTGCGAAGTCCCGGGCTGGGGCTACCAACTCGACCCTGCGCAAGTCCTCCGGGAAATGCGCGAAGTCGGTCTGGCGGCAACGGAAATCGGACCGGAGGGCTTTCTGCCGACAGCACCCGCCGAAATGGCCAAGGTGCTCGCGGATCATGATCTGAGCGCAGTCGGCGGGTTTGCACCAGTACTGCTGCACGATGACGATCATGATCCGGTGCCCGGCATCTCCCCCATCCTCGACGGTTTTGTCGCCTCGGGTGCCGAGGTTTTGGTTCTGGCCGCCGCGACGGATTCCGACGGCTACGATTCACGCCCAGAACTGGACGAGCAGAGTTGGAAAACCCTGCTGCACAATCTCGATCGCCTCACCGACGCCGCCGCCGAGCGTGGAATCAGGGCAGTTGTCCACCCTCACGTCGGAACGATGATCGAGCAGCGCGACGAGGTCCTGCGAGTGCTCGACGGCTCGGCCATCCCACTGTGCCTGGACACCGGCCACCTGTTGATCGGCGGCACCGATCCGGTCGACCTGGCGCGTCAAGCTCCCGAGCGCATCACCCACGTGCATCTCAAGGACGTCGACGATGCCCTCGCATCACGCGTTCGCAGTGGTGAGCTCACCTACACCGACGGCGTGAAGGCGGGAATGTACCGTCCACTCGGTGGCGGCGACGTCGACATCGCCGGTGTCACAGCCATATTGCAGCGCCACGGTTTCGACGGATGGTACGTGCTCGAGCAGGACACCATTCTGACCGAGGCTCCGTCCGACGAGGGACCGGTGCGTGATGTGCGAGCGAGCGTCGAGTATCTGCGGTCGGTTCTGTGACACCTACCCCGCTGCGGATAGGCATTCTGGGAGCCTCACGCATCGCCGAGAACGCGATGATCAAACCTGCAACGGCCACCGGGCACCGCCTGGTGGCCGTTGCCGCACGCAGCCCCGAGCGGGCCAGAGCCTATGCGGCCCAGCATGGGATCGAACGGGTGGTCGGTTCGTACGCCGAGCTGATCTCGGATCCGGAGGTGGACGTCGTCTACAACGCGCTGCCCAACAGCCTGCACGGACCGTGGAATCTCGCCGCCGTTCAGGCCGGCAAGCACGTGCTGACGGAGAAACCGTTTTCGAGCAACGCGGTGGAAGCGCGTGCTGTAGCCGAGGCAGCGCGCGTGAGCGGAGTGACGCTGCTCGAGGGGTTCCACTACCTCTTTCATCCGGTGAACCGGCGCCTGCTGGATGTGGTTCGGAGCGGCACAGTCGGCGCGGTCACTCGGGTGGAAACCGTACTGCGGATGCCCAAACCATCCGAGAATGACCCGCGGTGGGAGCTCGCCTTGGCAGGCGGGTCACTGATGGACCTGGGCTGCTACGGGTTACATGCTTCCCGGATGCTGAGTGACGTCTGTGGTGGTGCGCCAGTGGTGACCGGGACCCGCCACGAGGAATACGCTTCGGGGGTCGATTCGTGGTTCGACATCGAACTCGAGTATCCCGGCGGAGCGCGGGCATCCGTTGTGACAACGATGTTGGACGAGCAGTACCACTTCACTTTCCGGGTCTTCGGAACCAACGGAGACGTCCTGGTGCACAACTTCCTCCAGCCGGACGTCGACGACCGTGTCTCCGTCACTGTCGATGGGCGCACGAGTATCGAGCATCTGGGCACGAAGTCGTCGTACACCTGTCAACTCGAAGCGTTCGCCGATCATCTGTCCGGGGTCTCGGCGCTGCCGATCGGACCGGGCGACGCGGTAGCCAACATGACGATGATCGACGAGGCGTACATGCATTCCGGCCTCGGGGTTCGGCCGACGACCATCCTCTGACGAAACGACTACAGCCTCGGTTCGATTCGAACCGAGGCTGTAGTCGCGAGGTTTTGATCTAGCGGCGAAGCTCGTGGGTCAGTGTCTCGAGCTCGTCACCGCCCGCCATCTCCTTGGTCAGTTCTTCGAGTGAGATGTCGTCGTACTTGGCGTCGAGCTTCTGCCTGCCTCGGTTGAGGAGCACGAAGTGATCGCCGACCATGTACGCGTGGTGCGGATTGTGCGTGATGAAGATGACGCCGAATCCCTGTTCCTTGGCAGCGGTGATGTAGCGCAACACCATTCCCGACTGCTTGACGCCGAGCGCTGCTGTCGGCTCGTCGAGAATCAGCACGCGGGCACCGAAGAAGATGGCGCGGGCGATGGCAACACACTGACGCTGACCGCCGGAGAGACTACCGATCGGTGCGTCGACGTCAGGCAGTTCGATGCCCATCTTCGACAGTTCCGAAAGAGTCGTCGCGCGCATGGCGTTGGCGTCGAGCGACTTGATCAGACCACCCTTGCGCAGTTCCTGCCCGAGGAAGAAGTTGCGCCACACCGGCATCAACGCAACAACGGCGAGGTCCTGATAGACCGTCGCGATGCCTTTGCCAAGCGCTTCTTTAGGCGAGTGGAACGTTGTCGGTTCGCCGTCGACGAGTAGTTCACCTTCGCTCTGCTGGTGCAGACCGGCGATGATCTTGATCAGCGTGGACTTGCCTGCGCCGTTGTCACCGAGCACACCGGTCACTTCACCCGCACCGACGCGCAGGTTGATTCCCTTGAGCGCGATGATGTTTCCGTATTGCTTACCGACGTCCTTGAGCTCGATCAGTGGCACGTTGCCGCCCGAGTTCGAGAGAGCGGGAACTTCAGCTGTGGTACTCATGTGTCACCTTTTCGCAGCGTAGTTGCGGAATGCGTTGTTGGCGATGACCGCGAACAGCAGCATGGCGCCGAGGAAGAACTTGAACCAGTCCGGGTTCCAGCCTGCGTAGACGATGCCCTGGTTGGTCATACCGAAGATGAATGCGCCGATCGCAGCACCGATCGCGGTTCCGTAACCACCGGTGAGCAGGCAACCGCCGATGACTGCGGCGATGATGTACAGGAACTCGTTACCGACACCCTGACCGGACTGAACGGTATTGAACGAGAACAGCAGATGCATGCCCACGAACCAGGCAGCAAAGCCGACGGTCATGAACAAACCGATCTTGACTGCGGTCACCGGCACACCGATCGCGCGGGCACTGTCCTGATTGCCGCCGACCGCGAAGATCCAGTTGCCGATCTTGGTCTTGAACAAAACAAATGTTGCAATCGCGGTGAACAGCAGCCACCACACGACCGTGATCTTGACGGACACCCCGAAGACCGAGAACGACGACGCGAATACCTTTTTCGCGGAATCGAATCCGGCCATGTCGGAGACGCTGGGTGTGGCAACCTGACCACTCACGAGCTTGGTGACGGCCAGGTTGATTCCGGTCAGCATCAGGAACGAGCTCAGGGTGATGAGGAAGCTGGGAATCTTCGTCTTCATGACGAGGTAGCCGTTGAAGAATCCGACTGCGAGCGAAACGACGAGCGCCAGAATCGCACCCACCCACAGATTGAGGTGCAGGTTGTAGGCGATCATCGACGCGGCGAGCGAGGACGTGGTGACTGCGACGCCGGCGGAGAGGTCGAACTCGCCGCCGATCATGAGCAGGGCGACCGCGCAAGCCATGATGCCGATCGTGGAGCTGGAGTAGAGCACTGTCGCAAGCGCTTCCGGCGTACGGAACGGTGCCGCGACGATACAGAAGAAGATGAAGATGGCGATGGCGCCGACAAGTGAACCCATCTCCGGGCGGAGCAGTAGGCGCTGAATGCGCTTTTGCTCCTTCACCCGTTCATCGGTCACGACTTTGTGGGCGGCAAGGTCGAGATCTGCCTGAGTGGACATGATTTCCCTTCCGTGCTGGACAGGCGCACGGAGGGCGGACTCTCAGCCCTCCGTGCGCCTGGATCAGCGAGTTCCGTTCTTGGCGTACTCGGCGACCGAGTCGATGTTGGTGTTGTCGATGAACGCGGGTCCGGTCAGGGTCGGCAAGCCGCCACCGATCACGTTGCCGTTGTTGAGGTAAAGCCACAGCGAATCGATGGCGAGGTAGCCCTGCAGGAAGGGTTGCTGGTCCACTGCCCACTGCACGTCACCGGATTTGATGGCGTCGACGAGCGCCGCGTTGGTGTCGAAGGTGACGACCTTCGCCTTGCTGCCCGCATTGCCGACCGACGTCACGGACGTCAAAGCAAATGGAGCACCGAGTGCGAGAACTCGATCGATTGCCGGGTCCTGTTGAAGTTTCGCGGTGATGGTCGATTCCACCGACGGCATGTCCTTGCCGTTGACGTTGAGAATCTCCGTCGTTCCCTTGAACGACTTCTTCACTCCGGCACAACGTGATTCGAGGCTCACGTTGCCCTGCTCCTGAATGACGCACAACACCTTGGTGGCACCTTCGGTGTTGAGTCGCTCGCCGGCAGCTTCACCGGCAATCGACTCGTCCTGACCGAAGTACTCCTTGACGCCCATGTCCTTCCAGGTTTCGAGGCCCGAGTTGAGGGCGACCACCGGAATGCCCGCGGCGGTGGCACTTTGGACCGCGGCAACCATGGCGTCAGGCTTCGCGAGGGTCACGGCAATCCCGTCGACCTTGCTGTCGATCGCACTCTGAACCAAGTTGGCCTGATTCGGCGCCTCGGGATCGGCGGAGTACCGAAGCTCGATGTTGTCCTTGGCCGCTGCGGTTTCGGCTCCCTTGCGCACCAGATCCCAGAACGTGTCACCGGGAACTTCGTGAGTGATCATCGCAATGGTGGCGCGGGGCGTGTCCGCCGTACCCGCGCCCATTCCGGATCCGGAAGAATCCGGCTTTCCGCCGGTGCTTGAACAGGCGGCCAGACCCAAGACCACGACTGAGGCTCCGGCCAGTACGGCAACGCTTTTGCGTCCCGTGAGAAACGACATGTGAACTCCCTCTCGACATCAACCAACGGCCCGCGAACGGATGGTGCTCGGTTGTATGTGAAAGATGTAATACCCGTCACAGTCGAATGTCAATAGTTTGTTCTGACATTAGGACTGCTTATCAAAGACCGAACAAACTGATTGAAGTCGAAACTGCAGGTCAATGCCCTGCGGGTCCAGTTGAACCTCGAACCACCAGTTGTGGCTGCGCGACAATGTCCTTGCCCAATGGCCCACTTCCGCCGTCGAGGCGTTCGGAGATCCGCTCCACCGCGGCGCCGCCCAGAAACGCCGTGTCCTGCCCGACACTGGTCAGATCGATGTGCGCCAAACCTGCCAATGCACTGTTGTCGAATCCGATCACGGAAACGTCGCCAGGCACCGAGATCCCGGCACGCAGGAAGACGTCGAGAACTCCGAGCGCGCAGCGATCGTTGAAAGCGAAGACCGCCCCGGGTAACCCACCCTCGACCATCGACCTGGCGGCAGCTGCGCCGAACTCCTCCGTGAGACCGCCGGGAAGAATTCTCGGCTCCAGACCTGCCGCTCGCATGGCCTTGCGGTAGCCCTGACGCCGTTCCTGGGCACCAGGGCCTCGCCCGCCGTCGACGTGGGCGATCGAGCGGTGCCCGAGTTCGACAAGGTGATTCACGGCCATCACCGCGCCCGCCTCGTCATCTGTTCGGACAACATCCACGTGCACTGACGACATCTTCCGCGCGATTACGACAACGGGAACCTTGTCGGCCAGGTCGACGATCTCTGCTTCCGGCGCCTGTGAACCCAACAGCAAGATCGCCTCACACCGGTCGTCGAGCAGGGTCCGCGTTGCACGAGAATCCGGCCGTCGCTCCGAGACCGCACTGAGGACGACGTCGTAGCGCGACCGTTCGGCGGCCACATAGATTTCGTCGAGCAGCTCCGCGTGAAATGTTTGCGCCGCAACGTAACTGACACCGATCAGGCGGCTGCGATGTTGGCGCAGCAGTCGCGCCGCGTTGTCGGGTCGATAGCCGAGTTCGTCCGCGGCCGCCTTGACCCGTACCCGCGTCGCATCGCTGGCACCTGGGACATCACGAATGACGATGGACACCAGTGCGCGTGACACACCGGCCAGGTCTGCTACGTCTTGCAAGGTGGGGCGTCGACTGTTCACCTCCACAGACTAGATCGTTCCAGCGAATAAGCACCGAAGCATTGACGCGCGCCGCATCCGGCGCTTTACTGACATGGACTAGAACGATCTAGTTCCTCATTCTCACTCCGAACGGAGCCCCCATGTCTGCCTCTGTTGCAGTCGGTCTCATCGGCGCCGGATGGATCGGCCGCTTCCACGGCGAGTCCGTCGCGCTGCGTATCTCCGGCACCCGTCTCGTCGCCGTCGCCGATCCTGCGCCCGGCGCTGCGGCGTCGTTGATCGAACGTGTCAGTCCCGACGCCCGCGCGTACACCGACGCCCTTGAGCTGATTACCGATCCGACCGTCGAAGCGGTGCTCATCAGCACGCCCGCATCAACTCACACCGATCTCGTGGTGGCCGCCGCGGAGGCCGGCAAACATGTCTTCTGCGAAAAGCCGATGGCCTTGACACTCGAGGACGCCGATCGCGCGATCGGCGCATGTGCCGCGAACAACGTTGCGCTGCAAGTCGGTTTCAACCGGCGCTTCGCCGCCGACTTCACCGCGGCCCACGACGTGATCACCGCCGGCGGGATCGGAACCCCACAGCTACTTCGTTCTCTGACCCGCGACCCAGGAATCACCGCCGACGTCGCCTCCCGAGTCAAGCCGTGGACCATCTTCAACGAGACGCTGATTCACGACTTCGACGCTCTGCTCTGGCTCAACCCCGGGGCACGCGTCGTCGAGGTGTTCGCGCAGGCGAATGCTCTCATCCATCCGCAGTACAAGGAGCAGGGGTACCTCGACACGTCGATGGTTCAGTTGCGCTTCGACAACGGCGCCCTCGCGTCGGCCGAGGCCAACTTCCAAGCCACCTACGGTTACGACGTGCGCGGCGAAGTTTTCGGTTCCGGTGGAATGGTGAGTGCAGGCGAGGTCACGCGGACCGCGATGCGTCATTACAGCTCACCGGGCGTTCTGGCCGACACACCTCGGGTGAACATCGAACTGTTTCACGACGCCTATGTTGCCCAGCTGGTGCACTTCGCAGACTGCATCCTCTCCGGCAGTGCGCCGTCGGTCGACGGTCTCGATGCTCGCAACGCCCTGGAAATCGCACTGGCCGCAAAAGAATCCGTGGAAACCGGACTGCCCGTCTCGTTGCTGGCGGTGCCGCAGTGAGCCCCTTCGACTTGGCGGTCTCTGCCGAGATGACGTTCACCGAACTCCCTGTCGTCGAGCGTGTTCGGCGGATCTCGGAGGCGGGGTTCGCAGCTGAGATCTGGAGTTGGCAAGACAAAGACCTCGAAGCTCTGGTCGCCACCGGAGCTCGGTTCTCCTCGATGACCGGCTATCTCCACGGCGATTTGTTCGACGAAGCCGGCAGCGCCGAACTGGTACGCACAGCGGCGCTATGCCTCGCTCCGGCAGCGAAACTCGGCGTTCCCCGGCTGAACTTCCATACCGGCGAGCTGATCGACGGACAGGCTGCGCGCCCGCAGTATCGAACTACGGGAGCGATGTGGCTGACCGCCCAACGCGCTCTCGAGAAGATCGCGAGACTGGGCGAAGAAGCCGGAGTCGTCTTCTGCCTCGAGAATCTCAATACGATCGTCGATCACCCCGGCGTACCGATGGCCCGCGCCAAAGACACTCTGGCACTGGTGGAATCCGTCTCACACCCCAACCTCAAGATGATGCTCGACCTCTACCACGCACAGATCGGCGAAGGAAACCTCATCGAACTCGTGCGGCGTTGTGGTGACAACATCGGCGAGATTCAGGTGGCCGACGTACCCGGCCGATACGAACCCGGAACCGGCGAGATCAACTACCCCGCCATCGCACGCGTGCTCGCCGACCAGGGTTACACCGGCACGATCGGTTTGGAGGGCTGGGCATCCGGAGACAGTGACACCGCACTCACTGCTTTCCGGAAGGCCTTTACGCTCTAGCCCTCACCCGGGAACGTGATCCCCACGTGACGGCGGATCTCGTCGAGGATGTCGAGCGTCGCAATGGCCGCGTCGAGCGGATGGACCGGCGACTCGATATCCCCGGCGGTGATCCGCCGCGCCGCCTCGGCCGCCTCGAATGCGAGACCTCCGACGTATCCGTCGACCGGATCGTCGTAGCGCGCAGATCTTCCGTCACCTAGCCGAACAGTGAAGGCCCCGGGCCGGTAGAACGTCGAGTCCAGAACGATCATCCCCTTGTCGCCGCAGATCGAGGCCGTGTTGGGCGTGTCAGCAAGGATCGTGGTGTTCAGACTGGCCTGAGCAATGCCTGCCCAGGACAGAACCGCTGAGATCTGGCCGTTCACCATGTCATTCGCCGGCTCGCCCAGGGCAGCAACCGCAGTAGGAACACCCAATACCCGATACGCGAGACTGACCGGATAGGTCCCGAGGTCGAGAAGTGGACCACCCGCAAGCGCTGGATCGTAGATACGATGATCGGTCTCGAACCGTTCGCCGTGATCGGCCAGAACCGTACGTATGGTTCCCAGCAGTCCAGCCTCGAGGATCTGGTCGATCACGTCGAACTTGGGCAGGAACGACGTCCACATCGCCTCCATGCAAAACAGTCCGAGCGCAGCCGCCCGCTCCTGAATCGCCCGTCCCTGCGCTCCGTTCAAAGCCAGCGGCTTTTCGATCACGACATGCTTGCCGTGATCCAATGCCGCCATCGCGCAATCGAAATGAGCAGTGTGCGGTGTTGCGACATAGACGACGTCCACATCCTCGGAGGCAAGCAAAGCGTCGTAGCTACCGTGAGCGCGTCGGATCCCCCAATTGTCCGCGAAGGCCTGAGCGCGGGTGAGTCCGCGCGAAGCGACGGCCGTGACTTCCTGCGCTGTATTTCTCTGGAGTGACTCCACGAAGCGCTGTGCGATCCAGCCAGGCCCGAGGATCCCCCAGCGCAAAGTCGGAGCGTCGACCGGATCAGGGACCCGGGTGCGAGGGAGTTCCAGAACTGTAGAAGATGTCATGCCTCGAACTGTAGAGTCGAACCTCGAATTATGTAAGGACATTAGGTTGTCCATTTCAATCCTCTGGAAGTAGGAACCTCATGTCGATTCGTGTCGGTGTGATCGGAACCGGCGTCATGGGCGCCGACCACGTCCGCAATCTCCACTCCACGGTCTCCGGGGCAACGGTCTCTGTGGTTGCAGACCTCGATCAAGAGCGAGCAAAGTCCGTAGCATCAGCAGTCGGCGCACGGTGGGTGACCGATCCGTTGAAACTGATCAACGACGCCGGTGTGGACGCCGTAGTCATCGCTTCCCATGATTCAACGCATGCCGACCTCACGCTTGCTGCTGTCGAAGCCGGAAAACCGGTTCTGTGTGAAAAGCCCCTCGCAGTGACAGCAGAGGACTGCCGACGCGTCGCTGCGGCCGAGAACCCCGAAAGCCCCCTTGTGAGCGTCGGATTCATGCGCCGCTTCGATCCGGGATACGTGGCGCTGAAGGCCGAAACACATTCCGGCCGTATCGGTGACCCACTGATCGTGCACTGCTCGAGTCGCACTGTCAGCGCCTACCCGGGTGGCAGCTCGGAATCCACGGTGACCAACTCCGCGATTCACGAACTCGACATCGTGCCGTGGATCTTGAACTCCCCCGTCGTCGCAGCCAGCTGGCACTGCGGGCGCTCGAGTTCGCTGGTGACCGATCGCCAGGATCCGCAGATAATCATGCTGCGCACCGCCGACGGCGTTCTCACCACGGTCGAGGTCTTTCTCAACGCACGGTACGGCTACGACACTCGGTGCGAGGTCGTGGGCGAAATCGGCGCCGCTCGTCTCGCCGAACCGGTGGTCATCCACACCGACGCGGATCGATCCCACTCGTACGGCTATGCGGCGGATTGGATTCCGCGTTTTGCCGAGTCGTATCGCCGCCAACTTCAAGAGTGGATCGACGCATTGAGCACCGGAAGACCGTCGACGTTGGCCACAGCCGCGGACGGCCTGCGGGCAAATCTCGTGGCAGCTGCCGTGATCAAGTCGATGCACTCCGCGGGGGCAACTGTCTCGGTCGAGCCCGTGGGGGAAAGTTTCTGATGTCTTTTTGATGGATTTCAGGGGTAGTTTCGATGGGTTCTCCTTGGCAGTCTTTGAGGTACAGCGCATCTTGAACACCGCAGGAAAGGCCCCGAATGACTCCATCACTGACCGACCACACCGTGCCGTCCGCAGGTAGGTTGCACCGAGAAGACTGCAACATCGACGACTTCGCCGCTTTGGTCGCGCACGACACCGACCTTGCCGATTACCCGTACGCCGATTCAGTGGCCGACGGGGTTCTTCTGTACCGCTCCGAAGCATTGGTAGAGCAATCGTCGAATCCTGAAACCCGGGCCGAGATCCAAGACGAGATCGCCCGGGCGTTACTCACCGGCCCCGGCATCACAGTCTTTCAAGGCGCATTCGACGCGGAGATACTGGATCGCGCCAGCGCGGTCTTCCGTGAACTCATTGCACGCCAACACGAATCCGGTGCAGCGTCAGGAGATCACTTCGCCAAACCTGGTGCCAATGACCGAATCTGGGGCGCACAACTGAAGTTGGCGCTCGAAGATCCCAAGGCTTACGTCGACTACTACGCAAACAGCATTGTCGCTTTGGCTTCGGAAGCGTGGCTCGGCCCCATGTATCAGGTGACGTCGGACGTCAACGTCGTCAATCCCGGTGGCGCCGCACAGAATCCACATCGCGACTACCACCTCGGTTTCATGTCGAGCGACGTAGCCGCGAAGTTTCGGGCGCATGTTCACCGCTTGACCCCTGCCCTCACCTTGCAAGGTGCAGTCGCCCACGTGGATATGCCGGCCGAGACGGGCCCGACCAAGTATCTGCCGTACTCCCAGCAATTCGAAGCCGGATACCTCGCGTTCGAGCGTCCCGAGTTCAAGGAGTTCTTCGAAGCCAACTACGTCCAATTACCTTTGAAGAAGGGAGATGCCGTCTTCTTCAACCCAGCGCTGTTCCACGCGGCAGGCCACAACAAGTCCGCGGACGTCCTGCGTATGGCAAATCTTCTCCAGGTGTCGTCGGCCTTCGGTCGAGCCCTCGGAACCATCGACCGGGAGGCACTCGTCAACGCGATCTATCCGGCACTGCTCGCTCTCAGCGAGGCGGGGTCCGACGAGGCAGTTCGGTGCGCCGTCGCCGCCTCGGCCGAGGGCTACGCCTTCCCGACCAATCTGGACCGAGACCAACCGATCGACGGCCTCGCGCCTCAGACGCAGGCCGAACTCGTGACGGAAGCGGTTCGCGAGCGGATCTCACCTGATCGACTGGCCGATCTACTGAAGGCACAGTCAGCGAGACGAATGAGCTGAGGGACGGCAGCGCTGAAGAGACTTGGGCCGCTTAATGCCGATCGGTCGGTACGCTCGAAGCATGGGGTGGGACTTGTTAGTGCTGTTCGCCATGATCGGCCCGTTGGCGACGTTCGGGTGGGCGGCTGTTCGGGCGAAGCGCCGCGGACTCGGTGGCTCGTTCGTGGGGCCGTTTCAGGAAATGTTCGATCCTGGTGCGGCGCGAGCACAGACGGTCATCGAACAGATCGCGGAACTGCCGGATCCTGCGGACTCCGGCGACCCGGACAACGATGACGATGTGCCGTACACAGTCACCTATGAGGGTGTTCGGCTCCACATCAATCCCGGTAGGGCTCGACAGCGTGGAGGCGAAGGGACCGTCGAGCACGCTGACTGAAAGTTGCACCAGATCCAATGTTCAGACAGCGGTCCGCGCGACGCGGGAGAGTAAACCGGCGCTGCACGGCGGTGAGGAACGTAGCGGTCGAACGCGAACACTCTCGTTGCGTTGGGCAGGAGCAGAGCGGAACATGAACCTCATGCCTGTCTCCGAACTTCTCCGCCTAGGTACCGCGCAACCGATCATTCGCTGGGGCACCCCTGTCCTTCATACGCCAGCTCGGCCAGTGACTGAATTCGGCAGCGATCTCCAAGATCTGCTGGCAGACATGTTCGCTACCAACACCGCCGCAAACGGCGCAGGACTCGCAGCTCAACAGATCGGCGTCGACCTCGCGGTGTTCATCTACGACTGCACCGACGAGGTAGGGACGCAACGCACCGGCGTCGTCTGCAATCCGGTCGTTGACCTTCCTGAAGGAGTCGACCGGCAGCTAGTCGACTACTGCGAAGGCTGTCTGTCCCTACCCGGCGCCTACACAGACCTCGCGCGACCCGACTTCTCGACCTGTCGCGGAAACGATCAATACGGCAACCCGATCGAAATCACTGCAGGTGGCACCCTCGGGCGCTGCTTCCAACACGAGACCGACCACATCAACGGCATTGTCTTCGGCGACCGACTTCCAACGCGCAAACGCAAACAGCTCTATCGCGACCACGACGAAGTATCGGATCAATACACAGCCCATTGGCCGGCGTGTTAAGCGGCCAGTCGGCTTAGAGGTGGAACCAGATAGCCCTACGCCGTTGGCCGGCCGAACCACTTAAACAGCTGAGTATCCAACTCCGCCTGTGTATCCCCGACCCATGCCACATGACCGTCCGGCCGAAGCAGGACAGCCGGAACTTCCAATTCAGTGCTTGTGTCAACGATATGGTCGGCGCGATCGCTCCAACCGTCGACGGACAGTTGGCCACCCTGGTCGAGAAGAAGTCCGCGGCCAGATCGCATCAGGTCGTACAGGTTGCCGCGGGTCAACGCGATGTTCCGCAGCCTCCGACCGAGTAGGTCGTCGCCTTCGCCGAAATCGTAGCGAATCGAGATCGCAGTGATCTTCTCGGTCAAATAGCGCTTGACGTCTTCGAATTCCATCAGCTCGGAGATCAAGCGCCGCACCGCTTGTGGTCCGGCAGCGGTGGAGATCAACTCGGCCTGGGCGCGCGTGTTGTCCAGCACGTCGGCAGCCACCGGACGCCGTTCCGATTCGTACGTGTCGAGCAGGCCCTCCGGTGCCCAGCCGTTGATCTCGGCGGCGAGCTTCCAGCCGAGGTTGAAGGCGTCCTGCACACCGAGATTGAGACCTTGACCGCCCATCGGTGGGTGGATGTGTGCGGCGTCGCCGGCGAGAAACACCCGGTCGCGCCGGTAGTGCTCCGCCAGACGGGTGGCGTCGCCGAAGCGCGAGAGCCACCGCGGCGAGTGCACACCGAAGTCGGTACCGGCAATGACCAGTAGCTGTTGTTTGATGTCGTCGAGGGTGGTCGGTGTTGCGCGGCCGTCGGCAACTTCGGCTGCAGGAACCACGACACGAAAAGCACCATTGCCGGCGGGACCGACTCCGAATCGTTTGTGCGTTTCCCGGATTTCGGCGACAACGGCGGCCAGTTCATCAGCGGGCATGGTCACGTCCATTTCGCCGATCAACGTGTCGGCGCTCGACGGCTCGCCGGGAAACCCGACGTCGATCAGCTTCCGAACAGTGCTGCGGCCGCCGTCGCAGCCCACGAGGTAACGCGCGTGAAGTGTTGTGCCGTCGGACAATTCCGCTGTGACGTTGTCGGTATCTTGACGGATCGCGACGACGCGCTTCCCTCGCTGAATGTCCGCGCCGACTTCGGTGGCATGTTCGGCAAGAATCCTGTCGATCTCGGGCTGAGGTATGCCCAGGACGTACCCGTGCGCAGTATCGAGGTGCGCGGGTGCCGGCTTGCTGATCCCCGCGAAGAATCCACCGAGCGGATACTTGCGGCCGTGCGCGAGGAACTTGTCCAGCAACCCGCGCTGCTCCATGATTTCGATGCTGCGCACATGGATGCCGAGGGCACGGACGAACTGAGTCGGCTCCTCGTCCTTGTCCACGACGACGACATCGACGCCCTGTAGCCGGAGCTCACCTGCCAGCATCAATCCAGTTGGTCCAGCACCGACAATGATGACGTCACTCATGCGATCCCCTCCTTCGGGCAAGGCTTTTGCTTGCTCGCAGCAGACGAGTGTGCACCATCACCGGGGCCTTGCCGCAAGCCCCGGGTCCCGCGTTATGATGAAGGTGGCGGAAGACGCTTCATTATCGGCGCACCAACACCACAGCACCTGTATCGCGTGGGAGCCGCCAACTCTCGATCACCGTCGGCACCAGCATGGCCCCGAGAACACCCAGCGTCAGAGAAAACGGCACTCCGCCGCTCAGATCCTCCGACTCCGCCAACGGTGTGCAGAGCGTGATCACCAACGCGGACAGTGCAATACCCAGACCGGATGCCAACTCTTGCAGCGTTGCATGCAGAGTATTTGCATCGGTCAGCTCACCCGAGTCGACGTCGGCGAACGCCAAGCTGTTGTACGCGGTGAACCCGATGGATCGCAACGCGCCGCTGACAAACAGTGCAACAGCGATAACGACGTCCGGTGTCGTCGACGAGATCAGTACCAGCGCACCGAAGCACACCACCGACAGAACTCCGTTTCCCACCAGAACTCGTCTGATCCCGAATCTACGCATGAGCGGAGTGGTGAGCGGTTTGATCGCGATATTCCCCGCGAACAGGGCCATCACCAGCAGACCGGCCTTGAACGCCGACATTCCGAATCCCACTTGGAACAACAACGGCAGCACAAACGGCACGCCCATGATCACGAGCCGGTACAGCGAGCCGCTCGACGCGACGAGCCGAAACGATCGAAGTCGGAGGACGCCGAGCGCGATGAGCGGATGATCCGACCGGACGAGGTGAATGACGGCCAAGCTCAACAAGATCAGAGCCGCAATGATCCCGAGGCCCACTCGTAGCCAGTCGGTTCCGACACTGTGCACGCTGTCGAGCGCCACGACAAGCACTGCGACGCCTGCTCCGATCACCACCAATCCCAGCCAGTCGAGGCTCCGTTTCTGCGTTTGCCGAATGTCGGGCACCATGCGCAATGCCAGCAGAAACCCGACGATCCCGATCGGAACGTTGATCAGAAAGATCCAGCGCCACGAAGCGATCGACACGATGGCTCCACCCACAGCGGGCGCAAGAACCGGCGCTGTGAGCGCCGGCCACGTCAAGTAAGCGATAGCCCGTACGAGTTCCGCCTTCGACGTCACCCGCAATACTGCGAGCCGCCCTACCGGCACCATCATGGCGCCGCCTACCCCTTGTAGTGCGCGCATTCCCACCAGCATCGGGAGGGACGTGCTCAGTGCACATCCCACCGACGCCACCGTGAAAACGGCTATGGCAGAGATGAAGACACGTCGCGTTCCGAACCTGTCGGCCATCCATCCGCTCGCCGGGATCAGGACGGCCAACACCAGGAGATACGAAGAAACGGCGACATTGACGTCGACGGCGTCAACTCCGAAGGATTGGGCGATCGACGGCAGTGCGGTTGCGAGAATCGTCGCATCGAGCATCTCCATGAACAGTGCTGCTGCCACCAGCAACGCCAGTCCGCGGGGAAATGTCACTGCGCCAGAGCCTTTCGGAGCAATTCTCGATCAGCCGAGAGAAATCCAGCCACCGGAGGAGACCGAGGCAACCATCGCGTCCAGAGCCTGCGCCGACGCGACAGCATCAGCGATGGTCGCGCCCTGCGGCGCTCCGTCCACGATCGAGGAGACGAAATTGCGAGCCTCGATGACCTTCAGGTCGTCATAACCCATGGCGTTGGCCGCGCCGGGTTGGAAGCGGCCGAACTCTCCCGACTCGGGGCCGACCAAAACCGTCGTGACGGATTGGTCCTGATACTTCGAGCCGAGGCTGGTGCCCAGTTCACCCATCCGGCGGTAATCCCAGAACACGGCACCCTTCGTACCGTGAATCTCGAATCCGTAGTTGTTCTGCTCTCCCACGGCGACTCGGCACGCTTCGAGGGTGCAGCGGCCGCCCGAGCCGAGCCGCAGCAGTGCGCTGACGAAGTCTTCGTTCTCGACAGCTCCCATCTCCCCGCCGCTGGCTCGGGCATGTCCACTGGTAGCGGCGGACGGACGCGCACGCTCCGGGATGAAGATCGCAGTATCAGCAACGAGAGCGTCGACGTCACCGAGAAGATGACGAATCAGATCGATGCCGTGCGAAGCCAAGTCGCCCAGGACGCCGGCGCCGCCGCGCTCACGCTCGTATCGCCAACTCAAAGCGCCTTCAGGGTGGGCCGCATAGTCGCTGAGGAAACGAAACCTCGAGTGCGTGATCGTGCCCAACTCCCCTGAGTCGATCAGGCTTTTTGCCAGGGCTACAGCCGGCGCGTTTCGGTAGTTGAAGCCGACGGTCGACTGCACACCGGCCTTCGAGACCGCTGCGGCAACAGCTTTGGCGTCTTCCGTGGACAAGCCGACGGGCTTCTCGATCCAGATGTGTTTGCCGGCTTCTGCCATTGCGACGCCGATTTCACGGTGCAAGAAGTTCGGGGCCGTGATGCTCACCGCGTCGATGGCCGGATCGGCTGCGATATCGCGCCAGTCCTGGGTGAAAGCTTCGAAACCGAATTGGTCCGCCGCTTCCTCCCCTCGGCCCGGCACCTCGTCGGCGACGGCGGCCAGGCGGATCACGGGAAGCTGGGGATAGTGCTGCCGCAGACGCAGATACGCCTGCGTGTGTACGCGGCCCATCCATCCGAATCCGGCAACTGCTACTGAAATGCCTGTCATGAGGCTCCGTTCGGGTCAAATGATCGAAGGATCGCAGAAATGCTGGGATCACAAATCACCCCCACTGACTCGGTCAGGCGGGTACTCGTGTCACCGGGATCGAGATCTAGCGGTCGACCACGGTGGTGTCGAAGTAGTAACGCGACGCTCGGTAGCAGTGGCTGCCGTACTCGACGGCACTACCTGAATCGTCAAATGCAGTGCGGCTCATGGTCAAGAGGGCAGCACCCACTTTCTCGTCGAGCAATCCTGCTTCTTCGCGAGTCGCCGCCCGAGCGCCGATTCGCTGCCGCGCCACACGGATGTGAACTCCGCGAGTTCGCAAGGTTTGGTACAGCCCTTGCGTCTCCAACTCCTCGGGATCGGGTGCGATGTCCACCGGAATGTAGTTGGTCATCACTGCAAGCGGTTCGCCGTTGGTGCTTCGCAGACGCCTGATGGTGGCCACTTCGGCGTCAGGTTCGAGGTTGAGTTCCGCGGCAACGTCCTCGGCGGGAACTCCCACCGTGAACTCGAGCAGCTTGGTCGTCGGCGCCTGGCCGGCCCTCGCAAGGTCGTCGAACAGGCTGGTGAGCTCGACCGGGCGGTGCACCGGACTTTGCACCACCTGAGTTCCGACTCCCCGCTTACGAACAAGTAGGCCCTTGTCCACCAGTTCCTGGATCGCACGTCGAGTGGTCGGACGTGAGAGATTGAGCCGTTTGGCCAACGCCAGTTCGTTCTCGAAGCGATCACCTGGGGCAAGTTCGCCACCGAGAATAGCGCCCTCGATTGCCTGGGCCAGCTGAAAATACAGCGGCACCGGGCTCGAGCGGTCCAACTCGACGGCGAGTGCTGCGACCACGGTCAACTCCGATCTGTCTTGGGAAGGCGCCGTATCGACGCTACTTCTCTCGGCAGTGTATGCGAACACTAACATTCACTTGACCGCAAGTCATAATGTCCAGACAAACTATTGACAATCGCTGTGTCGCGGCGCACAGTTTCAGTCATACAACGGTGCCCTGCGCGGGCAGCCCACCACGAACTCTCGGGAGTCAGTCTTGACAAGCATCAACACTCACCAGAGCGGGTCACACATCCCTGACGCACCATTCGACGTGCTTGCCATCGGCCGATCGGGGGTGGACATCTACCCACTTCAAACCGGTGTCGGACTCGAAGACGTCGAGACCTTCGGCAAGTTTCTCGGCGGCAGCGCAGCAAACGTCTCGGTGGCGGCTGCACGCCTCGGCCGGCGAGCAGCACTGATCTCCGGCGTAGGCAGCGATCCCTTCGGAAAGTTCGTCACACGCGAGTTGGCACGTCTGGGCGTCGACAACAGGTTTGTCGTCACCAATTCCGAGTACCCGACACCGGTGACGTTCTGCGAGATCTTCCCCCCTGACGACTTCCCGCTGTACTTCTACCGCAAGCCGCATGCGCCCGATCTTCGGATCACCCCGGAAGATATCGACCTCGACGCCGTTCGAGGAGCATCCCTCTACTGGTCGACTGTGACGGGACTGTCCGAAGAACCGAGTCGCAGTACACACTTCGCTGCTTGGGAAGCCCGCGAACGACGCCCGCTGACGGTCCTCGATCTGGACTACCGCCCGATGTTCTGGTCGACACCCCAAGAAGCGACCACTCAGGTGCAGCGCGCTCTCGCGCACGTGACGGTAGCCGTCGGAAACCGCGAAGAGTGCGAGATCGCGGTCGGTGAGACCAACCCGAACAAGGCCGCTGACGCGCTTCTCGACCTCGGAGTCGAACTGGCGATCGTGAAGCAGGGCCCGAAGGGTGTTCTCGGCAAAACACGAAAGCAATCGATCACCGTGCCGCCCAATGCCGTCGACGTGGTCAACGGGCTGGGTGCCGGCGACAGCTTCGGCGGATCACTGTGCCACGGACTGTTGGCCGGGTGGCCACTGGAGAAGGTACTGCGCTACGCCAACGCGGCCGGTGCCATAGTCGCATCTCGGCTCGAATGCTCCACTGCGATGCCAAACGCTGAAGAAGTCCACGATCTCGCCGAAGCCACAGCCACGGAGGCAGTCAATGTCTGACAAGCTCGCCGCCCGCCCCCTCGCCACCACCTACGCCGACGTGACGGAACTGCGTGCGAGCGATCCGCAGATCATCGAAAAGTCCTGGGCAGCAAGAACTCCTCGCGCCACCGTTCGAGGCAACGGACGACTGATGATCGTCGCTGCCGATCATCCAGCGCGTGGGGCATTGTCTGTCGGCGGCAAGCCGACAGCGATGAACAGTCGTACCGATCTGCTCGACAGATTACGCAACGCGCTCGACAATCCCGGAGTCGACGGCGTTCTCGGTACCGCGGACATTCTCGACGATCTGCTCCTCCTCGGGGCCCTCGAGGACAAGGTCGTCTTCTCGTCGATGAACCGCGGCGGCCTGGCGGGCGCGAGCTTCGAACTCGACGACCGCATGACCGGATATACCGCGGCGGGCACCGCGAAGTTCGGAATGAACGGCGGAAAGATGCTGCTGCGCATCGCCCTCGACGACGCGGGCACCCTGCCCACCATGACGGCATGTGCCGAGGCCGTTGACGAACTGGCCGCGGCCGGACTGATCGCGATGCTCGAGCCGTTCCTCTCCAGTCGCGTCAACGGCAAGGTGGTCAACGATCTCAGCCCCGACGCCGTCATCAAGTCCATCCACATCTCCCAAGGTCTCGGCTCCACCTCGGCGTATACGTGGATGAAACTGCCGGTCGTCGACGAGATGGAACGCGTCATGGATGCGACCACCCTCCCGACGCTGCTCCTGGGCGGCGATCCGCAGATCGCGCCGGAAGAAACGTACGCGAAGTGGGGCGCTGCCCTTCAGCTGCCGTCCGTGCGCGGACTGATCGTCGGGCGCGCGCTGCTCTACCCACCGGACGGCGACGTGACCGCGGCCGTCGACACCGCAGTCAAGCTCGTCCACTAGAACCGACCTGGCAGGAGCAAGATGTTCAGCAAGTACTACGTCCCCGCCGGATCGTCCGCCGACGGTGATTTCACGACAGTGGTCACGCCGGAGTCCGCCGGGTGGGCCGAATCCAGCTTGTGGACACTCGAACTCGCCCCCGGCGCGAGCGTCCACCTGCAGTCCGGCGAGAACGAGATAGTCGTCGTTCCACTGTCGGGTTCGGCCGTGATCGTTGCCGAGGGGACGGAGATCGCCCTGACCGGCCGCGCGTCGGTCTTCGACGGACCGAGCGACTTCGCCTACATAGGACGCGATTCCGACTACACAGTGGCCAGCGCAGGTGGAGGCCGCTTCGCCCTGTGCGGAGCGCGCGCCGGCGCAAAGCTCCCCCATCGCTACGGTCCCGCATCAGGAGTTGCCGTCGAACTCCGCGGTGCCGGTAACTGCAGCCGACAGGTTCACAACTTCGCCACCGCAGACACTTTCGAGGCAGACTCCATCATCGCGTGTGAGGTCATCACCCCCGGCGGGAACTGGTCGTCGTATCCCAGCCACAAGCACGACGAGAACAGCGACGTCGAATCGGCCCTGGAAGAGATCTACTACTTCGAGATCGACCGCAGCCCCACCGGGACCGAAGGGTTCGGCTACCACCGCGTGTACGGAACCGCCGAGAGACCTATCGAGGTGCTCGAGGAAGTCCGCTCGGGCGACGTCGTCCTCGTGCCGCACGGCTATCACGGCCCGTCCATCGCAGCGCCGGGCCACCACATGTACTACCTCAATGTCATGGCAGGTTCGGGCGAGATCCGGGCGTGGAACATCTGTGACGATCCGCAACACACCTGGCTACGTGGAAGCTGGGATCACCAGGACATCGACCCTCGACTGCCGTTGCAGTCCCACAACTGACGGAAGTGAAAGCTGTGGCACCCACCAACAACGCAACCGGCAATCGTCTACCTCGCGACGAGCCGACCGTATACCTCACCGTTTCTCAAGCTGTCGTCCGCTTCCTCGCCAACCAGTACACCGAACGCGACGGCCAGCGCACCAAGCTGTTCGCCGGCTGCTTCGGAATCTTCGGGCACGGCAACGTCGCCGGACTGGGGCAGGCACTCTTGCAGGCCGAGATCCAGGATCTCGATGCCGGCCGTGAGCCGACACTCCCCTACGTGCTCGGCCGCAATGAACAGGCGATGGTGCACTCGGCTGTCGCGCACGCCCGCATGAAGGACCGCCTGCAGACGTGGGCAGTCTCGTCCAGCGTCGGCCCCGGTGCCACCAATATGATCACCGGCGCGGCGCTGGCCACCATCAACCGTCTACCTGTATTACTCCTTCCCGCAGACACTTTCGCGACCCGCGCCAGTGCCCCCGTCTTGCAGGAACTCGAACTCCCGTCGAGCGGCGACGTCACGGTCAACGACGCTTTCAAGCCGGTCTCACGATACTTCGATCGGGTATGGCGCCCGGAGCAGTTGCCGAGCGCTCTGCTCGCCGGGATGCGCGTTCTCACTGATCCCGTCGAGACCGGCGCAGTCACCATCGCCATCCCGCAGGACGTGCAGGCCGAGGCATTCGACTGGCCCGAGTCTTTCTTCGCCGAACGGGTGTGGCACGTGGCCCGCCCGCTCCCCGAGCGATCGGTGATCGAACGCGCCGCCGCGATCATCCGCTCGGCTCGCAAGCCACTGATCGTCGCCGGCGGCGGCGTGATCTACAGCCAGGCCACCGACTCTCTGGCAGCGTTCTGCGCGCAGACCGGAATCCCCGTGGGGCAGAGCCAGGCCGGCAAGGGTTCATTGGTCTACGACCATCCACAATCCGTCGGGGCGGTGGGGTCCACCGGCACTACGGCCGCAAACGCACTGGCCACCGAGGCGGACGTCGTCATCGGAATCGGCACGCGGTACAGCGATTTCACGAGCGCGTCCCGCACCGCATTCACCAATCCCGACGTTCGCTTCGTCAACATCAACGTCGCTTCACTGGACTCCGTGAAGCAGGGCGGAGTCAGTGTTGTCGCCGACGCACGTGAGGCACTCGACGCGCTGGCACTTGCACTGAACGACTACCGGGTGGACGACGAATACGCGTCCAGGATCGGTGCACTCGCTCGCGATTGGGATGCGATCGTCGAATCCGTCTACAACCCAGCCGAACCCGCTGCCGACGGGTCACTGAATCAGAATCAGGTGATCGGCCTGGTCAACACTCTGTCCGATCCACGTGACGTCGTGGTGTGCGCTGCCGGGTCCATGCCAGGTGACCTCCACAAGCTGTGGCGAACCCGTGATCCCAAGGGGTATCACGTCGAATACGGGTACTCGTGCATGGGATACGAAGTTGCCGGCGGTCTAGGCGTCCGCATGGCGTGCCCCGATCGCGACGTGTTCGTGATGGTCGGCGATGGTTCCTATCTGATGATGGCCACCGAATTGGTCACCGCCGTACAGGAACGCCTCAAGGTCATCGTCGTCCTGGTGCAGAATCACGGATTTGCCTCCATCGGTTCGCTGTCCGAGTCGCTGGGTTCCCAGCGCTTCGGCACGCAGTACCGCTACCGCTCGAATGACGGACGTCTCGACGGAGGTGTTCTCCCGGTCGATCTGGCCGCGAACGCCGCCAGCCTCGGTGTCGACGTCATCCGCGCCAACACCGCCGCCGAGTTCGCCGACGCGATCAAAGTCGCCAAAGCAAGCGACACCAGCACGGTCATCCACGTCGAAACCGATCCGCTGATCGGCGCCCCGGACAGCGAATCATGGTGGGACGTACCGGTATCAGCTACTTCCGAACTGGAATCGACCAAGAACGCCCGGACAACCTACGAGTCCTGGAAGAAGATCCAGCGACCGTATCTACGTCCATCCGAATGAAAATTCCGCACAGCCACACCCCAAAAAGCCTGCTCGCGAAAGGAATCTAGACATGAGCGCGATTCGCGTCGGATCAGCCCCCGACTCCTGGGGTGTGTGGTTTCCGGACGACCCTCAGCAGACCCCATACACGCGATTCCTCGACGAGGTGTCCGCGTCGGGATACGAATGGATCGAACTCGGTCCGTTCGGATACCTTCCGACCGATCCAGCCAAGCTGACTGACGAACTCGGAGCACGCGGCCTCAAGCTTTCGGCCGGTACCGTTTTCGAACACCTGCACCAGGACGATTCCTGGGATGCCGTCTGGAATCAGATCAAGGACGTCGCCAAGTTGACCGCAGCCGTCGGCGGCAAGCACGTAGTGGTCATCCCCGAGATGTGGCGCGATCCTTCCACCGGAGTGGTACTCGAAGATCGAAATCTGACTCCCGAGCAGTGGCGCAAGAAAACCGACGGCATGAACGCTCTCGGCAAGGCGATGCTCGAGGAGTACGGCGTCATGGCGCAGTACCACCCTCATGCCGACAGCCATGTCGATATCGAGGACAACGTCTACAAGTTCCTCGAAGGTACAGACGAGCGTTTCGTGAACCTGTGCCTCGATACCGGCCACATCAGCTACTGCGGCGGCGACAACCTGGCCATCATCAACAAGCATCCGGAGCGCATCGGGTACCTGCACCTCAAGCAGGTGGATCCGGCGATCGTCGCCAAGGTGGAGGCGGAGGACCTGCCGTTCGGCGAAGCCGTCAAACTCGGCGCGATGATCGAACCACCGCGTGGAATCCCGGACATGCCGCCGCTTCTGGAGGCCATCGAGAAGCTCGGCATCGACGTGTTCGCGATCGTCGAGCAGGACATGTATCCCTGCCATCCCGACACACCGCTGCCCATCGCAGCGCGCACTCAGAAGTACCTGTCCACCTGTGGCGTCCCCGCCGTCCGTTTCAGCTGAGCAACACAATCGAGGAGTACCACCGCATGTCTGACAACCAGGATCTCCGGATCGCAGTGCTCGGCGTCGGCATCATGGGGGCCGATCACGTCGACCGCATCACCAACAAAATCGGCGGTGCCCGAGTCACTGTCGTCAACGACTACTCTCTTGCCCGCGCCGAGGAAATCGCAGCATTGACGCCGGGGTCACGCGTCGTCGTCGATCCGTTCGATGCCATCGCAGCCGAGGACGTCGACGCCGTTGTGCTCGCAACCCCGGGCCCGACCCATGAGAAGCAGGTACTTGCCTGCCTCGAAGCAGGCAAGCCGGTTCTCTGCGAGAAGCCGCTGACCACCGACGCGGGCAGTTCGCTGGCGATCGTCAAAGCCGAAGCAGCGCTGGGAAAGAAACTGATCCAGGTCGGTTTCATGCGCCGGTTCGACCACGAATACACCCAGCTCAAGGATTTGATCGACAGCGGCGATCTCGGTCGCCCTCTCGTTGTTCACTGCGCGCACCGCAATCCTGCGGTTCCGAACGGCTTCGACAGCGCGATGATCGTCAAGGACTCACTCGTCCACGAGGTCGACGTGACGCGATTCCTGCTCGACGAAGAGATCACCTCGGTGCAGATAATTCGGCCGTCTGCGAATTCGCGTGCTCCCGAGGGCATTCAAGACCCACAGATCGCTATATTCGAGACCGAGTCCGGTAGACACGTCGACGCCGAGGTGTTTGTCACCACCGGAGTTGCCTACGAGGTGCGCACCGAAGTTGTCGGCGAACTCGGAAGCGCGATGATCGGACTCGACGTGGGACTGATCCGAAAGACCAAGCCCGGCAACTGGGGTGGGCAGATCACCCCAGGATTCCGCGAACGCTTCGGGCAGGCATACGACACCGAGTTCGCCCGGTGGATCAAGGCAGTGAAGACGGGCGCCGGCACCGGCAACTACATCGACGGACCTGGCGCCTGGGACGGGTACGCCGCGGCAGCTGTCTGCGCCGCTGGCGTGAAGTCTCTGGAGACGGGTCAGCGCGTCGTCGTGGACATGGTTGCGCGCGACTCTGTGGCCGGGGCGTAGCGATGAAGGTCGCACTCGATCCCACCCCGTTCCATCACGATTACTCGCTGCTGGAGCTTCCCCGAGTTGTTGCCGATCTCGGGTACGAGTACCTGCAGCTCACACCGCACGTCGACATGATCCCGTTCTTCAATCACCCGAAAGCCGACGACGCGCTCGTCACCGAGTTCCGGAAGGCCTGCGCGAGTGCGGGAGTCGGCATCGCGTCGGTGCTCCCGGTCCTTCGGTGGTCCGGCCCGGACGAGGACGCTCGCGAAGCAGCAGTGCGTTACTGGAAGCGGGCCATCCAGATCACGGTCGATCTCGGTGTCAACGTCATGAACACCGAATTCTCCGGCCGCCCCGAGAAAGCCGAAGAGTCCGAGCGTGCGTTCTATCGTTCGATGGAGGAACTGCTTCCGATCATCGAACGCGAGGGGATCGACGTCCTGATCGACCCGCACCCGGACGATTTTGTCGAAGACGGACTTGCCGCGATCCGCACGATCCGTGGCGTGAATTCCAAGAACCTCGGCATGGTGATCGTGGCGTGCCACCAATTCCACATGGGTGGGGACCTTCCCGCCATCATGGAGGCCGCCGGCGACATGGTCCGTCTCGTACATGTGGCAGACACCATGGATCATCACCGTTCCCACGGACTTCGCTACATCACCAATCCGCCAGGCAATGCCGTTCGAGTGCATCAACACCTCAAAATCGGGGACGGAGACGTCAACTGGGACGAATTCTTCGGCGGCCTCGGCAAACTCGGCTTCTACGATCGTGACAACACCGTGATGGTGTCGAGCGTCTTCGCCGAGAACGAAAACGCACACGAGGTTTCCCGGTACCAGCGCGAGACGATGAACGACTATGTCGCCAAGTACACCTCCCCGAACTCCTGAGCCACCAGACCACTAGGAAATACCATGACCAGCACTGATACTCGAGTCATCGCGCACTGGTTGGACGGCAAGTCGTTCGCCGGAACATCCGAGAACACCGCCCCCGTCACCAACCCCGCCACCGGACAGATCACCGGCCGACTCGCCCTGGCGAACCTCGAGGACGCTCGCACCGTCATCGACGCTGCTGCGGCGGCCTTCCCCGCCTGGCGTGACACCTCCCTGGCCCGGCGCACACAGATACTGTTCAGCTTCCGCGAACTCCTCAACGCTCGCAAAGGTGAACTCGCCGAGATCATCACAGCCGAGCACGGCAAGGTTCTCTCCGACGCCCTCGGCGAAATCAGCCGCGGACAAGAAGTAGTCGAATTCGCCTGCGGAATAGCGCATCTCCTCAAGGGCGGATACACCGAGAATGCATCGACCAAGGTCGACGTCTACTCCATCCGCCAACCCCTCGGCCCCGTAGGCATCATCTCCCCCTTCAACTTTCCCGCGATGGTCCCGATGTGGTTCTTCCCGGTCGCCATCGCCGCCGGGAACACCGTGATTCTCAAACCCTCGGAGAAGGACCCCACCGCGGCGATCTGGCTCGCCGAACTCTGGGCCGAAGCCGGTCTGCCCCCCGGCGTCTTCAACGTCCTCCAAGGTGACAAGCTCGCCGTCGACGAACTTCTGGAAAACAAAGCAGTCAAAGCGATTTCGTTTGTCGGATCCACCCCCATCGCCCAGTACGTCTATGCCACCGGCACCGCCAACGGCAAACGCGTGCAAGCACTCGGCGGCGCCAAGAACCACGCCATCGTTCTGCCGGACGCCGACCTCGACCTCGCCGCCGACGCAATGGTCAACGCGGGATTCGGCTCCGCGGGCGAACGATGCATGGCGATCTCCGCCCTGGTCGCAGTCGGCGACATCGCCGACGAACTGGTCGCCAAGATCGTCGAGCGGACCACTCCCCTCGTCACCGGTGACGGCACCAAGAACTCCGACATGGGTCCGCTCGTCACCAAGGCCCACCGCGACAAGGTCGCCTCATACGTCGATGCAGGCGAGAAGGACGGCGCCACCATCGTGGTCGACGGACGTACAGTCCAGGCCGATGGTGGACCGGACGGCTTCTGGCTTGGACCCACCCTCATCGACCACGTCACCACCGACATGTCGATCTACACCGACGAAATCTTCGGGCCTGTTCTCTCCGTCGTGCGCGTCGATACCTACGACCAAGCCCTCGAACTGATCAACAACAACCCGTACGGAAACGGCACCGCCATCTTCACCAACGACGGCGGCGCTGCCCGACGCTTCCAGAACGAGGTGGAGGTCGGCATGATCGGCATCAACGTCCCCATCCCGGTTCCCATGGCCTACTACAGCTTCGGCGGCTGGAAGAACAGCCTCTTCGGTGACACCCACGCTCACGGGACAGAAGGTGTTCATTTCTTCACGCGAGGTAAAGCCGTCACCAGTCGCTGGCTCGACCCCAGCCACGGCGGCATCAACCTCGGCTTCCCCGAAAACAGTTAGCCGCAAGACATCTGTGGCCGAGACTCTCGAAGAGGCTCGGCCACAGATGTTTTCGAGAGGTCTACGCGACCGTGGGGTGGTACGTCAGCACCTGAACTCCGGATTCGTACCGACGATCGTCCTTCAACTCGAGGTCGATCTTGTCGGCCGATTCGGGGAACACTCTCCCGCCGGACCCGAGAATGACCGGGAAGACCATCAGCCGTAGCTCGTCGACCAGACCGGCCAGCAACAACGCGTGGACGAGCGTCCGACTTCCCGCGACCAGGATTTCGCCGTCGATCTGCTCCTTCAACTTCGGAACGGATTCCTCGATGGGACCGTCGAGCGCCGTCGAGTTGTTCCATTCGAGCGGCTCCGTCGAACTCGTGACGACGTACTTGGGCATCTCGTTCATCTTGTCCGCAAAGCCTTGGTCGTCTTCGCGCTCAGGCCAGGCACCGGCGAAGCTCTCGTAGGTCCGTCGACCGAGTAGAAGCACGTCCGCGGCGAGGGTTTCGTCGAGTTTGAACTTCATCTGATCGCCCTCCTGGTACGGAAAGACCCATCCAGTGTGCGCATAGCCCGGTTCGCCACCGGGCGCTTCCATAACCATGTCCAAAGACACGAATTCTGTCACCACGATCTTGCCCATACCGATCCCCTGTCGTCAGTGCGTGTGCGCCATTCGAGTAGTCGACTACCCCACTGTTACAGACTCTGCGTGGTGGTGGAACTCATCGGCGGCGATCTTCGATTGTCACCACATAAAGACGTCAGCACACAACCCAGGCGCCGTTCTCCTTGATCAACGTGATGTCCTCGCGCATCATCTCGGACGGATCCTCGGTGCTGTAATGGCGAGTGTTGGCTGTTGCCGAATCCCCGTTCACGACGATGTTCTCCACTCCGTCTAACCTCAGACTCGCAAGCGTGTCGTCGAACGGCGACTCTTCGGCCCGGGGGCTCTCGCTGCGCATCGAACTGCATTGAGTGCTGTCCACTGCCTCCCAGTCCCTTTCGGCCATGAATTCGAAACTCTGACCGACTACGGCAGAGATTTGGCTCTCGGCCGACGGTTCCGAATCGCCGGAACATCCCACGACGGCGGCTGACGTTCCGATGAGTGTCATTGCGGCGAGCGTCAGGCGTCCGCGTATGACTGTGAGGTTCATCCGTCCACTATGACCGATGTACAAACCGAATCGCCTGTTTTCGATCCCTCTGCTTGCGTGGCGATTCGGACGTTCCCTCACGTTCGCATACCCTCGTATATCGATGATGTGGCGTCGAAAGTGTGCAGTGGCAGTGGCCGGAACAGTGCTCTCAGGGAGCATTGCGTTTACCGGTGTCGTAGGGACCTCGGGAGTGGCCGGCGCCCAACCGGCCCCGCCGCCGCCCACCACCACCGAGGCACCGTTCACAACACCCAACACCGACAGCTGCCCGTTCACGAGTAGCCCGGCGCCGGCGATCGATCTCTCCGAAGCACCCGCGCCCGGATCCACGGCCCCGACTGCTGTCCCGATTCCGGAAAGCCCCGTCGGTGGAGACAAGCTCGGCGAGTGTGGCGTCGTGCTTCCTGACGGCGCTCCCCCGCTCCCGGCCGACATCGCGGCATCCGGATGGGTACTCGCGGACGCCGAAACCGGTGAGGTCCTCGCCGCGAAAGATCCGCACGGTCGCTACCGACCGGCCAGTACCATCAAGATGCTGTTGGCTCTCGTCGCTCTCGACGAACTCGATCTCGACACCGAAATCACCGCAACTGCCGAAGACGCGGACGCTGAAGGTAGCGCTGTCGGCATCGGCAAGGGCGGCAAGTACACCAACCGGCAACTGATGCAGGGTCTGGTCATGGCATCGGGAAACGATGCCGCGCACGCTCTTGCCCGCCAACTCGGCGGTGACGCTGCAGCCGTGTCGAAAATGAACGCACTCGCGGCCGAACTCGGCGCCCTCGACACCCGCACGGCAACTCCATCCGGACTCGACGGCCCAGGGATGAGCAGTTCACCGTACGACCTGGCCGTAATCTTCCATACAGCCCTCCAGAATCCGACGTTTGCCGGACTGATCCATACCGAAACCGTCGAGTTTCCCGGCTTCCCCAAGGATCCGACGATTCCGGACGATCAGGATCGCCCCGGATTCACTCTCGCGAACGACAATCAGTTGCTCTACAACTACGACGGCGCATTGGGCGGCAAGACCGGCTTCACCGACGACGCCCGCCACACGTACGTCGGTGCTGCGGAGCGCAACGGCCGGAAACTACTGGTGACATTGATGGGCGGCGAAGCCAAGCCGATCCGTCCGTGGGAGCAGGCTGCCCGTCTACTCGACTACGGATATGCACTTCCCGCGAGCACAACCGTCGGCTCGTTGACGGACCGATCGACCGACGATGCCACGCCCGACGTCACTCGCACACCGTCTGCCGCTGCACCCGGCTCGATCTCGGCAGCACCCACCGCTACCGACACCGAGTCGGACACCACTGACCGCATCCTCATCGGTGCTGTCGGCGGAGTTGTGGTGATCGCACTTGTGGCGGGAGCCGTTGCTCTGAACCGTCGAAGGCGCTAACGCGGCCGACGGCGCATGAAGCCCGAAAGACCCAGGCCGGCAACCGCACCCGTGGCGATCAACGCAGCCACGCGAGACGGTGAAGCTCCGTCACTGACAACGATTCGCGGCGAGATCACGGCCGGATCCGGCGGCGGAACGAAGGCGAGAGCCATACTTTCCTTTGTCGTCGCCGCCCACGCCGTGCAGAACAGCAGCATCCTCGACGCCGTGTACACGAACACGAGCAAACCGATGATCGGGCCGAATGCCACGCCCGCCGGGCCACTGGTGACGGCCGCGAGGTAGATCGCACCTACCTGCTTGAAGATCTCGAATACGACCGCGGCGATAAGCGCTGCCTGCGCGGCGCTGCGCAGCGTGACAGGCTCGCGCGGTAGCCGGGCAATCACCCACAGGAACACCGCCCACGTCGCCAGGAGTGAGAGCAACAGTGAAACGACTCTGAGCCCCACACCGACACCGGTGATGTTCTCGAGGTTGAGCCATTTCACGATCTGAGTCGCAACCGGCCCGCTGCTCAGCGCCGACATTCCCAGTGAGACGACCATGGCGAGAGCCAGACCGATGAGGGCCCCTGCGTCACCGAGTTTGGTACGAACGAAACCCTTCGGCTCGCGCTTGCTCTCCCACATCGCCGTCAGCGCGTCGCGAACATTTGCCATCCAACCGAGACCCGCGTACGCGGCACCCAGGAGACCGAAGATTCCGACGCTCGCGCGCGAGTCGATAGCCGAATCGATCAGCGTGTTGATGGTGTCACCCAAGCTGCCCGGAATGCTCTTGGTGATCTGCTCCTGAATCGACTCCAGGTACTCGGGATGCCCGGCCAATACGAAACCGGCCACTGCAAACGCGACCATCATGATCGGAATCAATGCGAGAACACTGAAGTACGTGATTCCCGCAGCGTAGTAATCGCCCTTTTGCTCTTGGAAACGTCCTGCGGCGCGAACCAGATGATCGAGCCAGGGTCGCGCTGCTCGTTGCTTCTCGAGAAAGCTCGGTGCGTCGTCGTCCGTGTCAGCCATTGCCGTCCCCCTCATGTTCGGTCAGGCGTCGTGAGTCCGAATTCGCGTAAGTCAGCCCTTCGGTGCCAGGAATCCGACCTTGTCATAGACAGCGGCGAGAGTGCGTGAAGACACCTCACGGGCGCGGTGCGCTCCAGCCGCGATGATGCGATCCAGCTCTGCCTCGTCGGCAAGGTAACCGTCGACCTTCGCCTTGAGTGGGGTGACGAACTCGGTCAGCACATCAGCGGTATCGGTCTTGAGGTCGCCGTACCCCTTGCCCTCGTAACCGGCCACCAGAGTCTCGATCGGCACTCCCGAGAGAGCCGACTGAATGGTGAGCAGGTTGCTGACGCCCGGCTTGGCCTGCGGGTCGAAACGAATCTCGCGCTCGTTGTCGGTGACGGCCGACTTGATCTTCTTTGCCGACACCTTCGGATCGTCGAGCAGATTGATCAGTCCGGCCGCACTGGCGGCGGACTTGCTCATCTTGGCGGTCGGATCCTGCAGGTCGTAGATCTTTGCCGTGCCCTTGATGATCTGCGGCTCGGGAACAACGAACGCCTTGCCGTAGCGGGTGTTGAACCGGCCGGCCAGATCGCGTGCGAGTTCGAGGTGCTGACGCTGATCCTCACCCACCGGAACTCGCTGCGGGCGGTACAGAAGGATGTCCGCGGCCATCAGAACCGGATACGTGAACAAACCAACACTGGCGTTGTCGCTGCCTTGCTTGGCGGACTTGTCCTTGAACTGCGTCATACGGCTGGCTTCACCGAAACCGGTCATGCAGTTCAGGACCCACGCCAACTGTGCGTGCTCGGGAACCTGACTCTGTACGAACAGCGTCGCCCGATCCGGATCGATCCCCACCGCAAGGAGCTGAGCCACCGCAACCTTGGTGCGACGACGCAATTCCTTCGGGTCCTGCGTCACCGTGATGGCATGAAGATCCGGAATGAAGTAGAAAGCGTCGAAATCGTCCTGCAACGGAACCCACTGCTGCAGCGCACCCAGGTAGTTGCCGAGGTGGAAAGAATCCGACGTCGGCTGGATTCCGGAAAGCACGCGAGGCTTTGCGGTGGGCTTCTGTTCTGCAGGGGTCGACATGGTTCCGATCTTTTCACGAGTGGAAATCAGTGCAGTGGCGTGGTGCCCGGGTAGTCGAGTTCGACGAGGTCTTCACCGTGGGTGGTGAGGTCCTCCGCACCGAACTGGTAGACGGTCCGGAAAACGACGGGTTCCCATTCTTCGGTGTAGAAGTCCATCGTTTCGCGGAACCACTCCAACTGATCCTGTTGCTCGGACAGTAGAGAACCCGCACCTCGGATCACAACTACATATCCGGCGCCGAGTCCGAGTACGTCGTCGAGATCGCGCATGACATCGTCGAAAGCGTCTTTGTTGCGCCCGAAGTGGGACGGAAACTGGAAGGCTGCCGCGAACTCGTCGAAGACCTGCGCCGTTGTTCGCATGTTCTCTCCGCGAACCACCCGAACGACAAAATTCTCGCCACGAAGTTCACGTGCAAGATCATCCGCAACGGCCGGGTCGCTCTGCAGGGCCACCGAAGCCACATCCGAAGACGGATCCAGCCACTGCGCCACGCTGACCGTAGACGAGTCCGACATCAGCGAATCCTCACAAACGTGTCGTAGTGATCGAGGGTGTACCACGCCGAACCGTCGTTACCGGTGACGATTCGCTCGGCATCACGACCTTGGCCGTTTTTCTTCGCGTTGACGTCCCATTCCTGATAGACGACACGTCCGCCACCGGCACCGACAGCGGGCAGACGCCCTTCGCTGTTGCGGAAGGTGATGCCGCCCTTGGTGCCCGGCGCATTGGCGGAATCCGGCCACCGCCCGGCGTCGATCTCCACGAGCGTGGCGAGAACGCGCGTCGGCGCATCGCTGTTCGTCTGCTGCGTTGTCTTGACGGCGGAGCTGGAGGGCGCGGAGCTGGAGGGCGCGGAGCTCGACGGCGCGGCCTTGGTGGTAGCACCCGGCTTGGCTTGAACAGTCGAGGACTGGGCACTCGAGGACTTCGCAACCGACGACGCCGAACCGTCGGAGTCACGTGAAGAAAGGGTGACCGCCAGTACGAGCGCCACCACCGCCACCACGACGGTGATGATGGCGTTGCGCGTCTTTGCGCTCGGCATTTTCAGTCCTTCAGGCACGAGCGCTCCTACCGGTACGAGACGGTGACAGGCGCATGATCCGACCAACGGAGGTCGTAGGACTCAGCGCGTTCCACGATGGCAACCTTGGCCCGTTCGGCGTATCCGCGGGTGGCAACCTGGTAGTCGATACGCCAACCCGAATCGTTGTCGAATGCCTTGCCGCGGTACGACCACCACGAGTACGGACCGTCGACACCCGGATGGAGGGTGCGGAAGACATCGACCCACGCGGAATCTTCGGCGAACAGCAGATCCATCCAGGCGCGCTCCTCGGGGAGGAATCCCGAAGACTTCTTGTTGGTCTTCCAGTTCTTGAGGTCGAGTTCGGTGTGCGCGATGTTCCAATCGCCGCTGACCACCACGTGACGATCGGCAGCCTCGGCCGCCGCAGCGGTGGAGGCGAGGTGAACTGCGAAGGACGCCATGAACCGCTCCTTCTCCTCCTGCTTCGGCGTGAGCGCCTCACCGGAGGGCAGGTACAGGCTCGCGACGGTCAGATCCGCGAAGTCGGCTTCGATGTATCGACCGGCGTCGAGAAACTCGTCGTCGCCGTGACCGATCCGCACCGCGTCAGGTTCCGTGCGTGAAAGCACCGCGACTCCGTTGCGTCCCTTCGCGGACGGCTCGGCGGAGACGAGGAACCATCCGTTGCCGAGCGCTGGTTCGAGAGTCTCGCGAAGCTGATCGTCCGACGCACGCGTTTCCTGAAGGCAGATGAAATCCGCCGACGTCTTCTCCAGCCAATCGAGCATGCCCTTGCGGGCAGCTGCTCGAACGCCGTTGACGTTCACGGACGTGATGGTGTGGGGCGCAAGAATGTGGGAGTCAGCAGTTTGTGGCACGGCAAGCACCGTAGCCGATTCCACCGACGCGGATGGGCGCCCAGGTCAGCGCACGGCCCTACGCTGCAGAATCACCGCAACCGCCAGCACGACGAGACCCGCGACGGCCAGCAACGACCCAACCGCTGCCGGTGCGGTATACCCGTAACCGGCAGCGATGACGACGCCGCCGATCCACGCTCCGAAGGCATTGGCGATGTTCAGCGCGGCGTGATTGAGAGACGCAGCCAAGGTCTGAGCGTCCTCGGCGACATCCATCAACCGTGTTTGAAGGCCAGGAACCATCGAAGACCCGGCAAGCCCGATGAGGAAGACGAAGACAAGCGCCGTGTACGGATTGCGCACGGCGATCACGAAGACCGCGAGGATCACCACGAGGGATCCCATCGACAGGAACAAACCCTTCATCAGTGCGCGATCCGCGAGGTATCCACCGACGAAGTTGCCGGCGACCATGCCCAGTCCGTACAGCATGAGCGCCAGAGGAATGAACGAAGCACCGAGACCGGACACGTCGGTGAGCGTCGTACTGATGTAGGTGTAGACGGCAAACATCCCGCCGAATCCGACCATTCCCACGATCAGGGTCATCCACACCTGAACGCGGCCCAGCGCCCCGAGTTCGGTGATCGGATTCGTCACCGGCATACCGTCCAACCGCGGAATCCAGACGAACAGCGAAGCAACGGTTGCCACCCCGATCACGGCGACCAAGGCGAAGGCGCTGCGCCAGCCGAGTGCCTGGCCGATCCAGGCCGCGACCGGCACCCCGATCACATTGGCCACGGACAGACCCATCATCACCATCGCCACGGCCTTCGCGCGTTTACCTGGTTCGGCCAAATGAGCGGCGACCAGTGCGGCGACTCCGAAGTACGCGCCGTGCGGCAATCCAGCGACGAATCGAGCCATCATCTGCGTCGTGTACGAGGGCGCAAAGACCGAAGCGGCATTGCCGACGGTGAATGCGACCATGAGTGCGATCAACAGGGTGCGGCGCGGTACCCGTGCGGTGAGAGCAGCGATCAGCGGAGCACCGACGACAACCCCGAGCGCGTACGCCGAGATCACGTGACCCGCGATGGGTTCCGAGACGCCGAGCCCGGATGCCATTTCCGGGAGCAATCCCATGGCGACGAACTCGGTTGTGCCGATACCGAAACCGCCGAGGGCAAGAGCGAGCATCGCTGGACCTCTGGCGGAACGAACCCCGGGTGTCGAGGTGTCAGAACGGGAGAGGGTAGACGAAGTCACTGATCAATTGTGGTCTCACACCTGGTTGAACTTCCAAGTGAGAGCGGGTGAGTTCACTCACGTGAGACCGCGAACACAAATGGGACGCCCGGTTTCCCGGACGTCCCATCAGAAGGTGAAACAGTGAATCTACTTCGCGGCCATGGCCTTCTGCAGGTTCACGTCGAGTGCGCCGAGGAACTCCTCGGTGGTCAGGTAGCCCTGATCGCCGCCGACCAGCATCGAGAGGTCCTTGGTCATCTGGCCGCTTTCGACGGTCTTGATGACAACGTCTTCGAGCGCCTGCGCGAAGCCGATGACCTCAGGGGTGCTGTCGAGCTTGCCACGATGCTCGAGCCCGCGGGTCCACGCGAAGATGGACGCGATCGGGTTGGTCGAGGTGGGCTTGCCCTGCTGGTGCTGACGGTAGTGACGCGTCACGGTGCCGTGAGCAGCCTCTGCCTCACAGGTCCTTCCGTCCGGTGTCAGCAGAACCGACGTCATGAGGCCGAGCGAGCCGAAGCCCTGGGCCACGGTGTCGGACTGGACGTCGCCGTCGTAGTTCTTGCATGCCCAGACGTATCCACCCTCCCACTTGAGTGCGGAAGCGACCATGTCGTCGATGAGGCGGTGCTCGTAGGTCAGACCTGCGGCATCGAACTCAGCCTTGAACTCGGTCTCGTAGACGTGCTGGAAGATGTCCTTGAAGGCACCGTCGTACGCCTTGAGAATGGTGTTCTTGGTGGACAGGTACACCGGGTAGTTCTGCTGCAGTCCGTAGGTGAGCGACGCGCGAGCGAAGTCACGGATGGACGTGGTGAAGTTGTACTGCCCCTGGACGACGCCGCCCTCTTCGGGGAAGTTGACCAGTTCGTGCTCGATCGGTGCGCTGCCGTCCTCAGGCGTGTAGGTGATCATCACCTTGCCGGGGCCGGGGACCTTGAAGTCTGTGGCGCGGTACTGGTCGCCGAATGCGTGACGGCCGATGATGATCGGCTTGGTCCAGCCCGGAACGAGTCGCGGAACGTTGGAGATGATGATCGGTGCGCGGAAGATCGTGCCGCCGAGAATGTTGCGGATCGTTCCGTTCGGGGAACGCCACATCTTCTTGAGACCGAATTCCTCGACACGTGCCTCGTCCGGCGTAATCGTGGCGCATTTGACGCCGACGCCGTGCTTCTGGATCGCGTGCGCTGCGTCGATGGTGACCTGGTCGTCGGTCTCGTCGCGGTACTCGATACCGAGGTCGTAGTACTCGAGGTTCACATCGAGATACGGATGGATCAACTTGTCTTTGATGAACTGCCAGATAATGCGCGTCATCTCATCGCCGTCGAGTTCGACGACGGTGCCCTCAACCTTGATTTTGGACATGGGTGCTTCGCGTCCTCCTAGGAAGTTTCCCTGGTTACACGGTTGCGGTCACACTTTGTGAGTGGGTCCGCGAACGGTTCGATTATCAAACCTAGACGGTGTGGACTGATCTCGGGAGATGAGTCCCAAACAAGACAAGCGTACTGCTAACCCGTGAGGCCGCAACCGGCAGGTCCACCCATCGGTCTCTACTCGCGAGTAACTTTTGCCTGCTAGTGGGCTGCGCCGCTCTGTCTCGCGTGCGGTTGCGGCTCACAATTCGCCCCGCGTCAGGACTGCGCTCACTTCCCGGTAGAATCCGACTTGGTCATGAGTGCCAGCGTCAAGCCCCGGCTCGCTGGACGGCAACCCTCCAACCGCGGTGGGGTGCCCCGGGTGATGACCAGGTTTCCCGACGTGGATCTGCTCACGCAGTTCCACCGCAATTCGGGTGACAAGCGCGGGTCCGACAGGGACGGACCCCAGACCGGGCCGAGCCCCACGGAGGTAACTCAGTATGTGTCGCACTTGTAGATAGACCCCAGCACGGGGCGGCGATCCTTCGCCCCCGTCCGACATCTATCCGTCAGACCACTGGAGTGAACAAATCATGACCGACAACACAGCCGACGCCGCAGCAACTTCTGATCCGACCGCGAACTGGTCGTTCGAGACCAAGCAGGTGCACGCCGGGCAGACAGCGGACACCGCCACCAATGCGCGCGCTCTGCCGATCTACCAGACCACCAGCTACGTCTTCGACAGCACCGATCACGCTGCGGCACTGTTCGGCCTCGCCGAGCCTGGCAACATCTACACGCGGATCATGAATCCCACACAGGACGCCGTCGAACAGCGCATCGCCGCCCTCGAAGGCGGAGTCGCCGCACTCCTCCTCTCCTCGGGCCAGGCTGCCGAAACCATCGCGATCCTCAACATCGCCGAAGCCGGCGACCACATCGTCTCGAGCCCGTACCTGTACGGCGGCACGTACAACCTCCTGCATTACACCCTTCGCAAGCTGGGCATCGAAGTCACCTTCGTCGAAGATCCCGACAACCTCGAGCAGTGGCGCGAAGCCATTCGCCCGAACACGAAGGCGTTCTACGGCGAGACGATCGCTAATCCCAAGAACCACATCCTCGACCTCCCCGGCATCTCGTCGCTGGCCCACGAGAACGGTCTTCCGTTGATCGTGGACAACACAGTCGCGACGCCGTACCTGCTCCGCCCACTCGAACACGGCGCCGACATCGTCGTTCACTCGGCCACCAAATACCTTGGCGGACACGGCACCGCGATCGCCGGCGTGATCGTCGACGGCGGCACCTTCGATTGGACGCAGGGTCGCCACACGAACTTCACGACGCCTGATCCCAGCTACCACGGCGTCACCTTCGCAGACCTCGGCGCGCCGGCGTTTGCACTCAAGGCGCGCGTCCAACTGCTACGCGATCTCGGCTCCGCCGTGGCGCCGTTCAACGCGTTCCTCATCGCGCAGGGCATCGAAACCTTGAGCCTGCGCATCGAGCGTCACGTGTCCAATGCCCAGAAGGTCGCCGAATTCCTCGACGGCCACGGCGAGGTGGCCTCCGTTTCCTACGCGGGACTCCCCTCCTCGCCATGGTTCGAACGCGGAAAGCAGCTGACGCCCAAGGGAACCGGCGCCATCGTCACCTTCGAGCTGCCCGGAGGTATCGATGCGGGCAAGACGTTCGTCAACGCCCTGACGCTGCACAGCCACGTCGCCAACATCGGCGACGTTCGCTCACTCGTCATCCACCCCGCCTCGACGACACACTCGCAGCTCACCCCCGAAGAGCAGCTCGCCTCCGGTGTCACACCCGGACTCGTTCGCCTCGCGGTCGGTATCGAAGGAATCGACGACATCATCGCCGATATCACCGTCGGCCTGGCTGCGGTGGCAAACTCGTGACCGTGAACGAATTGGAGCCCAGGATCGACCTCCTTCCCCCGCCCGACGGCCAGGTGGGGTTCGTCGACATCGGCGCCCTGGAACTCGAGAGCGGCGCGGTACTCCCCTCGGTTTCGCTCGCCGTTCAGCGGTGGGGTGAGCTGTCCCATAACCGCGACAACGTCGTACTCGTCGAGCACGCACTGACCGGAGACTCACACGTCACCGGACCGATCTCCGCAAATCAGCCCTCCCCCGGTTGGTGGAACGGGATGGTCGGCGCCGGCGAACCGATCGACACCGGCGAATGGTGCGTCATCGCAACCAATGTCCTCGGTGGTTGTCGCGGCACGACCGGTCCCAGTTCGCTGGCCGACGACGGCAAGCCGTGGGGCAGCAGGTTCCCGGAGATCTCCATCCGGGATCAGATCGCGGCGGAGAAGAAGCTCGTCGATCTCCTCGGGATAGACCAGTTGGCCTCGGTAGTCGGCGGATCCATGGGCGGCATGCGCACCCTCGAATGGGCAGTTACCTACCCGGACAGCATTCGCTCCGCGTTGGTTCTCGCAACCGGTTCACGGGCCACTGCAGATCAGATCGGCACCCAGACGACGCAGATCGCTGCCATCGTCTCCGATCCGGATTGGCAGGGCGGTGACTACCACGGAACGGGGCGGGTACCTCGCGCCGGACTCGGGATCGCCCGTCGCATCGCGCACCTGACGTACCGCACCGAGTCCGAACTGGATGCACGCTTCGAGAACTCCGCTCAGAACGACGAAAATCCTTGGAACGGTGGACGATACGCCGTCCAGAGTTATCTGGAACATCAGGCAGACAAGCTGGTCGACCGCTTCGACCCGAGCACGTACGTCCTCCTGACCGAAGCCATGAACCGGCACGACATCGGTCGTGGACGCGGCGGCGTTGCAGCGGCGTTGGCATCGATCACGGCGCCGGTCGTCGTGGGCGGCGTGGACTCGGATCGGCTGTATCCCCTTCGTTTGCAGGAGGAGATCGCGGACGGCATTTCGACGTGCACTGGCCTCGAGATTCTCAAGTCCAGAGACGGCCATGACGGCTTCCTGACGGAGGCGGACGCTGTCGCCGGACTGCTTCGCCGAACGATGGAGTTCGCACGCACGGCCCGCTGATCCGGCACAGAGGCACAATTTCAGGATCCGTCAATGTCGGGAAAACCACAGCTGATCTGCAGGTTTTCCCGACATTTTCATTGGCGTCCCTGAGCCGGCGCGGCTAGCATCGGCGAACGTGAATCAGCCATGCTCGACGCGCCTGCAGGCTACGTACATTCCCGAGCACATGACATTCGCGTTCTGGGGTGACACAGATCCGGCAGCGCGTCTGTCGGCGCTGGGGATGCCGACGGGATCGCCGGGCATCTGCCGGCTGGCGATCCCGGTCGACGAGTCGATCACAGCGACCGACGTCGAAGCGCAACTGCTCGACCTCGCCACCGCGATCGACGCCTTGCACACCCTCGATGCACGTCGCGACGACCTCGGACCGTCGTTGCTCGCATGGAAGCGCGTCATCGACACCGGCGCACATGACATTCCGACTGCAGCGCATGCCGCGATCGAGCGCGACGACACGAGAATCAGAAGCGCCCGGTCCACGGTGCGGTTGTTCACGGATGCGCGCGCAGCCGTGGAGAGTCTTCGCCGAGCAAAGATTCAGGCGACATTGCGCCCGTATCAAGTGCACGGAGTTGCCTGGCTGACTGCACTGTCGGGTTCGGGCGGTGGAATCCTCGCCGACGAGATGGGTTTGGGCAAGACACTGCAAGCGATTTCGATGATCGCGATCCGCGCCGACGACGGTCCACACCTGGTTGTGTGTCCCACTTCGGTCATCGGAAACTGGCGCCGCGAGATCGAGCGATTCGCTCCGCATCTAACACTGCACGTTCATCACGGGACCGCTCGCGCACTTCCCACTCGTGTTCCTGCCGGCGCCACGGTGCTGACCAGCTACAGCGTCTTGCGTTCCGACGCAGCACAATTGGCCCCGATCCATTGGAGTTCAGTGGTCTTCGACGAGGCACAGCAGATCAAGAACCCCTCTTCGCTGGCAGCGAAGGCCGCAATGCAGTTGTCGGCCGACGTCAAGGTAGCGATGACCGGCACGCCGGTGGAGAACCGTCTCGAAGAATTGTGGTCGCTCTTTCGCGTCGCCAATCCCGAAGTCCTCGGAACTCGCGCACGGTTTCGTCAACGCTTTGCCGTACCGATCGAATCCGGTCGATCGGCCACCGCGGCGACCAGGCTTGCCGCGGTCATCGATCCGTTCATTCTGCGCAGAACCAAAGACACAGTGGCCAAGGATCTTCCGCCCAAGCAATTTTCCACCGTCTCGTGCACTCTGACGTCGGAACAGGCGCGCATCTATCGGTCTGCAGTTGCAGATGCTTTCGACACCGGTTTGGGTACGGGAATTGCCCGGCGCGGCAACATCCTTGCGCTGCTGACCACCCTCAAGCAGGTATGCAACCATCCGGCGCAGGTCACCGGCGATACAGACGACCTCTACGGAAGATCCGGAAAGCTCGACCGCGCAACGGAAATGATTGCCGAGATCGTCGACGACGGCGATCGCGCGCTGATATTCACGCAATACCGGACGATGGGCGAGATGCTCTCACGGCACCTGGGCTCCGAGTTGGGAATCGGCGCAATCCCCTTCCTTCACGGCGGCCTGAACACCGACAAGCGCGACGCGATGGTCGACGCATTCCAGAACGACACGGATTCACCACCGGTTCTGATTCTGAGCTTGCGCGCCGCCGGCTTCGGCCTCAACCTCACGCGAGCAAGTCACGTCGTGCACTACGACCGGTGGTGGAACCCAGCCGTCGAGGACCAAGCAACCGACCGGGCACACCGCATCGGCCAGAAGCGCACCGTCAACGTCCACACCTTGGTGACGGGCGGTACCGTCGAGGATCACATCGCAGCGATGCACGAGTCCAAACGAGCTGTGGCCGATGCTGTTTCCGGGAACGTCGAGGCCGCCCTGGCCGATCTACCTGACACCGAACTGCGTGAACTCCTCGAACTCGACGGCGCGGTGATCATCTGATGGCCAACGAATTCGGTGTCACCGCTTGGGGTCGAGCATGGCTGCGCACGGTGGAGCGGACTGCGGCATCCGGTCCGAACCCGTCCCTGCCGACGGCACGTACCCTCGCACGCAACGGTTCCGTGGAGTTCACCGTGGTCTCATCGGGGACCGTCGTCGCGGAGGTGAGCACCAAAGCAAAAACTTCGTCGGTGACAATTTCTGTCCCGCTCTGGACCAAATCCGAAATCGCCGCAGTGAAGAGCCTTCTCCGTTCGGCGGGAAAGGCCAACAGATCCGTCTCCACCGGCGAACTGCCGGACAGCATCGTCACCGAACTGCAGGCTCGAAATATCGCAGTAGCCGTTGATCTTTCGGAGTGCACTGCCAGCTGCGACTGCTCAGGTCGACGCTCGCCGTGCGTTCACCATCTCGCCGCGATCTACGCCCTGGCCGGGCGAATCGACGAGGAACCTGCACTTGCGGTGACGCTGCGAAGTGCACCGGTCAAGGCTGGAAAGAAGTCGACATCCACAGATTCACCGGAGTGGATCCCCTTGAGTGATATCGACATTCGCTCGTTCTACGGGGACTGATCTTCTCAGTCGGTGCCGAGCGGATCGATGGTCAGGGCGAGCGTCGCGATCAACACACCCATCACACCCATCGCCGCAGTGTCGAAGACCCTTCCGCGCACCGCGAGCAACCCCACACGATTCTCGGGAACGAACCACCGAGCGGCAGCTCCGATGATGACGGCAACACCGAAGACGAGGGCGCCGCGACGCCACCGGTCGGCCAGCACGAGAACCACGGCCGCCGCGATCACGGCGAGGACCGCGAGCATGGGCAGATTCTTCTTCGCGAGGCCGACCAGTGAGGACATCGGACTCAGACTCCGGCCAGAACCCGCTCGGCGCGCTCGACCACGTTGGTGATCAGGAACGCGCGGGTCAGCGGTCCGACACCACCGGGATTGGGTGAGACGAAGCCGGCGACCTCGTTCACGTCGGCTGCCACGTCGCCGCGCAGGCCGTCGTCGGTGCGACTGACGCCGACGTCGAGGACCGCTGCTCCGGGCTTGACCATGTCTGCGGTGATGAGGCCGGGAACGCCGGCGGCAGCGACGATGATGTCGGCGCGGCGAACCTCGGCCGCGAGATCGCGGGTACCGGTGTGGCAGAGCGTGACCGTCGCGTTCTCGCTACGACGCGTCAGCAGCAATCCGATCGGACGACCGACCGTGACGCCGCGTCCGACAACCACCACGTGTGCACCGGCAATCGGGACCTCGTAGCGACGCAGAAGGTGGAGGATTCCACGTGGGGTGCACGGCAGCGGGGCTTCCTTGCCCAACACCAGTCGACCGAGGTTGACCGGATGCAAGCCGTCGGCATCCTTGTCGGGGTCGATACGCTCGAGGGCCGCGTTCTCGTCGAGGTGCTTGGGGAGCGGCAACTGCACGATGTAGCCCGTGCACTCGGGATTGGCATTGAGTTCGTCGATCGTCGCGTTGAGCTGTTCCTGCGTGATGTCGGCAGGCAGGTCGCGTCGCAAAGAATTGATACCGACCTTGGCGCAGTCGTTGTGCTTGCCGCGCACGTAAGCCGCGGATCCCGGGTCGTCGCCCACCAGGATGGTGCCCAAGCCGGGTGTGATGCCCTCTGCCTTCAGAGCGCTCACCCGCACCTTCAGGTCTTCGAAGATTTCGTCGCGGGTAGCTTTGCCGTCGAGGATCGTTGCAGTCACGGCGACCATTGTTCCAGGTTAGGGTCGATGAGTGACAACGGCTCCGGAACTACGCGGCCCGAGGGTGCTCCTCTCCCCCGTCGCGCCCGATCATCACGCCCGTCTGCGGGCAATTCACCTGCACCCGGACGTCGTGCAGTGGTGGCAAAATCCCGACGACGACTGGCCTGCAGCGCCGGAGGCCGGCACCACGCGCTACAGCATCTTCTACGGCGACCACCTGATCGGCTTCATCCAGTGGTATGAGGCGGAGGACAACCCCGACTTCCGCCACGCCGGGCTCGACTTGTTCCTCGATCCCGACTTTCACAGCCAAGGGTTCGGTCGCGAATCGATTCGCGTGCTGTGTGCCCACCTGATCGACGACCTCGCATTCCACCGTCTGGTCATCGACCCGGAAGTCGACAACTCCGTCGCCATCGCTTGCTACCGATCGGTGGGGTTCAAAGACGTCGGGGTGATGCGCGAGTACTCGCGAGATCGGCATGGTGTGTGGAAGGACGGACTGCTGATGGATCTGCTCGCACGGGAATTCATCCGCTGATCACAAGGTACGACCCGAAGGGACAGTCATCATGTTGCTGGACAAGGAATTCACGGCCACCTTGCAGAAGAGTGACGCCAAGGGTGGGTGGACCTACGTGATCTGGCCGGAGTCCGCCGAGTTCTTCGGCACCCGCGGCCTGGTCAAGGTACGCGGGACGATCGACGGACATCCGTTCCAGAGTTCGTTCATGGCGATGGGAGACGGCAACCACAAGCTGCCGGTCAAAGCCGATCTTCGCAAAGCGATCGGCAAGGCGACCGGCGAGATAGTGACAGTGCGCCTCGAGGAGCGCGTGGAGAGCTAGGCGCCTCTACTTCATGTCTACGACAAGACCGTGCGCCGACGCATAAGCCACCGCCTGCATCAACTCGATCTGGGCGTTTCCGACGGATGCGGACGTCCACAGGCTCGGATCGATCCGCGCACCGCGCAGATCTGCACCTTCGAGTTTGAGTCCACCCGTACGAGCACCGGACAGATCCGCCGACGCCAGCACCGCGCCCCGCATGTCGGCCCGAACCAGGTTCGCTTCACGGAATCGGCATGAGGTGAAGTCGATCTTCCTCAGGTCCGCCCCACCGAGTGAGGTCAACGAGAAGTCGACTTCGTCGAGCGTCAACGGCCGGATACGGCAACCGTCGAACGTCGACCCGAGCAGACTGCAGTTTCGGAACGTGCTGTGCCACAGGCTCGTCCGAGCAAAATTGCAGGAGCGAAACGCCGTTCCCGTGTGCACGGACTCCCCCAGATCGGTGCCGGTGAAGTCACAATCCGTGAACACCACCGACTCCGTCGTGAGTCCGGTGAGGTCGGCGTCTCGAAAATTGCAATTGGTGAAAGTGCGCTGACGCCACTTCTGCCCGGCCAGCCGCGCGTCTGAATAGTCTTCGCCGACGACGTCGTCGGATTCTTCGGGGAGCATGCCGTCCATACTGCCCCGTCGCACCGACACCGCTTCGATCGCCTAGGTCTCGCAGGCCACGCCGTCACCGTCACGATCAAGCTTGGACGAATAGCCGGGATCGCCGCGGTAGATCGGGGCAGCACCAGCCGCTCGCACCGCTGAGCAGTTGGCGTAATACACCCCTGCATCAGGCACCTTTGCCGGCGGCGGAACGTACGCGGGTTCCGTTGTCTTCGGCGGGGTGTACGCCGGGGCGGGCGGAACGTACGGCGTAGTCGTGGTTACCGGAACCTGCGGAACCAGCGGCACGATTGCCACGGTTGTCGTCGTCGGTGGCGGCACGATCGTTGTCGTCGTCGGCAAGAGGGACGAAGTCGTGGTCTTCGTCGTCGACGGGACCGTGCTTTTGGTTGTCGTCGCCGCCGCTGTCGTAGAAGAGGTCACAGCAGGCGTCGTTGATTCTTCCGACTTGCCCGCGCCCGTCGCCGCGGCGATGGCAACCAGCCCCACGACTGCTGCGCCGGCGATCCACGGCCACTTACGCCGCGTCTTGCCTTCCTCGGCGTTTGCGTCCGGCACCGGCGATCCGGGAGCACCGAAGACCTGGGTGGGAGTGCCGAAGGCTTGAGTGGGTGCGTCGACGCCCTTGGGCCGTGTCTGTGCAGTCCACTGCTGACCGTCCCAGTAACGGTCGATCGTGGGGTCGAAGGGGTCGGGGTTCCAACCGGCGGGAGGGTTCATCAAAATGTCCGTTCTGCGAAGAGTGCCGGAAATAGATTCGCACGGACTGGCCGGTTTGTTACCAATTCGCCCACACTTCCCGACCGGTCTTCTCACGGACGTGGGCACTGATACGTCGCCCGGTACAGTTCCTCGAGTGTTCCGAGTGATGTTCCACGAGCCCCGCATCCCACCCAACACCGGAAACGCGATCCGCATGGTCGCGGGCACCGGTTGCGAACTCCACCTGGTCGGCCCTCTCGGCTTCGACTTGTCGGAGCCGAAACTCAAGCGCGCAGGCTTGGATTACCACGATCTGGCGACTGTCACGGTCCACGAGAACCTTGCTGCGGCGTGGGAAGCCGTCACCCCCGCTCGCGTGTTCGCCTTCACCGCGCACGCGACCACGTCCTATGCCGATATCGCCTACCAACCCGGCGACGTCCTGCTGTTCGGGCCCGAGCCCACCGGACTGTCCGAAGAGGTATTGGCGGACGAACACATCACCGAGCGCCTGCGTATCCCGATGCTTCCCGGACGCCGGTCCCTCAACCTGTCCAACGCTGCCGCCCTCGTGACGTACGAGGCGTGGCGTCAGCACGGGTTCAAGGGCGCCGTCTGATCGACGTCAGTAGACGTCTCGGACGTACCGCTTCTCGGCCGAGAGAGCCTTCACGTACGCCTCCGCACTACGAGGTGCCAGTTTTCCGTGTTGAGCGACCACCCCGTTGAGGGCACTGTCGACGTCCTTGGCCATCCGGTTGGCATCGCCGCAGACGTAGAAGTGGGCGCCCTTCTGCAACCACTCCCACAGCAGCGCACCGCGCTCACGCATCCGGTCCTGCACGTAGACCTTGTCGGCTTGATCCCGGGAAAATGCGAGGTCGAGTTCGGTGAGGAATCCGTCTTTCCGCAATTCTTCGATTTCTTCGCGGTAGTAGAAGTCGGTCGCGGCGTGCTGTTCCCCGAAGAACAGCCAGTTCGGGCCCGTGTGCCCCAATGCCCGACGCTCATGCAGGAAAGCACGGAACGGCGCGATGCCGGTTCCCGGACCGACCATGATCATCGGGGTTTCGGGATCGGACGGTGGCCGGAAATGGGTCGACTTCTGCACGAAGATGCCGATGTCATCATCGTGGGCGTGGTCTGCGAGGTAGGTCGAGCACACCCCACGCCGTGGGACACCCGCGACGTTGTAGCGCACCGCGGACACCGTCAGCTGCACTTCGCGTGGGTTCTCCTTCGGACTGGAAGATATCGAATACAGCCGCGGCTGAAGCGGTTTGAGGAGGGAGAGCCATTCTTCCGTCGAGGCACGAACGGGCGACTGCGCAAGTACGTCGACGGACTGTCGTCCCCACGACCAGTCTTTGAGCGTGGAGATGTTCTCCGGCTTCATCAACTCGGCGAGGTCTGCGTCGCGAGTTCGTTGATGCACGAACCGAATCATCTCGCTCGAGATTCGAGTGATCTCCAGGCGTTCGGTGAGCGCGGTACGCAGGGTCATATCGCCGTACTGCCCCAGTTCGACGACCTCCTCACCGTCGAGGCCGGTGAGGGTGAGCCACTCGTCGACAAACGGAGAGCTGTTTCGGGGCCAGACTCCGAGAGCGTCGCCGGCTTCGTAACTGACCGTGTCGCCTGGAAGGTGAAAGCCCAACTGCCGCACGTCTTTGGAAGAGCCTGGCCGGTTGAGCACGACATTGCGCGTCAAGGCTGTGGTCAGCGGCGCCTTCTTGTTGTACTGCAGCGGCGCCGACATCGCCGGTGAAATCGGCGTGGCCGCAACGGTTGTCCCAGAATTCTTCTTAGCAACGACGACGTCGGCCGTCTCACCAGCCGCCGAGCGCTGAAGTTCAGCCGTGACAGAGTCCAGCCATCCAGCAGCGGTGTCCTCGAAATCGGGCTCGCAGTCGGCGCGATCGACGATACGACTGGCCCCCAGTTCAGCAAGGCGGGCGTCAAGCTTTCGTCCATGCCCACAGAAGTCGTCATAGTTCGAGTCACCGAAAGCGATGACTGCATACCGTGTCTCGGCCATGCGGGGCGCCGTGTCAGCAGCCAACGCATCCCAGAAACCGCTGCCGTTGTCCGGGGATTCGCCGTCACCGGAGGTACTGGTGATCAGCAGGACCTCCCGGGTGGCCACCAGGTCGGCGGCCGGGAACTCGTCCATTGCATGCATCACCACGGGCAAGCCAACTTCCCCGAGACGAGCAGCGCAGGCGGCGGCGAATTCTTCCGCGTTTCCGGTCTGCGATGCCCAGAGCACCACGATCGGCGCGCGTTCTGTCGCAATGCCCGGACCCGAGGACAACGCGGGCCCGTCGGTGACAGGGAGCGCGGTTCGCGAGTACAGACCGGCCAGTACACCGTCGACCCACATCCGCTTTTCGGCGTCGAACGGCGCCGTCGACGGCAACGTCGGGACCCAGGCAGTGCGATCCGCGTCCGCACGCAACGCGGCGAGAAGACCGGCCAGGTAGCTCTGCTGGAGCGCATCGAATACCACTGCAGGTGTTCCTGTTTGACCGATGACATCCGCGAGGACCTCGGTTCGCGACAAAGCCCGATCAGCTGGCGCGGAAGCCACCAGCGGCGCCTCGGCGAGCACTGTTTCAGGTGTGTTCACGGCGACCTTCGTCATAGTGACAGCACAGGCTTTGAACTCCGGTTGCTGCGAGGCTGGATCGATGGCGTCGTTGGTGACAGCGTTGATGGACAGATATTCGCCGAAGGCGTCGTTCCAGTGAAACGGGGCAAAGCAGTTCCCCGGACGCACTCGGTCGGTGATGACGGCCGGAAGCACAGCGCGACCGCGGCGTGAGGCAACCTCGATCGCATCCTGGTCGACGACGCCGAGCCTGACGGCGTCGTCGGGATGGATCTCGACGAAGGGACCTGGGTTGAGTTTGTTCAGCTTGGCGACCTTGCCGGTCTTGGTCATGGTGTGCCACTGGTGCGCGAGACGACCGGTGTTGAGCAGGAATGGATAGTCGTCGTCGGGCACTTCGGCGGGAAGCATGTGCGGCCGTGCGAAGAACATCGCACGGCCAGTGGCGGTGGGAAATGCGAGCCGCGGAGTGCTGCCGTCCTCGCGGATCAGGAGCCTTTGACTGACACCGTCATTGACGTATCGGATGGGATGACGGTCCTGATCACTGTCTGGCGGGCACGGCCACTGGACTGATGTCTTGCGGAGGCGCTCGTAGGTGACGCCGCGTAAGTCGTAGCCGGTCTTCGGATTCCAGAACTGCTTGATCTCTTCGAACACCTCTTCGGCACAGGTGTAGGTGAACGCCTCGGCATACCCCATCTCGCAGGCGATCCGGGCGATGATCTGCCAATCAGGCAGCGCCTGCCCGACCGGATCCAGTGCCTGCTGGAAGAGCGTCAGGTTGCGTTCGGAATTGATCATCACTCCGTCGGACTCAGTCCACAGTGAGGCGGGCAGCAGAACATCGGCGTATTCGTTGGTCTCGGTGCCCAGGAACGCATCCTGGGTGATGACGAGGTCAGCCTTCTCCAAGCCGTCGATGACGGTCTTTCGGTTGGCTACCGTTGCAACGGGATTGGTGCAGATGATCCAGCATGCCTTGATGTCACCCGCCGCCATGCGGGAGAACATGTCGATGGTGCCACCGCCGATGTCGGTGCGCAGCGAGCCTTGCGGGATCCCCCACCTCTCCTCGACGAATTCGCGATCGGCGTCGACGATCACGGCGCGCTGGCCGGGCAAACCTGGACCCATGTAGCCCATTTCACGCCCACCCATGGCGTTCGGCTGCCCGGTCAGCGAAAACGGACCGCTGCCGGGCTTGCAGATCGCACCGGTCGCAAGGTGAAGGTTGCAGATGGCGTTGGTGTTCCACGTGCCATGGGTGCTCTGGTTCAAACCCATTGTCCAACAGCTCATCCAGTTTGCAGCCTCACCGATCCACTGCGCTGCAGTGCGGATGTCGGCCTCGGGGATACCGGTGATCTCACTGACCTTCTCCGGGGTGTACTCCGCGAGGAAACTGGGCATCACCTCCCAGCCTTCGGTGAAGTCGGCGATGAAGTCAGGGTCGGTGTGGCCGTTCACCACGAGCAGGTGGAGTAGTCCGTTGAGTAGCGCGAGATCGGTGCCGGGAGCGATCTGCAGGAACAAGTTCGCCTTGTCGGCGGTGGCACTGCGTCGAGGGTCGACGACGATCAACTTCGCGCCTGCCTTGATCCGCTCCTGCATCCGCAGAAAGAGGATCGGATGGCAGTCCGCCATGTTCGCGCCGGTCACGAAGAACACGTCGGCGTGTTCGAAGTCCTGATAGGAACCGGGCGGTCCGTCGGCCCCGAGAGACTGTTTGTACCCGGTGCCGGCACTCGCCATGCACAACCGGGAGTTCGATTCGATCTGATTGGTCCCGATGAATCCCTTGGCCAGCTTGTTCGACAAGTACTGGGCTTCGAGAGACATCTGCCCGGACACGTACAACGCAAATGTGTCGGGGCCGTGCTCGTCGATGATTGCCCGTAGACGCTGGGCGGTGTCAGTGATGACGGCGTCCATGTCCGCGGCTTCGATCGCATCCCCTCGGCGCGGACGGCGATATGCAGAGTCCATTCGCCCTGGACCTGCGAGCATGTCTGCGGTCGTGGTCCCTTTGGTGCACAGACGCCCGAAGTTGGTGGGATGTGTTTTCAGACCGGAAGACTTCGCAGCCTTCCGGCGTCCCGTCTCCGGATCGGTGATGATGTCGAGGACAAGACCACAGCCGACCCCGCAGTACGCGCAGAGTGTGTCGACACTGGTGGTGGTGAGTTGAGCGCCCATCGATTCATGCATCCCTTCGACCGAGGATCAAGGTCGACTTCTATCTTCGGATGCAGTTGTTTCGGGAGTTCATGCTCGATGTTGCGTATCAATCACTCTTTCCTCACCGCGCCCTTCAGACCGATGTGCGGTCCCGGAACCGGCGGTCGTCGACGGGCAGCGATACGCGAATGCCCAGTTCTAGGCCCTGCCGCCGAATCGAGCGATGTAGTGCCAGACCTTTTTGACGTCCTGCGGATCGAAGGACGCGCTCCGTGCGAGCCCCAGTACGGCAGGCGTCAGTCGCCTGCCGCGGGCAATTTCTCGGGCAAGGTCGACGACGGTCGCTCCCCGGTATTCGGGATGTTCGGCTATCTCTTCGACATCGACCGCGTAACCGTCGTGCCACAGGACCGGGCACGTGAGTGAGTGGGCGATCTCTTCGATCCGTGTGCCGCGGTAACTCGGGTCCAGGACGAGTGCCTCGACGTCCGTTCCGATGTCGACGACGCCGTGGACGTGCGCCTCGATGTAGTGGTCGAGCGGATCGTCGAACTCGGCGGCTCTGGCGGCGCCGACCAAGCTCATCGCTTCGGCCGTTCCGAAGAGATCAGGCTCGAAGACGCTGTCCGGAAAGCAGAAGGTGGTGCGGTCGAGTGTGTGCTCGGCAAGCCGGAAGTAGGACGAGCCGAACCGAGGGGATGCCCCGTACGGATCGGCGGAGAAGTTCAACGATCCGTACTTCGGCCGTTCCGACGGCTCTCGCTCGTCGTAAGCCCCGCCGAATATCCGACTCTCCCAACGCCAACGGTCGCCGCCGTGATGCGCTGTCAGTCCGCCGTTGCTGGTACGAGTCTCGAACTGGGTCACGTAGGTGCCTTGACGTGCGATCGAGGCCAGTGTCAGACCACGTTCAGACGGGAGGTCTGGATGAAAGTGCAACGTCACCCGGTGATTTCGATCCACCTGGTCACCCTTCGAGAGACCGCGCACGTGCGCAATCGCGGCAGACGAGGGAGTGGAATCAACAGGCATTCGTCCATTATCCGGATACGGAAGCAGCGCCGGTGAAGAAGTCGACCAGTGAATACGGTGCGCCTTCACCGAGGCAGAGATCAAGGATCACGTGCGAGTCAGCGGCCTCGGATGCACTGCGCACGAACATCGCTTCCTCGTAGCCGCTCAGTGCCGCTTCGATGTCGTCCGGGTGCGCGGCGATCGCCCTTCCCAGTTCGGCGCCGTCGAACATGGCCAAGTTCGCACCCTCACCGGACGGAGCCATCAGATGTGCCGCGTCACCGAGGAGCGTGACCCCAGGCACGCGATCCCATCGGTGCTCGTCGGGAAGTGCATGGATCGCGCGCGGAATCGGCGCGGTTTCGCCGTCTGTGATCAGCGCAGTGAGTTCCGTTGCCCAACCATCGAACTCGGCCGCGACCCGCGCTGTCGCAGCAGCGGCGTCGGTGAAATCGATACCGGCAAACCACTCCGCCGTACGGTTCAACTGGACGTAGGTGTGCACGATATCTCCCGCCTCTCGATGCGCGGCGATCGCTTTTCCTGGTGCGGGCGCGTACATCGCCCCGTCACCGACTGCCTCGGCTGCAGCCGAATGCTTCTCGTCGACGTCGTACAGATAAATCTCGACGAACGTCGTGCCGACGTATTCGGGCTTCGCATCGGAGAGCAACGGGCGGATCTTCGACCAGGCACCATCGGCGCCGACGAGGAGGTCGGTAGTCACCGTCGAACCGTCGGCGAAGGTCAGTTCGTGTCGGCCGTCGGCGCGCTCGTCGGCGGTGTTCCGTGAGCCGAGCGAGCGGACACTGTCGACCTTGCGTCCCCATTCGATCGTGCCGTCCGGAAGGGATTCGAGCAGGATCCGCCGGAGGTCTCCGCGCAGCACTTCAGGACGCGCTCCCGTGCCGTCGTCGGGTTCGTCGAGGAGTACAGCGGCATGTTGGTCGAGTACGCGCGACGCGGCACCGCCCTCGTGGATGATCGCGCGGAACTCGTCGATGAGGCCGGCAGCGTCGAGCGCCGCCTGACCGTTGTGTTCATGGATGTCGAGTTGGCCGCCCTGCGTGCGAGCTTCTGCCGACGGTTCCGCCTCGTAGATCTTCGACGGAATTCCGTGAACGTGGAGGACGCGCGCGAGGGTCAGACCGCCGAGACCCGCCCCGATGATCGTTATCGAGTTGCTCATGTTTGTTTCCTTTCAGGCTTCGATTGGAACGTCGTTCCAGTGACCATCTTGGAACGGCGTTCCAGATATGTCAAGATGGTGCGCATGGCGACCAGGAATCAGCGGACCGAACGACGTACGGACGCGCTCTCGAAGGAGCGAATCGTCGAGGCTGCGATCGAGATCCTCGACGACGAGGGCGAAACTGCGCTGACATTTCGCGCACTCTCCGCACGCCTGGCAACAGGAAGCGGGGCGATTTACTGGCACGTCGCCAACAAGAGCGAACTGCTCGCCGCGGCGACCGACGACGTCATCGCCCGCGTGACCACCGAAGGAACCGAAAGCGCAACCCCACGTGAGGCGATCCGGATCATCACTCTCGGTGTGTTCGACGCGATCGACGCGCACCCGTGGGTCGGCACCCAACTCTCTCGCGAGCCGTGGCAATCAGCGGTGATGCAGATCTTCGAAAGTCTGGGAGGGCAACTCCAAGCACTCGGCGTTCCCCAACCGGCACAGTTCGATTGTGCGTCCGCACTCCTGAACTACGTGCTCGGCCTCGCCGGACAGTATGCCGCGGGCGCCCGCCTCCTCCCCCGCGAGACAGATCGGTCCGCCTTCCTCGCCACCGTCGCGCAGCGGTGGGAAGAACTCGATTCCGCGAAGTACCCGTTCCTCAATCAGGTGACGGCGCAATTGCGCGACCACGACGACCGAGAACAGTTTCTGGCAGGCATCGATCTCATCCTCGCGGGAATCGACACCGTCCGATAGCAGCCGTTCCCGTCAGCCGCAGCCGTCAACGCGAATGAACAGCGGTGTTGGAGCCGAGCGCTATGTCGAGGAAATCTCTTGCCGCACCGCGCAATCCGCGATCGGGATCCCAGACGGCTTGGAGTCGCCTCGGCATCCGCAAGCCGTCGACGTTGACCGCGACCAGTCGGCCGTCCGTCAGGTCGGCAGCAACGGCCAACGACGACAGAACGGCGGGCGCGTTGCCTGCCACCACCGCAGCCTTGACTGCGGTGCACGAGGTGAGCTCGAGCAACGGCGGCACACAATCGGGAACAGCATTCTCGAGCGTCAGACGCGTCCCTGACCCTGACTCGCGCTGAATCAGCGGCGTGCGTGCGAGGTCCGCAACCGGAACAGGCACACCATTGGCCCAGTCGTGTCCCGGCGGCACAACCACGACGAGGTGATCACGCGCTACCTCGCACGACGCGAGCGCCGACGGCACATCCGGACCTTCGACGAATCCGATATCGGCCTGGCCTGCCTGCACTTGAGCAGAGACATCCGAGGAATTGTGCAAGCTCACCGACGCCACGACGTTGGGGAACTTGTGCCGCATCGCGACCGTCCATCCGGGAACCAGATACTCGGCGATGGTCATGCTGGCGGCAACTGTGACGGCAGCGTCGCGTTCACCGCGAAGTGCGGCAACTCCCGATGCCATTTCCTCGGCACTGACGAGGATGTGACTTGCCCACTCGAGAATCAGACCGCCCTCGGCGGTGGGACGAACACCGGTCGCCGCTCGATCGAAAACCTTGATTCCGAGCTGCCGTTCGACCGAACGCACCCGGGCGCTGACCGCTTGCTGACTGAGTCCGTGCTCCCGGCCGGCAGCACCCATGCTGCCCAGACGCCCTACGGAAAGCAGGACGTCGAGGGCACTGAGTTCCGGCACCCGAGGAGACAACGACATAGACCAAGATTAGACCCACAAGGCGAGATTGTGGGCATTCAAGGACAACCGGTCTACCGGTACGAACCGGATGAGACGACAGTGAAATACATGACCACCACAACGAGTCCCACCTTCGCCCACATCACCCCGAACTGGTTCGCGGCAGCGATGGGAACGGGAATCGTCTCGGTGGCCGCAGCTTCGCTCGAACCGGAGATCGAAGGCTTGAAGCTGGTCTCGGAAATCTTCTGGGTTCTGGCGGTTCTCGTACTGTGCGCCTTGATCGGCGCATTTGCCACCCATTGGTCACAACATCGATGTCAGGCCCTCGCCTACCTGCACAGTCCCGCGATGTTCCCGTTCTACGGAGCCGTCGCCATGGCCCTGCTGACCGTGGGATCGGCAACCGGCATCACCGGGCCGGACTTCCTCGGCCACGACGTGGCGATCACCGTCTCGCTGACTCTGTGGATACTCGGCACGGCACTCGGCCTGGTCACCTACGTCGTGATGATGATTCGTCTCGTTCGAGATGCTGGGATGGCGACGGCAATGCCGTTCTGGCTGATGCCCGTCGTACCACCGATGGTCTCGGCCACCACCGGCGCAGCGGTCAGCACCCACATGCCCGAAGGCGCTCCGCGCATCGCGGTACTGATCTTCTGCTACATCCTGTTCGCTCTGGCACTGACCGCCGCTATCGGCATTCTGATAGCCGTCGCGAGGCAGTTCGCACGCAACCGCTCGGCCGGCGTCGACGTGATCCCGTTCAATGCCATTCCCTCGCTGTGGATTCCGTTCGGCGTGATCGGACAGTCGATCGCAGCATCCAACCTGTTGGCCGCCGCCTCACGGCATGCACTCAGTACCGAGCACGCCGACACCCTGCACGAATTCGGAATCGCATACGGAACCGTCGTCGGAATCATCGGCGTCATCGCATTTGTCACCGTCACCACCGTGACCATCCACGCACTGCGCCGCGGCTTGGACTTCTCGCTCGGTTGGTGGAGCTTCACCTTCCCCATCGGAGCATGTGCAGTCGGAGCGAATGCCTTCGGAGTCGCCACCGGTTCGACGCTGATTCTGGGAATCGCACTTGCCCTGCTGACCGTGCTGATCCCCATCTGGGCAACCGTCGCGGTGCGGACCGTCCGATCGATCCGCAGTGGAGCTCTCCCCGCGGCTGCATGAATTGGCACCGATGAGTTTTGCCTCGCCGTACGGTCTGTACTCACGTAGACCATTGTCGAGAGCGGGAGTACATGGTGAGTCAGTTATTACGAGTACAGAATTTCAGCGTTTCCAGTGACGGAATAGCCTGCGGTCCGGACCAAAGCTTCGAGAGCCCGTTCGGCCTGGACCACGGTGAAATGTTTGCGTGGGCGGGAGCTACAGCGAGCTGGCCCAATCGCACCGATCCCGGCGGCAGCCGAGGCATCGACGACTATTTCACGCGGGACTTCTCCAACAACATCGGTGCCGAAATCATGGGCCGCAACAAATTCGCACCCTACCGCGGCCCTTGGGAGAATCTCGAGTGGCAGGGGTGGTGGGGCGACGAGCCACCGTTCCACACCCCGGTTTTTGTCTTGACCCACCACGTGCGGCCGTCGTTCACGCTATCGGACACGACATTCCACTTCGTCGACGCTGACCCGGCGACGGCCCTCGAGCAGGCACGTGAGGCCGCGCAGGGCAAGGACGTTCGACTCGGCGGCGGGGTCAGCACTATCCGTGAATTCCTCGACGCCGATCTGGTCGACACGATGCACATCGCTGTCTGCCCGATCGAATTCGGATCCGGTCTACGCCTGTGGGAGACACCTGATGAGTTGCGCGACCGCTTCAACCTCGAAATCGTGCCGAGCCCGAGCGGCGTGACGCATCACCTGTTCTGGCGAAAGTGACCGGTGGGGGGCGGCTCCCGAAACGGGAACTGCCCCCATCAGTTGTGTCTTAGGCTCCGGTCTCGACCTGGCGCCCCGACTGGTACCACGCCATTGTTCCACCGGCCACCGAAACGGCATTGATGCCACGGGCCTGCAGATACTCCGCGGCCTGCAGGCTACGGCCACCGACGGCGCAGATGATGTACACCGTTTCCGCGTCCGGAATTTCACCGACGCGAGAGACGAATTCGCTGAGCGGAATGAGCGCCGCACCGGGAACTCGGACCTGAGCGAACTCGTCGGGCTCACGGACGTCGATCAGCGGCTCACCTGCCGCCAATGCCGTGTCCAGTGCATTCAAGTCGACTTCCAACATGTCTTCTGCGTCCTGCCTTCGTGTTCGCTGCTGTCCGAATAGACGGTACCGCGTGATTTCGTGTGGTTGCCTTTACGATCTGACAATGACCAATACTGTTCCCGAAAAGTCGGGTTTTTGGAGTCGACCCACTTTGTGGAAGTTGCTCCTTCTCATCGTTGCCTATTTGGTCTTCTACCTTGCCGCAGGGCAGGTGATCTCGCGTGTTTTCGCCGACCAGATCGACACGGACAACGTGGTCTCGAGTGCCTCGAGCATCATCTTCGGCGTCATGTTGCCCATCGCGATCGGTGCAGTTGCGTTGCTGATCTTCACGGTCAAGGTCGGCTGGCTCAGCAGTATCTTCGGTCCTCAACCGGTACGCGGACGCGGCTGGATGTGGATCGGGCCGATTATCGTCGTTGCCGCCATCGCTGCCCACCTGGCCGGAACCGACTGGAGCGCGTGGTCGGCCGGCGAAATCGTCTCGTTGATCGCCCTCGGTGTATGTGTCGGTCTCGCAGAGGAATTGGTCACCCGAGGTATTGCAGTGAAGATGCTTCGTGATGCCGGCCACCGAGAACGCTTCGTCGCTGTTGTGTCGTCCCTACTGTTCGCACTCATGCACACGGTGAACTTCATCGCGGGAATGGAACTGGCAACAGTCCTTGCCACCGTCGTCTACACCTTCGGATTCGGAATGTGCATGTACTTGACCATGCGCGTGACGGGCACGATCTGGGCCGCAATCGTGTTGCACGGCCTCACCGACCCCACCACCATTCTCTCGACCGGCGGGCTCGACACCTCGGTGACGACGGGTGCCAGCGGAGCCACCACGATCGCCACACTGCTCACTGTCGTGCTGGTCGCCTTCGGCGTAGTTGCCATCTTCTTCATCCGCGGCCGGGTCGGCGAAGAGCAGCCCGCGCGCGTCTCGGCCTGACTGATCGCATGGGTACAAGACATACTTGTACCCATGCCTTCTCGGACCACACATTCGATCGCCGTCGTGACCGCATCTTTTGTTCTGGCACTATCGGGTGCCGTCACACACGCCAGTGCGGGGGTTCCGGCCGCTCCCGAAGCCGCGACTACCGAGTCCATCGCATCGGAGTCGATCAGCGATCTGTACGCAGCCCAGGGTGCGCACGAGGTGGCTGCCGATTCGGTTCCCGGATACCAATTGTTCTACCCAGCCGACTTGTCCGCTGATGGCAAGCGGCATCCCGTCATCACGTTCGGCAACGGCAGCTACGCGACGTTCGAAGAGTACGAGGCCCTCCTCCGACACTTTGCGTCGTGGGGTTTTGTTGTTGTGGTGGCCGACAGCAGTGTGACCGGCGACGGTACTGAAATCTTGGGTGCCGCTCAGTACCTCGTCGATCAGAACACCAACGCTGAGAGCATTTTTCACCAGAGGATCGATACCGACAACATCGCCTCGGTCGGGCACTCCCAGGGGGCAGGCGGCGCGATCAACGCTGCAACTCAGTCGGCGAATCTGATCACCGCCACTGCGGTGCTCGACCTGCCGGACCCGTGGTGGGCTTCGCGACCTGTCGATGTCATCGACGTGGCGAAGTTGACCGGGCCGACGTTCTTCATGACCGGCGCCGACGATCCGGTCTCCACCGCCGATCCACAAGCTGAGTACTTCGACAAAACCGCAGCACCGGCGGTCCGGGGCAGACTACTTGGCGTCGGCCACAATTGGGCCGCCGACGGCGAAGGATTCCGGGGTTACCTGACCGCGTGGCTGAGGTTCGCCCTCAGCGGCGACCAGACTGCCGGACGTGCGTTTGTCGGCGACTCGGCGGAAATCCTCACCGATCCCCATTGGGACCGGCAAGCGATCAAGGGTTTGTGATGACGATCTTGCCGTAGGCCTGCCCGGATTTCTGCTGCTCGAACGCTTCGGCAAGATCGTCCAGACGGTACGACGAATCGATGACGGGACGAAGCGCGAGGCTCTCCAGCCCTGCAACCATCTCCTCCTGATGTGCACGACTGCCCACCAGAACACCTTCGATGGTGACCTGTTTGGTCAGTAGCGAAGTCAGGTCGATCGACGACGACGGGCCGTTCATGATGCCCAGCGCGCAGATCCGGCCACCTGGTCGGACTGCCGACAGAGATTGACCGAGGGTGGACGGCCCGCCCACGTCGAGCACAAGGTCGATCCCGCCGCTGAGCCGCATCGCTTCCGATCCCCAGTCCGGGCGCTCACGGTAGTTGACCACGTGATCGGCACCGAGCTCGGTCAATCGAGCCATCTTGTCGGGAGCCGACGAGGTTGCGATCACCTGAGCTCCAGCAGCCTTGGCAAGCTGGACGGCAAACAGCGCTACCGTGCTGGTCCCGGGAATCAACACCGACGAACCTGGGATGATCGGGACGCCGGCAAACAATGCACGCCACGCGGACAAGCCCGCAGTGGGCAAGGTAGCGGCTTCTTCGTACGTGTAGTTTCGCGGCATCGACGTCACTGCCGATACCGGCACGGTGACGGTGTCACGGGCGAACCCGTCGACGCCGTCACCGGGTGAATTTCCGAATCCGTCGAAATCCGGTGCACCGCTGCGCCAATGCGGCAGATAGGTGCTCATCACACGGTCCCCGACCCCGAACTGTGTGACGCCGTCGCCGACGGCAACTACCTCGCCCGCTGCGTCGGACAAGAGAATGCGAGGGCCGTCGGTCGGTATCTCGCCGGTCGCCACGAGGTAGTCGTGGTGGTTGAGCGAATTCGCGCGGATCGCGATCGTCACCTCACCCGCACCTGGCGCTGGCGTCTCGATCGTCCTCAAGTCGAGGTTGTTCAATCCTCCAGGCGGAAGTACGTATACAGCGCGGTTGGTCATGGTGTGGATCCTCGCACGATTGACGATTTCGGGTGACGTTCGGAAAGGTTCTGCTGCTCAAAGGAGAGAAGCCGTGAACCCTCCGTCGAGAACCAGGCTGCTGCCGTTGCACCACGACGACTGGTCGCTCGCAAAGAACACTGCGGCGGCGGCGACTTCCTCGGTCCGGCCGTAGCGGGTTTGCTTCGTGACCATCAGGTCGGCGAAGCCGCCGGACTCGAGGCCGAGTGCGTTCTCGAAATCCTGTTGGTGACTCTTGACCAGGTCTGTGTCGATGAATCCGGGTAGCAGGGCATTGGCTCGGATTCCGTGGAAGCGAAGTTCGGCTGACAGGGTTTCGGTGAGATTGCGAACTGCTGCTTTGGCGGCGGCATAGCTACCGATCAAGGGCGACCCGGTGGTCGACGAGATCGACGAGATGTTCACGATCGAACCGCCTCCGGATGCGACGAGCGCGGGTAGCGAATGACGGACGGTCAAGAACACTCCATCGAGGTTGACCGACATGACTTTCCGCCAGTCCTCGAACGAGGTCTCGATCAGCGGAGTCGTGGTGGCGATGCCGGCGTTGGGTACTACGACGTTCAGTCCGCCGAACTCTTCGACCGCCCTGGCGACGAGATCCTTGACCTGCTGTTCGTCGGTGACATCAGTGGTGACAGCGATAGCTCCGTCGATCGAGTCCGCCACTGCCTGTGCTGCGTCACCGTTGATGTCGGAGACTACGACGCTCGCGCCCTCCGCCCCGAATGCCCGGGCAATGGCGGCGCCGATTCCGGCACCTGCGCCGGTGACAATTGCAACTTTGTTCGCGAGAAGATCGGACATGTCAGCGTTCCCCTTCAGTTCTCGGTCGGGACGTAGAAAAGCAATTCGGGTCCGGTGTCGCCGGTAGTCGCGATGGCCTCGGACATGTCGAGAGTCCCGTCGCCCAAAGCACTTCCCAACGCCTGCGCCGTGCCCGCGAGATCTTCCGTGTCGAGTTGATAGATGCTCAGGTAGCGGCGCGCGGGCAATGCATCCTCGGGCAGCAACTGCACATCCGCCAGGAAGAATCGGGAGGCGGAGACAACTCCAGGCACTCGTTCGACGACCTGCGGAATATGCACGTCGTCGTACCAGCGGTTGAACGCGTCCTCCGAAGACGGATCGGCAGGGTGTACGTGTGCGACGAGAATCGCTGTGCTCATGGAGTTCCTCTTCAACTCGAAGTGCTTTGGATTCAGCATGTTTGGAAGGCGACAATATTCACCAGCGAGGCCACTGGTCGTGGCGGTGCCAGGCGATTCGATGGCCGCTCAAGCGACAACCCTAGGTAGGGATTGTGACCCGCGCCATATGCTCGGAGGTCAGAGTTGAGCTCCACATTTGTCCTCTCGGCACAAAACTCCGAGCAGAATCGGGCATTAGCGAAAGTCTCGCGACTTGGCTGTGACTCGCAGATCCATCAGCTGCATCCGGTCTGCCACGACAGTGACAGCGCCTTCCGCATTTTGCACCTTTCCTCGAATAAGCAACGCCGGCGCCGTATTTGCCAGTTTTCGGTACTTTGCCCACAACCCCACCGAACACACGACATTGACCATGCCGGTTTCGTCTTCGAGGTTGATGAACGTGACGCCCGCAGCTGTGGCCGGACGCTGCCGGTGTGTGACCGCTCCCCCTACCAGCACACGGTCGCCGTCCGGGATGTCGAGCAGCCTCGAAGCCGGCACCACGCCGAGCGCGTCGAGCTGTGGGCGAAGAAACTGTGTCGGATACGTGTCGGGAGATACTCCTGTCGCCCAGACATCCGCTGCCGCCAATTCGACGTCGCTCATGCCGGGAAGGGTGGGAGCTGTGACCGACGCACCGATACCGGGCAAGCGGTCCGGACGCTCCCCTGCCGCAGCGCCCGCAGCCCACAGCGCTTCTCTACGCGAGATGCCGAAGCTGGCAAGCGCGCCGGCAGTCGCCAACGATTCAGCTTGCGCGGTAGTCAGTTCCACCCGACCGGTCAGATCGAGAAACGACGTGAACGGTCCACCGAGGTCGCGCTGTTCGACAATTTTCTCGGCGAGCGCATCGCCGATGTTGCGCACTTCCCCCAGTCCCAGCCGAACCTCGAATCCACCTGCCTCGACGGTGGCATGCGCGAGGCTGACATTGATGTCTGCACCGTGTACCTGCACTCCGTGCCGGCGCGCATCGGCGACCAGGGACTGTGGTGAGTAGAAACCCATCGGCTGCGCTCGCAGAAGCCCGGCACAGAACGCGGCGGGGTGATGAAGCTTGAACCACGAGGAGTAGAAGACCAGTGCGGCAAAACTCTGTGAATGACTTTCCGGAAAACCGAAATTAGCGAATGCGTACAGCTTTTCGTAGATTCGGTCGGCAACCTCGTCGCCGATGCCATGTAGGTCTCGCATGCCCTGGTACAGCCTCGCTCGCAGTTGCTCCATCTTCTCGGTGGAGCGTTTCGATCCCATTGCCCGACGCAATTGATCGGCCTCGGACGGCGTGAAACCCGCAACGTCGACGGCCATCTGCATCAACTGTTCCTGAAACAGCGGAACCCCCAACGTGCGTTCGAGTGCCTTCTGGAGCGACGGATGGTCATAGGACACAGGTTCGAGTTTGTTGCGCCGGCGGATGTACGGATGGACTGATCCGCCTTGAATCGGCCCGGGACGGATGAGCGCGACTTCGACCACCAGGTCGTAGAAATTTCGAGGCTTCAGACGCGGCAGTGTCGCCATCTGCGCACGTGATTCCACTTGGAACACCCCTACCGAATCTGCCCGCTGCAACATCTCGTACACCGCTGTTTCCGACAGATCGAGTTGCGCCAAATCGACTGTGATGCCTTTGTGTTCGGCCACCAGATCCATCATGTAATGCAAAGCCGAGAGCATGCCGAGCCCGAGTAGATCGAACTTGACCAGCCCAGCGGCAGCACAATCGTCCTTGTCCCACTGCAGGACACTGCGATTGGCCATCCGCGCCCACTCCACCGGGCAAACGTCGGCGATGGGACGATCACAGATGACCATTCCGCCGGAGTGGATACCGAGGTGCCGTGGATAGCCTTCGATCTGCGCCGCCAGTTCGAGTACCGGACGCGGAATATCGGTATCCGCATTCTTGTCGATACCACCCCACCGGCCGACCTGCTTACTCCACGCATCTTGCTGGCCCTGTGAAAAGCCAAGCGCGCGGGCCATGTCCCGCACCGACGACTTTCCTCGATAGGTGATGACATTGGCTACCTGCGCGGCATACGTACGCCCGTATTTCGCGTACACGTGCTGGATCGCCTCTTCCCGGCGATCCGACTCGATGTCCACGTCGATATCCGGTGGGCCGTCGCGCTCGGGTGCAAGAAACCGCTCGAACAGCAATTTGTTGCGAACCGGATCGACGTTGGTGATGCCGATCGCGTAACACACCGCAGAGTTCGCAGCGGAACCCCTTCCCTGACAGAGGATGTCGTTGTTCTTGCAGAACGACACGATGTCATGCACGACCAGGAAGTATCCGGGAAAGTTCAATCCCTCGATGATGGCAAGTTCATGTTCGAGCTGTTTGTATGCCTTCGGTGCACCTTCCGGGGGTCCGTAGCGTTCCAGCGCACCCACCATGGTCAGCTCACGCAACCAGGACGCCTCGGTATGCCCGGCGGGAACGTCGAACGGTGGCAATTTGGGCGCGATGAGCTTGAGATCGAAAGCGCACTCACGACCAAGATCGGCGGCACCACTGACAGCCTCGGGATAGAGCGAGAACAGCGTTGCCATCTCCGCGCCGGACCGCAGGTGTGCTCCGCCGGTCGGAGCCAACCATCCAGCTGCCTCATCCAAGCTTTGACGCGCCCGCACAGCTGCCATTGCCATGGCGAGGCGTCGACGCGGAGGAGCGGCGAAGTGTGCGGCGGTGGTCGCCACCGTACGTAGTCCATGCCCTCTCGCCAGTTCTGCAAGAACGGCATTGCGCTCGTCGTCCTCCGCCAACCCATGATGAGTGAGCTCCACCGACACTCGCTCCGCCCCGAAACGCTCGACCAGATCCTGCAGGGCCTCCGCCGCGGCTTCGCGACCACCCGACGTCAAGGCTTGCCGCACATGACCTTTGCGGCATCCGGTCAGGATCTGCCAGTGCCCACCGGCGGCTTCGGTCAGCACGTCGTAGTTGTACTGCAGTTTGCCCTTCTCACCGCCCGTCAGATGTGCGGCGGCTATCTCCCGCGAAAGACGGCGATATCCTTCCTGCCCACGGGCAAGTACCAGAAGATGCGTTCCACCGGGATCTGCCGTCCCGGTTCTGGGTACCGAATCGAGCGACAACTCGGCCCCGAACACGGTCCGCATTCCCCATTCACGCGCAGCCTCCGCAAACCTCACCACGCCGTAGAACCCGTCGTGATCGGTGACGGCAATCGCCTCGAGCCCGAGACGCACAGCTTCCTCGACCAGTTCTTCCGGCGGTGATGCGCCGTCGAGGAAGCTGAAGGCCGAGTGAGCGTGCAGTTCTGCGTAAGGAACCACGCCGGTGCCACGAGTGAGTTCGCCTGCGTGATACTCGCCGCGCTTTCGTGACCAGGCGGGACTGTCACTTCCGTCGCCCGGGAACAAATCCTCGTGTTCCACGCGGCCTGGCCGTCCGGACAGCACCCGTTCCATCTCGGACCACGTCGGCGGCCCATTTCCCCAACCCACACTGACCTCGCACCTGATCGAGCCGGCCGTCACGGGACGACCGACTGCTCGAGGATGCCGAAAGGGAAGACGCACCACATGCATCGAACTGATGTTCGATGCAGATTCAGTCTGACAGGTCACTCACCCGCAGTCAACAGAGCGAATCTCAACCCTCACCGTCTCGTCACATTCAGATGTACGCATGTCTGCACTCCGTTCACTTTGGCCCCAGATCATTAGCCGCGTTCATAATCTCCATCCATACTGTTTCCAGGAGTACTACTCGTATGTCGTTCTCGCGCAACACACGTAGGTTGACGGCCGTCGCCGGCGCCGTCGCCGTTCTGGCCGCCGCCGGCTGCAGCAGCAGTACCGACGAGGCAACAGGCTCGAACGGCACGACCGTCGATCGCGCCGCGACCGGCGAACTGTCCTCGAACGGTGGTGCTCGCCGCATCGACGGTGATCAGTCGGCCGCAGTGCGTGACGCCGTCAACGCTTCCGGCGCGAAGAACGTCATCCTCCTGATCGGGGACGGCATGGGCGACTCGGAGATCACCGCCGCGCGCAACTACGCCGAGGGTGCTGCTGGCAGCTTCGCCGGCCTCGACGCCCTGCCGATCACCGGCCAGTACACGCACTACGCACTGACCAAGGACGGCAAGCCCGACTACGTCACCGACTCCGCTGCCAGTGGATCGGCATGGTCCACCGGCACCAAGACCTACAACGGCGCGATTTCCGTCGACATCAAGGGGCAGGCCCAGTCGACCGTCCTCGAGATCGCCAAGGCGAACGGCAAGGCCACCGGCAACGTCTCCACCGCCGAGGTACAGGACGCCACCCCCGCAGTGCAGGTCGCGCACGTCAGCGGCCGCAAGTGCTACGGACCCGAGGCGACGTCCAAGTCCTGCCCGGAGAACGCCATCGAGAACGGTGGCAAGGGATCGATCAGCGAACAGCTCCTCGATACCCGCGCCGACGTCACCTTTGCCGGCGGCGCCAAGTCCTTCGCTGAAACCGCGAAAGCCGGTGACTGGCAGGGCAAGACCCTCAACGAGCAAGCTGCCGCTCGTGGCTACCAGCTGGTGAAGAATGCCGCCGAGATGAACGAGGTCGGCAAGGCCGATCAGGACGCACCCGTGCTCGGACTGTTCGCCGACGGCAACATGCCCGTCCGCTGGGAAGGCTCTGTCGCCACCCGCGACGGTTACCTGCAGCCCGCCGAAACCTGCATCGACAACCCCAAGCGAACCTCCGACGTACCGAAGCTCGCGGACATGACGCAGAAGGCAATCGACCTACTGAAGGTCAACGACAACGGATTCTTCCTCCAGGTCGAAGGTGCCTCGATCGACAAGCAAGATCACGCAGCCAACGCGTGCGGTCAGATCGGTGAAACCGTCGACCTCGACGAAGCTGTGCAGAAGGCACTCGAATTTGCGAAGACCGACGGAGAAACCCTGGTCATCGTCACAGCCGACCACGCTCACACCAGCCAGATCGTCACCAACGTCAGCGCAGACGACATCGCCACCATCGCCAAGGACCAGAACATCCCGGTCGAGCGCGCCCAGGAAATCGTCTACCCCGGTCTGACCCGCAAGCTGACCACGAAGGACGGCTCGGAGATGACGATCAGCTACGGAACGTCCGAAGATCCGGCCGTCGAATCCGAAGGGCATACCGGAACTCAGCTGCGCGTAGCAGCTTTCGGCCCGCACGCGGCCAATGTCAGCGGCCTCACGGACCAGACCGATCTGTTCTTCACGATGACCGACGCGCTGGGACTCGACCGTTCCAAGGTCGCAGCTCACTGACCTGACAACACCCGACCCGGTAAAAGCCTGGGTCCAGTCACACCAGAGCAGCCAAGGCGCGCACCCGATCTTCGGGTGCGCGCTTCGGGCAACTGGTGCACTTACCTTCGCCGGGCACCTCGTAAATCAGGCAGCACGACGCGCGCTGCGTGAATCTGCGTCGCCCGGATGCCACCGGTGTCAACGGATTAGAAACGCGCACAACACTTTCATTGCGGTCGACATCGACGAAACGCGGAACCGGAATGCCCGGGTTCTCACCGCGGAGAACATCGATCAGGCCGGCAGCAAATGCACTTCCGCGCTCCCTCGCGCTACCGGCGGCGTCGAGGCTGCGATTGGCGATGGAGTCCGTCGCGATCGCCCACAGCGCCTGCTGCCGAACGCCGGACACCTCGGCGAGTACCTCGATCACGGGACTGAGTGAGCGGAACATCGCGTGGCCCCACTCCGCCACACTCCGCGAGATCGGAATGACCGACCCGGCAGCAAACCCTCCCAGATAGCCGTTGTCACGCAAGAAGATCCGCCCACCGTCCAACGATGGATCGGCCGCGAACCCGGTCACCATTCCGGTTCCGATCGGAATGCCAGTCAGCGTGGAACTGGCCGAGTACCACCACAACGTGCCGTTCACTCGGTTGTCCGAACTCCCCCATCGCTCGGCCGTATCGGCGACACGTGCTGCCAACCACTGGGGGTCGGTCATCAACACCGCGGGCACCGTATCCGGATACGCGCTCAGGTTGTCGAAGAACGGCACCGCTACTGCCATACGGGCGTAGATCCCGGCTACCGATTCCGTCATGCCAGCCCCAATATCTCCATCCGCGGACGTACTCCGCGTTCGACTCGCGCCTTGATGCCGAAAACCTCGGCCAACAACGGCTCGTCCAACACCTCGACCGTAGACCCACACGCGCGGAGTTCACCTTCGGTGAGCACGGCAAGGTTGTCGCAGTACTCGACTGCCAACCGTAGATCGTGCATCGTGACCACAACTGCGAGCCCCGCCGACGCAAGTTCGGCGAGCAATTCCATCACGATCAACTGGTGACGAAGATCGAGATGATTGGTCGGCTCGTCCAACAAAAGAACCTTGGGCTCCTGAGCCAATGCGCGCGCTATCGAGACACGTTGCCGCTCACCACCCGACAGGGTGGACACGTCGCGTCCGGCAAGCTCGACCAGACCAACCTGCTCGATGCACCGGTCCACGATGGCGGTATCTCGCTCAGTGCTTCGGTCCAACCAGCTACGGTGCGGAGTTCGTCCGAGCGCGATCGATTCACGAACCGAAAGTCCTGCCGAGACAGTAGGTTCCTGGACGCTCGCCGAGATGGTTTTGGCGATGTCCTTACGCGAGAGCGTCGTCGAGTCGGATTGATCGATCAGAACTGCGCCACCTGTCGGAGTCAAAGCGTTGTAGCAGCAGCGCAGCGCCGTCGTCTTGCCACTGCCGTTCGGTCCGACCAAGCCCAATATTTCACCGGACGTCACTGCGAAAGTGATGCCGCGCAAGACTTCGCGGTTGCCGAGCCTCGCCCGGGTCTCGACGAGTTCGAGCAGAGGCGCAGCTTCGGCGTCCTTCGGGAGTGTCTCTGTTCTGGCCTGTGTCACTGTTCGAGCCTCCGATACTGCCGGTAGAGCATCCAGACGAAGATCGGTGCACCCACGAGGGCGGTGATCACTCCGACCGGAACTTCGGTGGATTGTGCCACCGAGCGCGCAGCGGTATCCGCGGCAACCATCGCGACGGCGCCCAGAAGGGCTGCAGCAGGGAGCAGTCGAATTGCTCTGGTGCCGACGATGAAACCGGCCAGATGTGGGATCAGCAGACCGATGAACCCGATTCCACCGGCAACGCTGACTGCCGCGCCCGCCAGTACGGAGACCGCAAGCAAGGACAACACTCGGAACCGTCGGACGTTCATACCGAGGGCAGCAGCCCCGTCGTCACCGGTCTGCAAGACGTCCATCCACCGCGAACTGAACAGAAGGGCTGTGCCGACGACGACCAGTGTGATCGTCGGGAAGATCAGCGTCGACCATCGCGCATCACCGAATCCGCCGGCGAGCCAATGCATCACTCCAGTGATGTGACGCTCGTCCGCAATCACCAAAAGACAAAAGGTGATTAATGCCGAAAATATCTGTCCGAGCGCAACACCCACAAGAATGATTGCAGTCGGCTGCGGATATCTACCACCAATCAGCAACGCGAGGAACAACGGAATCATCGCTCCGATGAACGCGGCAACAGGAATCGTGAATACGCCGAGCATTCCGGCTCCGATCCCCAGAACGGTAACCAGGACCACCATGAATCCTGCGCCCGACGACACACCGAGCAGATACGGATCAGCAAGCGGATTACGCGTGACCGCCTGAGCAACCGCACCCGACATCGCCAAGGACGCACCCACCACCGCAGCCGTGAGGGCACGCGGTAGGCGGGAGTCGATCACGATCGACTCCCGCGCTGCGGTCCACCACGTTTCGAAAGTCCCTGGTGCCAAACGGGCTCCGACTATCGCCCACACGTCACCGACGGGAATCCGAACCGATCCGAAGGACACCGCCAACCCCATAACGACGGCAAGCGCGACACAGAGCGCAGCAAGCAAAGCTGTATAGCTTGAACGCGACCTGGTCACTGTGCCGGAACTACGCCCGGATGCAGGCCTGCCGCGATGGTCTGGGCCGAACGCACCAGACGTGGGCTCTCGAAAAAGTCGTCAAGAGGAATGACGACGAATCGATTCTGTTGGACGGCGGGAGTGGTGGCCATGACGGGATGTGACTTCAGGAAGTCGATCTTCGCTTGGGCGTTCTCAGATCCGTAGTCCAGGACGACGATCGCCTGTGGCGCGCGCTCCCCCACAACCTCCCACGTGGTCTTGACATACGGACGCTCGCCCTCGGAGTAGATGTTCGTCGCTCCCGCGTAACCAGCGACGAGCTGACCGACGCCCACTCCGCCGATCGTCGTCGGAACGTCCTTGCCGCCGTCATAGAAGAATGTCGGCACCGGCGGAGCATCTCCGACTGCCGCCTTCACCGCATCGAGCCCCTGAGTTACTTGATCAGTCACCTCGGCTGCTTGATCTTCGACGCCGAGAATCCTCCCCAATTGCGCGTAGTCGTTTTCCAGCATCGAGATGTTCGGGAATCCCTGGCCGCAGTACTCGGAGAAGAGGAACGTGTTGATTCCGCGTTCGGCGAACAGGTCTCGCGAACGCCCTTCTTTCTCCTGAAACGCGCTGCTCATACCGCCGACGACAAAATCGGGGTCGAGGTCGAGAATCTGCTCGGCTGTCGGGTATTCCTTGGCAAGGTTGGTGATTTTCGCGAACTGTTCGGCAGTCTCCGGGGTGGGCGTGCTGTCGCCGTATCCCATCCCGACGATACGGTCACCGACGCCCATCTCGATGAGAACTTCGGTGACGTGATCGTTCATCGTGATGATCCGCTGCGGTGGCGAATCGAACGTCACCTCCCGATCGCAGTTCGTGACGGAAACTGGCTGTGCAAAGGATTCGGTGGTTGAAGAACCGCCAGCAGTTTCGCCTTTGGAACAACCTGCCGAAACCAAGGCGACCGCGATGAGAACGGCGGCGGCGCGGGACGGGGAGAACTGAAGTGACACGGGGACCTCGTAAGGGCTCTGAGCCACGAATGAGAATCCGACAGACAACTCCGCCCGCACACTGATACTCGGCCAGAGCTCCTGCTGGACTTCCTTTTCGTAGACCACGACGAATGGATGTCGCACACCGCGCGGTGGGTAATCGGGCTTGCCGACGCTCGGTGACTACCGAGAATCGACCTACCGTTGCGGGTCAGCGCCGGATTCGGACCGGCTTCCCCCACACGCGTGGCTTGCAAGTGCTTCGAGCAGTATGCATGACGTTTCCGATTCAAGACCAAACGCCCACTACAGTCGATCTGGCCAGACGCCCCCACACACCGGAGTTGATACATGACACGCTGGGCCCAAACCGTCGTCGCCCGGAAATGGTGGGTACTGAGCCTCGCGGTTCTGATAGTTCTCATCAGTGGGGTGTGGGGACTCGGAGTGTTCGGCAAGCTCAGCCAGGGCGGCTTCATCGATCCGGGCAGCGACTCCGCGAAGGTTGCGGACATCATCGAAGACAATCTCGGGCCGCAGACCCCGGACATCATCGCGATCTACTCACCCACCGACGGTAAGACCCTCGACGACATCGGGCCGGCAGTAACGGCCGCCGTCGACCAGTTCAAAACGGAAGTGCCGACCGCATCGGTGAAGTCGTATTGGGGAACAGACGCCGCGGCCAAGGCCAGCCTGCTCTCGAACGACGGATCCATGGCGGCTGTTGCGATCACGTTGGCACCGGACTCGGGCGTCACACCGGCAACTTTCGCCGATCTCTTGCCGAAACTCGAAGTTGAAGGTGCCGAGGCACAATTCGCGGGCAATACCGTCGTCGGCGTTGCCTTCAACACCAAGCTCGAGAAGGACCTGGTGGTCGCCGAAGCCATCGCCATTCCGATCACGCTGGTGCTGTTGGTCTTCATCTTCGGCGGCATCGTCGCTGCGGCGGTTCCGGTATTCGTGGGTGTACTCAGTGTCTTGAGCGCCTTGGCGGTTCTGCGAATCCTCACGTTGATCACCGATGTGTCCTCGTTCTCGATCAACGTCGCTTCTCTTCTCGGGTTGGGACTTGCAATCGACTACGGACTGTTCGTGGTCGGTCGGTTCCGTGAAGAACTGAATTCGGGCTCGGACCCGGGAGCGGCTGCGCAGCGGACAGTTCTGACCGCGGGTCGCACCGTCATGTTCTCGGGTCTGCTTCTGATCTGCGCGTTCAGCGGCATGCTCGTTTTCCCGCAGGCCGTCATCCGGTCTTTGGGTTTCGGTGCGATCGCAGCAGTACTGAGCGCGGCAGTTCTGTCGCTGACCGCTGTGCCTGCGCTGCTTGCCATTCTGGGGCATCGCATCAACGCCCTGACGTGGCGCAAGGATGCGGCGCAACGCGGCGAGGAACGCTCGCGCAAGTTCTGGGGCCGCGTCGTCACGTGGGTGATGAAGCGTCCGGTCGCGGTCTCGGTGACGATCGTGGCCGTGCTGCTCGTGATGGCCTCGCCGCTGCTCGGTGCCCGTTTGGGAGAACTCTCGTACACCGCACTCCCGGACAACGACCCCGCTCGCGTCGCAATGGACACGTTGGTCAACGACTTCCCGCAGACCGGCAACGGCGCGACGATGATCCTTCAGGCCGAGGACGGGAACACTCTCACCCCGGCCGAAGGTGCAGCGATCGCCGAGTCCGCCGGTCAGGTCGAGGGCATCGGTCAGGCGACCGTCGTCGCGAGCACCAATCAACTCATCGCGGTTCAGGCTCTCTACAGCGAGGGCTCTACGCCCCAATCACAGAGCACCGCAGTGACAGATCTGCGTGCGATCTCCGCTCCTGACGGAACAGTGCTGCTTGTCGGTGGCGGTCAAGCCATGGTCGACGACGGCAACAACGCCGTCCTGCACTGGTTGCCGGTGATGATCCTCATCATGGTCGGATCGACCTTGATCCTGTTGTTCCTCGCGTTCGGTTCGGTGGTCCTGCCCATCAAGGCGGTACTGATGGCCGCGCTGAGCCTCGCGACCACCTTCGGTGTCCTCACCTTCGTCTTCCAGGACGGTCACGGCGTCGAACTCCTCGGGGTCAGTCAAACTCCGCTGGAGGCGACGTTCGTCGTGCTCATCCTGGCGGTGGTGTTCGGATTGTCCACGGACTACGAGGTTTTCCTGATGTCCCGGATGGTCGAGGCCAAGAACGCGGGAGCGACGACGGAGGAAGCAGTCAAGTTCGGAACCGAACGCACCGGCCGAATCGTGACGGCCGCCGCCCTACTCCTGATCGTGGTGACGGGGGCATTCGCAATGTCCGGGTTGTCGGTGATGAAGTTCCTGGGCGTCGGCATGATCGTCGCACTGCTCGTCGACGCGACCATCATCCGCATGTTGCTCGTGCCCTCGCTGGTGAAGTTGATGGGCGAAGCGAACTGGTGGGCTCCGGCCTGGATGAAAAAAGTTCACGCGAAGGTCGGCATCGGCCACTGATTTCGGGCCACTGATCACGCACTAGTGGATTTCCCTGATCGGGCAGTCGTCCTCGAGGATGACTGCCCGATCAGGGAAATCGCTCCGCAGGGCGATGTTCTCCGAAGCTGATTTCGTCAGACTTGGAGCATGACAATTTTCGAATGGATCCTTGCAATCCCCGCTCTTGCACTTGCCGTCGCGTTCCTGTTTTCCGGAATCATCACTGCGGGCATCGACTTCGACACCGAGGATGGCGTCATGACGCACTGATGTCCGGTTCCCTCTAGCCGTCGATCTTACTTTGGAGTAAGTTACCGACCATGGCCACATACATCGTCACTGGCGGTACCGGGTTCCTCGGACGAGCTGTACTACCGCTCCTGCTCGAGCATGATGAAACTGCTCAGATCCACGTGCTGGTCAGAGCGGGTTCTGTCGCAAAACTCGAAGCACAGGTGTCGGCAATTCCCGGCGGCGATCGAGTGCATCCGCTCGTTGGCGATCTGACCGAGCCCGAGCTGGGCATCGACTCTCCCCCGCCGGCCGACCATGTCCTTCACCTCGGCGCGATCTACGACATCACGGCCGGAGACGAGCAGGCTTCGACGAATGTCGAGGGCACACGCTCCGTGGTCGAACTTGCTGCAAAGCTGGGAGCCACCCTTCATCACGTGTCATCGGTTGCAGTCGCAGGCGACTATCCGGGCACGTTCAGCGAGACCGATTTCGATTGCGGCCAAGGCTTTCCGACGCCGTACCACCGAACCAAGTTCGAGGCCGAGAAGCTCGTTCGAGAACGAGAAGGCCTCACCTGGCGTGTTTATCGGCCGTCTGCCGTGGTCGGCAACTCCGTCACCGGAGAGATGGACAAGATCGACGGACCGTATTACTTGTTCCCAGGTCTGGCGCTACTCGCGAAACTACCTGCAGCACTCCCTGTCCCGATCCCCAACCTCGGGGCAACCAACGTGGTGCCGGTCGACTATGTGGCCGCTGCCCTCGTCGAGTTGATGCATGTGCCCGGCCGTGACGGCGAAGCATTCCATCTCGTCAATCCGAAACCTCAACCGGTACGCGAAATCTATGCCGGCCTCGCCAAGGCCGCCGGAGCGCCGCGGCCCGCGCTCAGCCTGCCGGGCGTGATCGCCAAACCCTTTGTCTCGCCATTGCCGATGGACTCGGCAGAATCGGCACGAAAAGTCTTCCTCGATCGCATCGGCATGCCTGCAGCGTTGCTCGACAACATGACGATGGCGCCGACCTTCACCTCCGAGAGAACCGTTGCCGCCCTCGCCGGATCAGGCCTGACGGTCCCCGAGTTCGGGTCGTATTCGACTGTGCTGTGGAAGTACTGGCGCGCAAACCTCGATCCCAATCGCGCACGTCGCAACCATCCCGAAGGACCACTTGTCGGTCGGATAGTCCTGATCACCGGTGGCTCGTCCGGAATCGGGAAGGCCTCTGCCATCGCCGCCGCCCAGAAAGGCGCCACAGTTCTCCTGATCGCGCGCCGCACCGACGAACTCGATGCCGCGGTACAGGAGATTCGATCAACCGGAGGCAAAGCGTTCGGTTATCCCTGCGACATCACCGACGACGAGTCGGTCCAGCACACGATCAAAAGCATTCTGACAGAACATGATCACGTGGACATGTTGGTCAACAACGCCGGCCGATCCATTCGGCGCGGCATTTACCATTCCACGGATCGTTTCCACGACTACGAACGAACGATGGCCGTGAACTACTTCGGCGCTGTGCGATTGGTGCTCGCATTGTTGCCCACCATGCGTTCTCGCCGCTTCGGTCACATCGTGAACATCAGCAGCGCGGGAGTCCAGGCGGCAACGCCTAGATTCTCGGCCTACGTGGCGAGCAAGGCCGCCCTCGACGGTTTCTCCGACGTAGCTGCCTCCGAAACCCTGGCGGACGGAATCACTTTCACGACCATCCACATGCCGCTGGTCGAAACGCCGATGATCGCGCCGACCGGCGAATACAACAACGGCCCGATCACCAGCCCGGAAAAGGCTGCGGCAATGGTGATCCGCGCGCTGATCGAACGCCCCAAGCGCATCGACGTGCCACTGGGCACCCTGGGCGATCTGGGAACCTTGTTCGCACCGCACACCAAGGACCGGATTCTCAACCAGATGTACCAGGCCTTCCCAGACTCCCCGGCGGCAAAGGGGCAGGTAGACAAAGAAACTCCGTCAGACGTTTCGGCAACACCGTCGCGTCAGCGCCATTCACGCTCGCGCATCCGCAAACTCGGCCGACGCGCCGCCCGACTCGTGCCCGGAACGCACTGGTGACCGGTGGTGTGACTTCGCCTCGTAGCGTGTTGGCCACCGCAAGGGATCTGCAGTGTTAGTCATCAGAATCTATCCTGACCATGGTCATCCCAGTTCGCTATGGCCTTCGAGGGAACTGGTAATCATTCAGTCGGATCAGCCCTTTGTTCTCCCGAGCCAAATGGGGATCGACGACGAACTCGGAGAGAAGATACTGGCGTGGACTGATCGCTTCCAAAAGTTCTTTGTGACTGAGATCGACGGCTTCGCGATGCGACCGCGGTGGCGTCCAGGGATCAACGTTTTCGACTGGTACGACGAGGGCTATCGGATCGTGGGCGAACTTCGCTCACGGTTTCCGGACGTGCACGTCAAGCCTGAATTTGCCCAGTACGTCTTTTCGGTCAACGAGCGTCGGGAAAGCATGGGGCTTGCGCCGGTCAGCCTTCCGAACGAACCCAAGGCCGGGCACATAAGCATCACTGAACTCCTGCACCCCAAGTGAGTTTCAGAGCCATGGCGATGAATGCGATCGATACTGCGGCAGTGATCGAGTTCTCCCATCCGAGGGCGAAGTAAACCGCGGAAGAATCGAAATCCACTGCCTTGCAAGAGGCTATGGGAAACGGAATCCAGGCCCATCCTGTTTCTTCGAGTAATCCGATTCCATACGAACTTGATCTACAAAGCTCCGATGCGGACGCTGGGAACCCCCCACGTGAGGTCACTCCGAAACTCACGATCAATCCAAGAACACCGACGACCAGCATGAGTGGCAAATATTGAGAGTACGTGACTTTTCTCGGGGTGAAGTCATTGGCACACAGTACTTCGGCTTTCCGTCAGTTCGCTGACACTGCACATTGTTCCGAATACGAGATCAATTAGCTGACGACCCTGCGGATCTCACTCTCGGAGGCATTGGCGCCCGTACAGACGACGGCAACACGCTTACCCGCGAAGGTGTTCGGATGTGCGTAGACCGCAGCAAGTGCGGCCGCACCGGCGCCCTCACTCAAAGTGTGTGCGTCGAAAAGGAGAGCCCGCTGCGCGAGGGTGATGTCATCGTCCGTGACGAGCAAGAAACCACCTAGCCGTTCTCGCATGACGCGTTGAGTCAATGCGAATCCGGCCCCGGTCGCGAGCCCTTCGACACGAGTGGCGTTCGGGCGCTCGACACAGGTGCCAGAAGTCCACGAGTCGTGCGCCGCTCGTGCGGCCTCCGACTGCACCGCGAACACCTCCAGGTGCGGTGCAAGCGCACTGGCGACGAGGCAAGCGGCCGCCGCACCACTGCCACCACCGACGGGGACGACCACTGCGTCCAGATCTGGCTGCTGCTCGACGAGTTCGACGTACGCCGTAGCAACACCGGCGAGGATTGCCGGCTCATTGGCGGCGCTGACGAGACGCAGGCCGTCACGTTCGCTGATGAACTCTGCGTGAGCGCGTGCCTCGTCGAAGTTTGCGCCGTGCTCGATGAGCTCGGCCCCAAGCATGCGGACAGCGTGAGCCTTGACCGGATTTGCCCCAGCCGGCATCACAATTACGCACCGCACGCCCGCATCCGCTGCGGCATACGCCAGGGACTGAGCATGATTTCCCGTCGAGTAGCCGATGATGCCTCGGGCCCGCGTCGGCTCATCGAGTCCAGCCACCAGGTTCAGTCCACCACGAACCTTGAACGCACCTGTGGGTTGCACGTTCTCATGTTTGACAAACAACTGGCTGCACGAGCCCGCTCCCAAGGTCGGGTGCGATATCAGGGGCGTGACCGGTAGATGGCGTCGGACAACCTGACTTGCACGCTGAATGTCCGCCCATGTGGGTGGTTGTAGCCCGGTTGTTGCCGCGAGATCAGGTGCCTGTGCCATGTAGATCACCCTGTCAAACACCGATTCATAGGTCCAATACATGTTTTCGTCGAAAGCATCGAAATCCTCTATGATTTTGACATGCTCGATCTAATTAGGCTGAGGGTCTTGGTCGCTGTCGCGCAGGAAGGATCGGTGACAGCCGCCGCCGATTCTCTCGGTTACGCGCAGCCCTCCATCAGCCACCACCTTCGACAGCTCGAATCGGAAGTCGGAGTTCCGCTGTTCCAGCGAGCCGGTCGTGGGCTACGTCTGACGGATGCCGGTGCGGTACTGGTTCGGCGCGCCACGGAAATTCTCGGTCACGTCGACGCTGCCGTAGCCGAAGTCGAAACGTACGCGGGACTGAGGGCGGGGCGGGTACGACTTGCCGCATTCCCGTCAGCCCTGGCGAGTTTGATTCCGCAGGCGATGGCAGCGTTCACGTCCCAGTACCCCGACGTGTCCATCAGCCTCGTTGATGCAGAACCACCCAAAGCACTTGCAATGCTTCGTAACAACGACGTCGACGTAGCTGTCGTTTTCGCACACGCGGATACCCCGGATGTGGGGCTCAAGCACGTCACCCAAACGACGTTGCTGGACGATCCGTTGTACCTGATCACCTCTGCTCGGAATGCAGATGCCGCCAACGAGATCACGGACTACGCCGGTGAAACCTGGATTGCAGGCTGTCCGAGCTGCCGCGCCCACCTTCTCACCGCCTGCAATCGAGCTGGGTTCGTTCCACGGATCGAGTTCGAGACCGACGACTACGTCGCGGTCCAAGCGCTGGTCGCCTCCGGAAGCGGAGTCAGCACCCTTCCCGCCCTCGCTCTCCATGCACATCAGAACCCGGGTATCCGCGCACACCGCATTCCCCGCGAGCGACGCACTGTCTCCGTCGCGACCTACGGGAAACCTCCGCTCGCTCCCGCCATCGACGCGTTCGTCAGCACCCTGGCGGCGACATCCGACTCCGTGCGAGAGCGGTTCGAACTGGATGGGCACCTGTAGGCGATGAGATCACGGCTGCACCGCACTACCCAGTCAGTGATGGCCTGCCGACGACCGCGACGATCAGCGCGGCAAGTTCACCTTTGGCGTCCTCGGGCGAGAGCATTCCGACTACCGCCGCGTGCGAGAGGGCCTCTGCAGCACCGAATATCGCAGTCATCGATGGTTGTCCAAGCCCGTCGGCGCTGAAAGGAGCCAGCACCTCGCGACAACGCTCTGAATAGGCGCGTTCCGACTCGCGCTTCACCTGCTCCAGCTCGGGCGAGCCCTCCAGCGCTGCAAGCACTCCCGTCAGTTCACGCCCCTGTGCCAGTGAACATCCGACATAGGAGTCGGCGATGGCATTCGCCCGCCCGTTCACAGACTCCTCCGCAGCTTCGAGGTATTCCCCGAGCATCACCGTCTGACGATCGTCGAATTCCTTGAAGAGGGCCGCCAACAGCGCAGCGCGGGAGGCGAAATGGCTGTAGACGACCGGCTTTGCAACGCCGGCACGTTCAGCCAACCGGCCGAGGGTCAGCGCATCCGCGCCCTCCTCTCGCACCAGTGCCCACGACACCTCCACGAGTTGTTCGTACCTGTCGGCCCGCGACAGTCTCGTTCGTGCCATCGGACACCTCCTTGCGCTATATACCAATAGTAACCTACTCTTAGTACATAAGCGCACCATCTACCGAAGGAACGCTCATGACCACACTCGTCGTAGTCTCCCACTCCGATGCACAGTCACTTACCCAGCATGTCGCCCGTTCTACCTCCGACGCGATCCGCAACCTGGGCGGCGATGTCGACATCGCGGACCTACATGCCGAGAATTTCGATCCCCGATTCTCCAAAGCCGATGTGAACCTGTTCCGCGGCAAGGGAACTCCCCCGGCCGACGTTGTAGCCGAGCAGGACCGAATCGATCGAGCAGACGATCTGATTCTCGTGTTTCCGATGTACTGGTGGTCGATGCCCGCACTACTCAAAGGTTGGATCGATCGAGTCTTCGTCAGCGGATGGGCGTACGAGTTCACCCCGGGAAGCGAATTCGTGAAGAAACTGGACCGACTCACGGTCCACCTGATCCCGGTCGCGGGTGACGACGCGGAGAGTTTCGAACGCCACGGTGTGTACGAGGCCTTCCAGACACAGATCGAGCGCGGCATCATCGAATACTGCGGTGCCACACTGGGATCGACAACATTCGTTCACGAGTCGGACACGAAGAGCCGCGATACCCTCGCCGCAGAAATCCAAGACCTCAGCGAAAGCATCGCTGCCCGTGTCGCCTACCCTGCGACCGTGGCTTCCCGTTGACGGTCAGACATCGGTCAACTGACGCTTGACCGGCCCGTGACTGCCCAGTAGCGAAGCGTATCCCCCGTGTGACCGAGGTTGCGCGACAACTGATCAGCTGGGCGCACGCTGTCGAGTAGACCACCACACCCTTCGATTGCCTTACGTGAACCCGCGTTCGTTTCGTCGCAGGTAATCATGACGCGACTGAGCCCCACCGGGTCGCCTGCATACGTGAGTACTTCCCGCAGAGCAGCCGACGCTAAACCTTTCCGGCGTTCCGACGGCCTGACCCCATAGCCGATGTGACCACCGACATCGGCCAAGAACTCATTCAAGCTGTGCCGCAACTGGATAGCGCCGAGATACCTGCCGTCTCGAACGATCCACCAGTTGGTTGCCGGGACAATGTCGGGCCCCGGCACTGCCTCTGGCTGCGCCAACAACTCCTGCACCCACTGCCCGAATCCATCCCGGGAGGCAAGATCGAGATCTAGACGTTGCGCAACTCCCAATGCCGAGCCGGGCTGATCCGCCTGCGGTCCGCCCCACTCGTCACGCGACTCCAACCAGGACGCCCACAAGGCCTCGTCAGGTGCAACCAGATCGACAGTCATAGCTGCGATGCTACTTCGCACCTGCAACGGTGCCGCTATTCCCCCGAACCGCCGCTGCCTAAGTCCCGAATCCGCTTGTCACGCCAGCAGACTGTGGATCTGATGGAGTCCGTATCCTCTGCGCCACCTGCCGGCCCATGTGATCGCATTCATCGAGACTGATCGTATGGAACCGACGAGGGAATCACAGTTCTCGAATCGACGTGACGACAACTGGCCTGACCGGTTTGGGTGCCGCGCCGCAACTCGGTGGACGCGGCGCGAGTTCGGAGACTGCCGTCTCCACGGCCCATCGCCGGCCGTCCGCATGTGCGACGACGGATGTCCCGTCACTCGCCTGCTCGATGACAGCCAAGTCGTCGATTCCGCAGCTTATTTGTTGTCGTACGGCAATTTCCGAAGCCTGCCCCGCAGGAGACCAGCAACTCCGTCCACGCAGGCCTGGCAAATGGACCTGATCTCGGGAAGCCACCTCCACGGCCGTGACACTCTCACCAGCGGACAGACGGCCGTACGTATTGCCGCTCGGCAGCAGGATCATTGACGGCGCAAATCGGTGCCCGCCAGTATGCGAACACTCCCACACCTGGGGTCCGAAGGACGACATCAGCGCTGCGGCAATCGGCCTGCCGAACACAGCGCAGCATTGGTCACGCTTACCGTGCGCACAAACCAAGACGACTGGCTCGTCCACCGAGTCGCCCAATCCTGGTGGAGGGCCGTCGAGTAGCGCGAAATCGATGTCGAGCAGATCAGCCGGTGAATCGATGCGCAACCGTTCGCACCACGAGTCGCTCGGATCGGAGCGCGCGAGCAAGACCGTGTGCCCATCAGTCAGCGGATCGGTGCGGCCTGGTCGCCGAATGAACATGATTCGTACGTCGGCAGCATCAGCTCGCCGACTCAGCTCGGCGGCAAGCTCCTCCCCCAAGGCCGTACCGTCCAGCACGTCACGACCCCAAGCGGCATTGAATTCGAGGCATACCCAACCCCGCACGACGGCAGCGCTGCCTGCCAACGGTTCGTCAACAGCAGACAGCGCGGAACAGGTCTCGGCTTCGATCACGAGCCCTATTGTGTCAGCCACGTTGAAAGTCGATCAGCCGTCCCAGTCAGCTCAGTAGAACTTCTTGCCCTCCGCGAGTTGGTTCACGAACTTCTCGATCCGCCTGGCGCGTGTCTCCGGACGCTTTGCCTCCTGCAGTCGGTACGCGATGGTGAATCGATTCGTGGAATTGAGCGTCGCGTAGAACTCGCGAGCCTGCGGGTTTTCCGCAAGCGCATCGAGAAAGTCCGTCGGGACCTCGGCCTTGGCTGCTCCCTCGTACGCGCGATCCCAGCGACCGTCGGCCTTGGCCTTCTCTATCTCAGCGATGCCGGATGGCTCGAGAAGTCCCGCAGCGTCAAGGCGGGCGACTATCTCGACGTTGCGTTTGGACCACGGACTCCGCGCAGTGCGACGCGAAAACTTCTGCACGAAAAAATCGTCGTCGATTCGCCGGGAGAGGCTGTCGATCCAGCCGAAGCACAGGGCAACGTCCAACGCTTGGTCGTAGTCGATCGAACTGTGTGACGAGGTCTTCTTGGCCATTCTCAGCCAAAGCCCGGGGACCGCCTCGTGGTTCTCGCACAGCCATCGACGGAACTCTTCTCCGTCAGCGAAGTATTCGGTACCGAGTTCGACTGCCATCAGTGCTCCTCATTTTCGCGATACCCATACTCTGACAAAACCCTGCGACAAATATCCGAAAGTTCCGAGTGCGAGTACCCATTTGGCAATACTGACCGTCGAGGCGGCGCGAACCCTCGAGTCGGTGATGCTGTCGCGATGATCGAGGAAATGGAGGCCGACCACGTTCTCGACATAATCGCCCGCCGCCGACAGCACCGGCGCTACGGCAAGCGCACGCCGAGTTGCGGCCGAAAGGGGAACCCGCTCTCCGAGCCGCTTGCCTGCGGACCGCAAAGCCATCGCGTAGATCGCGGGATGTACGAAGTCCGGGTAGTAGTGACTACGAAATCGCGCCGTGGCCTCCGCATCCATGGAGTCCAAGATCTCGAGGTACCGACGAGCGGAAAACGCCGTCTGCACTTCCAATACCTTAGGAGCCACCGGCCCGAGTAAACGCGCAATGTTTGCTTGTGAGACAACAAAAGCGGTGGTCCACAGTGCCATCGCCTTCGCGGAGCCGGTTGGTGCCATGCCACGATCGTGCCATCTTCGAACAACAGAACGGGATGACCCGACGGAAAAGCTCCACAAAATATGCGTGAGGTTGTAAAAAGCGGGCATCCCGTATCGATCATCGGTCCGATAGCGGGGAGCGCGCATGTCGCCCAAGTCCAACCCGACTGTTCTGTTCATCCACGGACTCTGGATGCACCCGACCACGTGGGATCCCTGGGCGCAGGTTTTCAACGCGCAGGGGTACTCCACGATGGCACCCGGATGGCCAGGGGATGCGTCCACGGTGGGTGAGACGCGCGAACACCCGGAGGACATCGCGGGACACGGCATCGACGACGTGACGGACCACTACGCCAAGGTGATCGCTGATCTCGACGAACCACCGATCGTGGTCGGGCATTCGTTCGGAGGTTTGATCGCGCAGAAACTGCTGGGCCAGAAGTTGGCGACCGCGGCAATTGCCATCGACCCCGCTCAGCCCAAAGGTGTGTTGAAACTTCCTCTCGTTCAGCTTGGAAGCGTGTTCCCTGTCCTGTCCAACCCTGGCAACTACCGGAAGGCCTACTCACACAACAGAAAATCGTTCCACAAGTCCTTCGCCAGCGCCGTGTCCCAGGACGAGTCCGACGCCCTGTTCGAGCAGTATGCAATTCCCGCCCCCGGACGGCCGTTGTTCGAGGCAGCACTCGCCAACTTCGCGCCCCACAGCCCCGCTGCAGTGGATTTCAACGCCCGCCGCGGCCCCCTCCTGATGATCGGCGGCGGTAAGGATCGCACAGTACCGAAGGCCAGTTCGGACAGCTCGTTCAAGAAGTACGCCAAGGCCCCGACGATCAACGAATACAAGGTATTCGGCGACCGAGGTCACTCGCTGACCATCGACCACGGTTGGCGTGAGATCGCCGATTACAGCCTTGCCTGGCTCGACAAGCAGGGCATGAGCCCGCCACAAGGCAAGCACGAAAGTCAGTCCTAGCCGAACGCTTGAAACCGACGACGGTACACCTGGGGCGAGATTCCGAGATGAGTCGAAAATGCTCGTCGTAGGGATTCCGAACTGCCGAATCCCGCCAACTGCGCGGCTTCGGTCACCGAGTGGCCGGCATCGAGGAGCGCCTTCGCAGCGTCGAAACGGATCAACTCGACGTATTTGGCCGGCGTCGTCCCTAATTCTTCGCGAAAGAGCCTCGTCAGATGACGCGGGCTCAGGTGCGCCAGGGCAGCCAGTTGCTCGACCGAATACTCCCCCGCCGGATCGGCCGCGACGGCGTCGACCACTTCTCGGAGCGCAGGGACCCGAGGCCGCGGCCCACTGAGCGAGGGCGAAAACTGTGACTGTCCGCCTGGACGCTGGAGAAATACCACCAGAAGTTGTGCGACGCGTCGAGCCATTTCTGCACCATGATCACGCTCGAGCAATGCGAGCGCGAGGTCGATGCCCGCGGTCACACCCGCAGACGAGAACACCGCGCCATCCTGAATGAAGATGGCGTCAGGAACCACCGTGATCTGTGGATAGGCGCGCGCCAGCGTTGCCGTGTGTTGCCAATGTGTCGTTGCGCGGCGTCCGTCGAGCAATCCACTCGCCGCAAGAATGAATGTCCCGGTACAGATTGAGGCGACCCGGCCCGAACGCCCCGCCAGATCGCTTGCTGCCTCGCGCAGTTCCGGACTCACCGGCGTCGACGGGAACACGTCTCCACCCATGACCAGCAACGTGTCGAAAGAACCGGAATCTACAACGTCACGGTCGACCGGAATGCGCATCCCGGTCGACGAGTCGACATCGTGTCCACCTACCGAGCAGATCACCAACTCGTAGTTCGCCCCGCCGCGATTGGCTTCCGCGAACACCTCACTCGGACCTGCGACGTCGAGCAGTTTGACGCCGTCGAACACCAGGACGGCAACTCGATGCACTGCGGTCACGATGCGCTCTCCTTCGTCCTGATCTGTGGACAGTATGGCCGAGATCAGGGTGCGCCCGCGGGCGTGCTCGACCGACACTGGGATAGACCGAGAAATTCGCAGCAACGACGAGCAGAGCAGGTACCGATGACCACGATCATTGCCGGTGTGAAAATCCCCGATTCGAAGATGGCTGCCGACGCCACCGAGCTGGTACGAGATACGGCGTCCGAGTTACTGTTTCACCACTCGCGACGTGTCTTCCTCTTCGGATCGCTTCAAGGAGCGCGTCTGGGTCTGCAGGCCGACCCCGAATTGCTCTACGTCGGCGCCATGTTCCACGACCTGGGGCTCACCGAGAAATTCCGGGACAGTACGTCACGTTTCGAATTGGACAGCGCCGACGAAGCGCGGCGATTCCTCACCGGCTACGGAGTCGACGAAACCGACATCCGCACAGTGTGGGAAGGCATCGCTCTGCACACGACGCCCGAGATCCCCTCCCGATTGGAACCCGAAATCGCCTTGGTGACAGCGGGTGTGGAGACCGATGTACTCGGAATCGGATACAGCGAACTCGACCAGGCCGACATTGACGCCGTCACCGCGGCTCACCCGCGCCCGGATTTCAAGAATCAGATCTTGAAGGCTTTCACCGAAGGCTTCAAGCACCGTCCCGAAAGTACATTCGGGACGGTCAACGCTGACGTACTCGAACATTTTGTGCCGGGATTTCGGCACATCGATTTTGTCGAGGTCATCCAGAACTCGGCTTGGCCCCAGTAGAATTCGCTGTCATTTGGCCGCCTCACTCATCGCAGCGGCATCTTCCGCCCCGAACTTTTCCTCGAGGGTCTCCGGCGAATAGTCGAGGTCGATCTCGGCGACGTCGCGCCCGCGCGCGGACTCGATCGCCGAAAGTCGGCGCTGCGCACGGTCTGCGGCGTACTCGAGGAACTCCTGATTGTCCAAACCGAACGGCTGCACCTCGAATTGATCGTTGACCCAGTTGATCATTCCGAGTGCCATGGGCATGAGTTCACCCATCCGCTGCTGGACGACGTCCCAGTTGTGATCGTCGGCAGCTACGTGCCTTCGGCAGGTGAACGTCCCCCAAGCCATGTGCCGTCGCTCGTCGTCACCGATCTTTCGCACCAATTGCTGCATGCCAGGCAGGATTCCGCGCGTCGCACAGACTTTCTGCCAGGCGTAGTAGCCCGTCAACGCCAAACTGCCCTCGATGACGTGGTTATACGTGACGCTGGCACGCACCTGGTTGACCGGACTCGGATCCGTCTCGAGAATGCGTAGCGACGAAGGCAACTCCTCGTAGAACAGTTGCCGGTAGTACGGATTGTCAGCGACGTAGGAATGCAGATCGCTGGTCAATCCCACTTCGTCCATCCACAGCCGAAAGACCTGGGTGTGCTTGGCTTCCTCGAAACAGAACTGCGTCAAGTACATCTCGTCGCCGAATCGCCCCTCGGTCGACATCGCTTTCATGAACGGTTGAATGTCTTCGGTGACGGCTTCTTCACCGGCAATGAACTGCGCGCACAGGAAGGTGGCGCTGCGCTGCTGCTCGCTGGTCAGCTCCTGCCAGTCACGAGCGTCCTGGGAAAAATCGAGGTCGGTTGGGTTCCAGAATTTGGCATTTCCCTTGGTGAACAATCGGAGTGGGAACGAATCCCAGTTCAACCCTCCCGACCGAAGAGTACTGAAACCTTCTCGCCCCGGCGAGGTGACAGTCATGACATTCCTTCTTCCCGAACCGAAGACAGATGCCCCATCAGCATGCCCGCAGAACTGAAACGTGAATCAGTTTTGGCGAAATTCGATCTATTCCTTCAGAGAAACGCCCTTGGTCTCCATCACTGCGAAGAGCTTGGCGTTCATCTGAGCCGCCAGATCCGGCCGATACGAGCCGATATTGAGCGGATTGGCTAGATTGTTCAGTTCCAAGGGGTCGGCTTGTAAGTCGTAGAGTTCGTATTGCGGCGCAGCAACTCCCGCAGGATCGAAGTACATCGTGTACTTCCACCGGCTCTCCCGGATGCAGCGGATGTGATTGGGCTGCGTGACGATGTTCTGACCGTCGGGCGTCGCACAATTCTGATCGTCGTAGGTGAACAGAATCGTGTCCTGAACCTGCGCGCTGGGACCGTGGGGGTAGGCGGCAGCGTCGATGATGACCGGTGTCAGATCGGTACCCGAGAAGTTCCACGATTCACGCGCTGGCGCTTGGGCGAGAGTGGCGAGAGTGGGCATCACGTCGATCAACGACGCCAAGGCGTCTGTGCGAACGGGTTCGGGAAACAGCAGGGGGTTGCTGATGACCAGTGGAACGCGCAGCGTTTCCTCGTAGGCGTTGAACACCTTCTGCCGCAAACCTCCGTGGCACATCCCCATCTCTCCGTGATCGGACATCCGTACGATCACCGTGTCGTCGAGCATCTGCGGGGTGGCTTCGATCGCGTCGAGCACGCTGCCGATGTGTTCGTCGACCACCTTGTGCATGTAGGCGTAGAAGTTGATGTAGTTGCGTGCCTGATCAGGCCCGAGCAGCGGCCCGAGCCCGGCTGCGAGTAGCAATTCCGACTGAACCTGCGCTGTCGGTTTGTGATTGAGTGCCAGGATCTCGTCGAAAGTGGGCGGCAAGTCGATCCCCTGCTCGAAGGCGCCTGGCGCGTCCGATCCATAGTTGTCGCACGTTCCGTTCATCGCATTCCAGGTCTGGGGGTACGCGAGGACGTCGTGTGGGTTCACGAACGAGACGATGAGCGCCCAAGGCTGCCCGGATGTGACCGCAGATCCGGAGAGGAAATCGACTGCCTCCTCGGCAACACGGCGATCATGGTCGGCGCACCCGCCACCGAAGTGGTCCGGATTGGTGTCCTGACCCGCGTCGGGGGGAATCCACCCTTCGAAGCCGAATCCCGCTACATCGTCACTTGTCGGATCTCCACCCTCGACGCCTTTGCTCAGATGCCACTTCCCCCGGTACTGAACGTTGTAGCCGGCCGACGCCAGCAGCTTTGCCATGTTCTGCTCGGAGACTTGTAACTGTGGCTCGGTGGGTGAGACAGTGCCGCCTTCGGTGAGGGTTCTGGTGACCCCGTGCTGCGCGGGAAAGAGGCCGGTGAAGAACGTACTACGACTGGGCGAGCACATCGCGGTATTGCACACTGCCTGGTCGAACGTCAGCCCGTGATCGGCAATCCTCTTGCGGTTGGGCAGATTCTGATCAGCCCAGCCCTGCGGCCAATACATCGGCCGGCGCTCCTGATCGGTGATGATGACAACGATGTTGGGTTTCTGCGGAAACCGATCGGCGGGCGATGCTTTCGCCGGCGCCGCGCTCGCCGCGCCGGTTGCCACGTCTGCCACTCCGGCGAGGACAAGAGAACCGACGCCACCGAGGAACGTCCGGCGCGGCAATGAATGACAGTGCGAGGCAGGAACGTTCTCTGTGTTCACGGGCGTCGTCCTCTCGGAGGCGTTGTGGCCCCAGAGTTGACCGAATCAGTGTTCGCTACACATGCGCGAGCAAACTGCCTCGGCGCTGATCAGTTCGATGACTCGATCCGCGCAGCGCAGCGGATCCGGTGTCCGGCCGATACCGAGAGGGTCGACAATCGAAATCGTCCTTCGCACGTCAGCCTCCTCGACACCCCACGACCAACCGAAGTCGTGATTCCAGAGCAGAACCGCATTCTTCCCCGGATGGTTTCGGGCATGAACTGGCAGAACGATCACCGCATCCATACTCGGTCCCTGCGGCCATCGGACGGTCTCACCGTGAACGGATCGTGCTACCGCGTCGACGTATTCGTGTGGGGACCAGTCGTTGCCGTTGGTATGCATGGAAGTACATTCGGTGCCGCACGCGTAGCGGATGGGTTCTTGCCGGAACTGATCGAGTATTGCGCTTTCAGGAAATGAACGGCAACACAACGGATTCGAATTGGCGATGGCCGTCGCGATGGACACTGTGGCCGGTACGGAACGAGACCAATTCGCAGCGCGCGACGGTGGCTGCAACAGCGTCGAGGCGATCGGGATCCACCATCCCGCCCAGACCTCCACGCAGGAACAACATGTCAGCTTCGATGAGCGGCAACCGATCCCACCACTGCGGATCCGGTCGGCGGAACTGCTCGAGCGCGGACCGCGTCATCGAGCGATCGAACGTGAGCGCAGCTCGCGGGTGCCGAACCAGACTTGTTGTTGCATGCCACAGTTCTGGCACACTCGGCAATTTCCTCGCGAATACCTGTTCTGCGTCACCTGTGCGTAGCGGCAACGGCGCTTCCTCGATGACCAACTTCCGCACCACGGTGGGTCGTTTCTGCGCGATCAACGACGCCGCGTGCCCGCCGAGCGAATGGCCGACGAGATCCACCTGATCGAGTTCGAGATGATCACACACGTCCATGACGTCGTCGGCGAACTCGTCGAACAGATACGACGACGCCCGAGCGCTCCGGCCGTGGCCGCGAAGATCGACCGAGACAACTCGCCGGTTGCGTGATCGCAAGGTCCGCGCGAACTTGTCCCAGGTACCGCTGTCGCCACCCATTCCGTGCACGAGGACTACCGGAGGCAGATCGGCAACACTGGGATGCGAGCCGGAATCGCGGTAGCTGATCTGGACCCCGCCGGCACTTCGTACGTTAGCGACACTCACGAGTTCCCAGGATAGACCTGTCCTCGTGGATTGCTGAAGCTGTCAGCCGAGGCGGCAACTGCCCTGGCCGCGTGACCTCGTCGTAGCGACCGAGCCCGATCCTCGCGATGTTGCGCAGCGACTCGCTTGCATCGGCGAAGTATCCACAATGCCCTCGAATGGCACCGGTGTCGAAAACAACAGCTCCGTGCTGCGCCCGAACTGGAGACGGGCCGTGCCCGAGGCGACCGATCTTCACGCGTGGGAAATACCGAATCCAGTCCGACGGCCCCAGCGCGGCCCAGAGATTTCCGGCAAAGCACAGGTCCTCGCGAGAACTGGTCCCCATCCCCGGGCTACCGAGCACCACACAATCGTCTACTCGCGCCGACGGGAGGGCGAGTCCGCACACCACGGCCCCGTAGCTGTGTCCGACGAGCGTCACATGCGCCGAATGCGGCAGGATGCGTGTCAATCGCGCCAGATCGATCGCACCGCGTTCTGCGAGTGTCCGCGAGAACGACTCGAGAAATCCCCACGGCGTCCGATAACCGACCCACACGATCACCGCGACGTGATCGTTCGGTCCGAGCGTTCGGAGCATTCTTCCCAGTGTCCATCCGCTCGCTCGTGGTCCGGTCGGACGGTTCTCGTCGAAGTAGTTTCCCAATCCGTTGTCGTTGCCCGGCACGAAGATGACGATGTGCTCGGCTGTGGCGACATCGCCGAACACCTCCACGATCCGGCCTTCGCCAGACTCGTCGTACGCCAGAAGTTGTGCGTCGTGCAGCTCCGTCTGCTCGTAGTGAAGTCGATCGGTTCCGGAAACTTCAGGTCGGCCCGCCGTTTTCATGACACTCCTCGTAAAGAGTTGCAACGGTGAGAATCATTGCAACGGTTACTTTTTGAATGTCATCAACGCTAGGAGCCGAGCGACGGCATGACGATGGTGCCAACGCCCCTACTGTTCGTACAGTCGACTCGACCAGGCGGGTACAGCTGGCTATACCTGCGAGCTCATTCGTACACACCCTCCACCGACCATCCACCGCCTTCACAGATCATCAGCAGCGCACGCGATTCCTCCAACAGAACCTGAGCCCGCGCCGCCGTGCGTGCCGAGGCAGCGTCCCACCATCGCTCGTCAACCGGCCAGGGCCCGGCCCACCCCTGCACTGCCCATTCCTTGCTCCCCCACTTCAGCCTTCCCGGCTGCGAACTGAAGACACCGCGCTCAGTGACGTACACGGCGTTACCGGCCACATCCCCCAGCCACACCTTGGGATTGTCGACAAAGATCGACCCCGGAGACGGTTGTGGCAGACGGCCCGGCCACGGGGCTGTCGGATCATGGGTAGCTACCCGCTCGTCACCCAAGGGCAACAAGGTAATTCGCTCCAAGGGCCCTCGACCTCCGCTCAGGACACCGACCTGAACCGATTCGCCACCCAGAAGACCCTGCACGCGCACCAATGCTCGCCTGGCTCGCTCCTCCTCGTCGCCGACACCGCCCCACAGCCCCAACTGCAAAGCGCCGGCACTGACCACCTCCACCGGTTCCAGACGCAACACGGCTATGCCTGCGGTTGGCCGGGTCTCACTGCGCCCGGTGAGCCAGCCATCCAGTTGCCATCGCACTCGATCGGCCGTTCCCTCCGGCGTCAGAGGTTCGGCGCAACGCCAAGTCCGAGAAAGATTTTCACCGTTACCCGTGCTGGCCGAAATCGACAGACGGGTGCACGCCACCGCGGCAGCAGACAACTTGTCGTGCAGGAGACTCGCCAAGGCGCGCCCGGCAAACGCTGCGGCATCCACCCGCTCGATCGACGGATCGTAATGCTGCTCCACCTCCAGGTCCGGCGGAAGTGTCCGCGCCGACGGTGGCCGTTCGGGTTCACCGCGCGCCGCACGATGCGCGAGCACCGCATCGGCACCGAAACGCGAAGCGACGTCCACTGCCGGCAGATCCGCAAAAGCACCGATGGTTCTGATCCCGAGCCTGCGCAGCAGATCCACCAACTCCCCGCGATGCGGTGCAGACAGGCTGGGCTCGGCAGCCAACTCCGGCATGGGTAGCGGCGCCAGAAACTGTGCCCCCTCCCCCGGCGGCACCAGCGCTGCCCGGCGCGCGGCAATGACCGCCGTGGACAGCTGATCTGCCACCCCCACCTGACTCTCGACACCCGCAGCAGATGCCTGATCCACCAATCGTTCCGCCGCAGCTTCCTCAGAACCGAAGTACCGACTGACACCACGCGCGCTGAGCACCAACAAACCAGGACGGAGTACCTCGACGCCCGGTGCCACCGCGTCGATGGCCGCGGCCACCGACTCGAACAATCTTGCATCGCGTTCCGGATCTGCCATCGCCACATACAGTTCCGGGCAGCGAGCCTGCGACTCGCGTCGGCGCAGGCCTCGTCGCACTCCCTCCGCACGAGCCGTCGCCGAACATGCGATCACCCGATTACCCGAAGTGACCGCGACGGGATGTGTGGCCGGAAGATCGGCAAGCGCTGCCGCTGCCACCGCCGGCCAGTCCGGGCACCACAACGCCAGAACTCTGCTCACAGTGACACCACCTGCGACGACACCACCTGCTCCGACATCACCTGCTCCGACATCACCTGCGACGACACATCCTCGACCGGCCGAGAAGGTACCCACTCGACCCGCCCGGCTGCACTGCAGATGTCCAGACGCGTGGTCCGGGGCTGGAACGAGCGCCCCCGAGCACGAACCGCGAGGCTCAGGGAACTGAGCCGTCCACGCCCCAACTCCCGGCCCTGACCGAACCCACCATAGCCATGAACCCGAGCGTCCAACCGAACCTCGGCTCCGTCCCAGTGACCTTCGGTGACAACAAGAGTCGAGCCCTTGCTCCGAGCACGTGCGACCACCGCCCGAGCACGCGACGGGGATACCGACGCACCCGCCAATCCCAGAATCACCAGATCCATACCGTCGAGCAGCACGGCGGCGATCTCGACCGGATCCGGCCCAGGCGCCGGAATGAGTGCCAGACGTTCCAGTTGCGCACCCATCTCGTACGCCGCCAGCAATCCCAGTCGAGGCTGCCCGATGACTGCAACATGTCCTCCGGACGCCGTCACCGACGCGACCAATCCCAAAAGCAAGGACGCTGCACCCTCGACGGACACCACGGTTCCCCGCACCAAACCGCCCTGCGGTAACAATGCGGCGATACCCTCCGGCACCGGGAGGACACCGGCTTTGTGCGCACGGTCCACGACCGGCCTGTCCCGGTCGGCAACACTCTCGGAGGCCGCTGCACTTGTCCCGGAAACACCAGCCACAGGAACACCGGCCACAGAAACACCGGGCCCGGAAACACTCGGTCCTGAAAACGACGTATCGCCTCGCGAGGGAATGGACGCGATCTGTCGGCGAAGCTGTGCCAGCCGATCCTGACGGGACAACCCCGCCGCATCTGCCGACAGCTCTACCAACTCGGTCACCTCGGTCATCCCCATCCTCCGGAACACCGGAAAAACTCACTCGGCAGCAATCCATAACCAGCCGGCAAACCGCGGGGAAGTCGGGTCTGACATGCATCCAACGAACAGCACTTTCGAACATATTTTCGAACTGTTTTCAGTAAACCGTGTCACCCCCGACACGTCAAGCAGAGCCAAAAACCCAGTTCACAGGAGCCTCGAGCGTCACAGTGGCATCAATCCATTAACCTTGAGATGTGACAGCTCAAGAGCAGACCGGGAGGGGCATCGGGCCCGAATACCTGCTGGCGGGGCGGTACCGACTCCGCTCCAAGATCGGCGACGGAGGGATGGGCGCCGTCTGGCTGGCCCGCGACACCCTCCTCAGCCGTGACGTCGCGGTGAAACAGGTCACAAGCACGGAAGGCCTCGACACCGAAACGGCCGAAGAGGTCCGTGAACGTACATTGCGCGAGGGCAGGAACGCCGCAAAGCTCACCCATCCCCACTCCATCGCCATGTACGACGTCGCGATCGAGTCCGGCGAACCCTGGCTGGTCATGGAGTACTTCCCGGCTCGCAGCCTCGCCCAGGCCATGAACCTGGCGGACACGTTGCCACCACTCGAAGTCGCGCAGATCGGCGCGCAGATCGCTGCGGCACTCACCGAAGCGCACGCCGCCGGCATCGTCCACCGCGACATCAAACCCGGCAACATCCTGATCGCCGACCGAGGCAAGTCCCTCGGCACCGTCAAGATCAGCGACTTCGGCATCGCCCGCGCAAAGAGCGACGTGTCCGACACCCAGGACGAGGTCATCACCGGCACTCCCGCGTACTTCGCACCCGAAGTTGCCCGCGGCGACGACCCCACCGAGGCCAGCGACGTCTTCTCACTCGGGTCGACGCTCTACACGGTGATCGAGGGCCAACCGCCCTTCGGCATCGACTCGGACGCTATCGCCCTACTGCATCGTGTCGCCAAGGCCGAGATCTACCGACCCACCAAGTCTGGACCGCTCACCGATGTTCTCCTTCAGCTCCTCGAGCCGGACCCGACCCGTCGGCCGACGATGGCTCAGGCACGCGACGCGCTCGCCGCAGCCGCGACCGGCGGCGGCACGATCGATCAGTTGATCGACGCTCCCGTCTACTCGTCCGAGGGCGCCGTGCCGGCCTGGGCTCACCGCACCACACAACTCGCCGACCCACACCGCCGCAATCGCCTGACCGGCTCCACGGTCACCGGACTTCCTGCAGTGCAACAGAACACGCCACTGCGAAACGTTCCCAGTCCGATGGACATGTTCTCCTGGCCGCCGCGGATACCGACCGGACCCACCGATGCCAGCACCCGCGACAAGGTAGTCGCGTGGGCTCCCCTCGCCATGACCGGCATGGTCGCCGTCATCATCTTGGCCGCACTGATCGTCGTCATCCTGGTGTTTACGGCCTGACTGGTGTTCACGGTCTGAGCACAAGCTTCACGCAGGCAGAATATTTGCATTGAGGTGAAACACGTTGTCCGGGTCGTACTTCGCCTTGACTGCGGACAACCGCGCGTACTTCCCCGCGCCGTAGGAAGCTCGCACTCGGTCCTCGTCGACGTCGGTCATGAAGTTGACGTACCCGCCTTGGTTGGACGAGAACGGACGCAAGGCTTCCCAGGTCTCACGCACCCACGATCGATCCAATTCCAGCGTCCCGGCATCGGTGGCCGTCGCCGTCATATTGCACACGTAATGCGGTGTGCGAGAACCACCGAACGCTGTGTCGTCCTCGCCGACGGAAGTGAAAGCTCCCTGCAGCGGAAAGATCGGCATGAAGGACATCGGCGACGATTTCTTGCCCGCTTGTTCGGTCAGAACATCGATCACGTCGTCGGAGAAATCCACCAGGTCCAAAGCCTTCTCATAGGCGTACGCACCCCACGGTTCCGATTCGTCGAGCATCGACTGCAAGCCGACGTACGGGATCGGAGTGACGAACTCGAAAAGCGTCGGCAAGCCCTCTCGAATCGGCGCAATCGCGTTCGAGTGTTCTACTTCCGATCCGAAACCGGCTACCAGCAACGCGTATCCGGGCAGTAGGTGAAATTGATCCGGGACAAACGGCGCCGGCGGCGCGGACAAACTGACGGCAACCATCGCACCCGCATTTCTCGGCAGGGCAGGCACTACCTCGCGGCACAGACGAAGCGCTGCGGGTCCGTCCTCCATCCCCCAGAAGAACAGTCCCAGATGCACTTCCGGACCGATCTCGCTCAGACGGTACTCGAACTCGGTGACCACTCCGAAATTTCCGCCGCCACCGCGCAGTGCCCAGAACAAGTCGCTGTGATCGTTCTCGGAGGCTCGAACGATCGAACCGTCGGCGAGCACCACCTCTGCCGACACCAGATTGTCGATCGCCAGGCCGAGCGTGCGGGTCAACCACCCCATGCCACCACCGAGTGTCAGGCCACCGACGCCGGTATCACTGATCACTCCGCCGGTCACCGCCAACCCGTGTTCCTGCGTCGCCTTGTCGAGGTCGGCGATCGTCGCACCACCACCGACCCTGGCTCGCTTCGCTGACGGGGCGACGCTGACTACGTTGATCGCACTGAGATCGATCATCACTCCGCCTTCACACACCGATGTGCCTCGGTAGGAATGCCCGCCACCTCTGACCGAAACCTCCAACGAATGGGCTCTGGCAAATGCAAGTGCCACAGCCACATCCGACGCCGACCGGCACCTGGCGATCACCGCCGGACGATGATCGATCTGCCCGTTCCAGATCGATCTGGCGTCGTCGTACTCCGGATCTCGGGGGCCGAACACAGAACCTGTGATCGCCGATTTCAGTGGCGCGAACTCGACCGTCGTCATCACGCACCTCCCCTATCGGGTGTCACGGTGACCAGCAGGTACTCCCACTCCATCGTGAACGGTTCGCTTCCGCTGCCGTACCTTTCCGCCAACTCGAGCAGAGCGCGGTCCAGCGCCTGCGTTCGGTCGGGATCTCCGGCGATGTTCCGGTACACCGCGATGGTCGGCCCGTAATTCTTCTTGAAGAAATCACGGAACTCTTCCGGCCCGCTGAATGTGTCCACACGAAGTACGTCTTTCCTCGTGGCAACATCGCCGAGCAGATCACGAACATGGTTCTCATCGCCCCACAAAGGCGCCGGCTGCGAACCAGGAGGCGGCGGCGGTGCGTACGGCTTCATCGTTTTGAACATCTCGCCGATGAATCCCGTCGGAGTCCAACTCAGCACTCCGATCATTCCGCCGGGTCGGCATACTCGCACAAGTTCGTCCGCGGCGCGCTGATGATGCGGTGCGAACATCACACCGACGCACGAGAGCACCACGTCGAACTCGTTGTCGCCGAAAGGAAGAGCCTCGGCATCGGCCTCCTGCCAGTCCAATTCGACTCCGGCGAGGGAAGCGGCCTCCTTACCCGCTACGAACAATTCGGGAGCCAGGTCAGTGGCAATCACCTGCGCACCCAGCGCGGCCGCCGGAATGGCGGCATTGCCGGACCCCGCCGCGACGTCCAGCACGCGGTCACCCTTCTGCACACCGCACTCGCCGACCAGTACGGGCCCGAGTTCCGCAATGACCTGCGTGGCCACCGCCGGATAGTTACCGAGACCCCACATGGCCCGATGCTTGGCCTTCAGCTCACGATCCAGCCCGAGCGTTTCCGTCGATTCACTCATTACCGTTCTCCTTCAATATTTTTGGTACTCGGAGCCCAACAACCTCGGAGCCCGACAACATTCATGCCGTTACTTCGACGCTACGACGACGGTTCACTCCGCTCCAGTACGAAATCTGTACCGGAGCACTCCAGAGGCCTACGATCGAGTGATGGGGTCCTCGTACCACCAGTTCTGCCCCGTCGCCAAGGCGATGGAGCTACTCGACGAGCGGTGGACGCTGCTTCTCCTGCGCGAACTGATGATGGGAAGCGACCATTTCAACGATCTCCGACGCGGACTTCCGCGAATGTCACCGACTCTGCTCTCCACGCGGCTGCACCAACTCGCGATCGCAGGCATCGTGGAGCGAGAAGAAACCGACTGCGTCGTCAGTTACCGATTGACCGACGCGGGCCGAGAACTGCGCCCTGTGGTCGAAGCTCTCGGAATCTGGGGTACCAGGTGGATCGGCGAGCTGGGCGATGAAGACCTGGATCCGAAACTGCTGCTGTGGGACATGCATCGACGCGTGGATCACTCCGTGGTTCCCGACGGAAAGACCGTGGTGCACTTCGTTTTCTCCGGCGTGCGTGAACATTCGCGAAACTGGTGGCTCGTCATCAATTCCGGGGAGGTGGACATGTGCGATATCGATCCGGGTTTCGACGTTGCGGTGTCGGTCTCTGCCGGCTTGCGATCGATGACCGAGATCTGGCGCGGTAACCTGACCTGGTCGGACGCCATACGGTCAGGTGACGTCACCATTTCGGGGCCTACGGCGTTGCGTCGTAGCTTGCCTTCGTGGTTCGAACTGTCGACTTTCGCATCGATCCCGCGCCCCGCGTAAAGCGCGCTCACCAGCCCCGTTCCGTCCTGTTACAGAGCTGTTTCAGACCGTGACACCGTCGACGAACGGCGACCACCTGACGGTGACACTGACCGAGCAGTCTCTGTTGTATGCCCAGCCACCGCGGAATAATCCGCCTCGCCGCACTCGGTGCAGTCGTACTCGGTGCGCTCACGCTCAGCGCATGCTCGTACACAGAAGAAGCAAAGCCCAAGAGTGGTAATTACCTTGCCACTCAGCCTGATTCAGGACCTGCAGGCGGCGAGATCGAGGACGGCATCAGCGTGCAGGATACCCATGTACCTGCACTGGCCCGTCTCGATTCCGCACTGCTCGCGGCGCTGCAGTCGGCAGCGGCCGACGCACAGGCCTCCGGAGTGAACATGCACGTCACCTCGGGTTGGCGGTCCGCCGCATACCAACAGCGACTGTTCGACGAAGCCGTCGTCAAGTACGGCAGCATGAACGAAGCGTCCAAATGGGTGCACTCCCCGAGCCTGTCGAAGCATGTCAGCGGACAAGCCGTCGACATCGGACCGACCGACGCCGACGACTGGCTCATCCAGCACGGCAATGATTACGGCCTCTGTCAGACCTATGCCAACGAGATGTGGCATTTCGAATTGGCAACCACTCCCGGCGGGGAATGCCCGCCCCAACTGAGCAACCCTTCGGACGAGAGAGCGGAAGGCTGATCATGACTCGAGTCAAACCCGCGAGACTGATTGCCGCACTGGCACTCCTGATCCTCGGAGTCGTCGAATTCGAACTGGCAGTCAACACTACTGGTGGTCAGATCGTCGACCAACAACTCATGGTGGGCGCGGCCACTTCCGAAGGACTCAGTGTGTTCTCCACCGAGTTCATCGGCCTCGTCACTCCGATACTGATAGTGGGAGGAGTGCTCGTGGCACTCATGATCACATTGCGCAACAACCCGATTGCGCTGGCCCTACGCGTCGTCGTCGTGACCCTCGGTCCCATCACGACGGCCTGGGTTCTCAAACAATCGTTGGATCGACCGGACCTGAACGGCCTGGTGATGCACAATTCCTTCCCCAGCGGCACGCTGACGGCCATCGCTGCTCTGGTCTGCGCGATCGTGCTCGTCACACCCTCGAGGTGGCGGGCAGTCGTTGCAGTCAACGGTGCGCTGATCACCATCGGGACCGCGATCTCGGTAGTCGTGTTGCAATGGCACCGGCCGAGTGACGTGATCGGTGCGCTACTGCTCGTCGGCTGCTACACCCTCGCCGTGTCGGCATTTCCGTTGAACACCAGCGTCGCACGGCACGCAGTACTGGCGGACTCAGGCAACGAACGGCTCTCGAAAGTGTGACCCCTGTACCCTTGGCTGACCGAGATTCCTCCGACCGCAGAAGGCCCCTGATCATGGCGAGTCCAAGGTGAGCGCATGGTGAGCATTCTTTTCATAGAAGACGATCCAGCGGTAGCCGAGGCAATCACGTTGGGACTGAACCGACTCGGGCACAACGTCAGCCATCGGCCCGACGGTAACGGCGATTTCGACGACGTCCTCGGCTCCACCGACCTCGTCCTACTCGACCTCGGACTGCCAGGAGCCGACGGTTACGAGATCTGTCGACGCATCCGTACGCGCAGTTCGATCCCGATCATCATCTTGACCGCCAGATCCGACGACATCGACACTGTTGCGGGCCTCGAGGCCGGTGCCGACGACTACGTCGTCAAACCGGCCAGTCCGCGTGTCCTCGATGCTCGGATCAAAGCCGTCGTGCGGCGCTCGGCGCCCGCAACGACGCGTTCAGATGTGGCGCCGGGCGCAGAGAAGTTCGGCGACCTGGAATTGGATCGGTCGTCATTGCAGGTACGCAAAGCCGGGACGCTGCTGACCCTGACTCCGACCGAACTCCGACTGATACTGGCGCTGACCGAAAACCCCGGACAGGTTCTCAGCCGCAGGCAGTTGTTGTCCGCAGCCTGGGACCAGGAATACCTGGGCGACTCACGAATCGTCGATGCAGCAGTGCAGCGGCTGCGCGGAAAGATCGAGGACGACCCAGCCGCACCGACCGTGATCGAAACGGTGCGCGGGTTCGGGTATCGCTTCAACACCAGCCCGGCCCGATGAGACCGACCTGGCTTCGGGTCGACGGTCTTCGGACCAGGCTCGTGCTCGTGTTCATCGCAATCGTCGTGATCATCGCCGGGGCAACCGCAGGCGTCGTCTCGTTCATGGCGCGGTCATGGATCTATTCCAACGCTCAGGACGTGGCAACGGCACAATTTCGCGACGAACTGCAGTACAGCAACGGACCGCCGGTAGACGGGTTGACACCTGACACCCTCGACCAGATCTTCCAGTCCGACATGACTCTGATCGTCGACGGCGAAGTCATTCGTCAAGGATCAGTGGATGCGGCAACGATCCCACCCAGCTTCGAAGAGGGTTTGGACAGTCCCAAACTGATCCGCTTCGAGAGACTCGACTCCCAGCGCATCATGTTGGGAATGTCGGTCAATGTCGTGGACATGACTGCAGACGACGGCTACGACAACGAGACACTGGTCAAAGCCGTCACCATCCGGCCGCTGGTAGGGGTGCAGGACAAGTTCGACGACCTGCTTCGAGCAGTCGGTCTCACCCTCGCGGCGGGTGTGCTGGTGAGCGGTCTGCTCGGACTCTGGATCGCGTCGACGCTGGTCCGTCCGCTCAAACGCCTGGACGAGGCCGCCGCCCGCGCCGCCGACGGCGACCTGAGCGTCCGGCTCCCCGAAGACGGAGTAGCCGAACTTGCCCAGGTCACAACAACTTTCAACAACATGGTCGCTCGCAACGAAGCGGTCATCCGAGGTCTGGAAGAATCGGAAGAGCAGTCGAGAAGATTTGTCGCCGACGTCTCCCACGAGCTTCGAACGCCGCTGGCGGCATTGGTTCCGGTCAGCGAAATCCTCCGCGAAGAGATCCCCAATCTTCCGCCGGACGCAGCCGCTGCAGCGCGCATCGTGAGCAGTGAGATCGGCAAGCTCACTCGACTTGTCGAAGATCTGATCGAAATGTCGCGCCACGACTCACAACAGGCGCGTCTCGTCCTCGACGACGTCGACCTCGTCGAATTGACCGAGCGCACACTCGAGAGCCGAGGTTGGACAGAAACCGTCGAACTCCGTGCACCCGAAAACGTCAGCACCAGAGTGGATTCGCGTCGAATCGACATAGTCGTCGCCAACCTCGTCGGCAACGCACTGCGCCACGGAGCGCCTCCGGTTCGCGTCGAGTTGAGCGCAGAACCCGGTTTCTCCGTCATCACCGTCGTCGACCACGGCCCCGGCATCTCACCCGAAGACCGGCAGGCGATTTTTCGGCGGTTCTACAAGGTCGACACCGCGCGCGGACGCAGCGAGGGCAGCGGACTCGGGCTCTCCCTCGCCGTCGAAAACGTGCACTTGCACGGCGGCACCATCAGCGTCGACCAGGTGGACGGGCGCACGATCTTCACGGTTCGCCTGCCCCATCGCTGACCCCTTCCCGAGCGAACGTACCTTTCGGCGCACCCAAGGCGATCGTCGTACCGTTCGCTCGAGAAGGGGTGGACACTTCGCACCCTGGGCCCCCCACGTTTGACCAAATAGTGGGATTCTGGTTTCAACATGTGAAACCACACGAGTAGCGTCGGCATCGTCGAACAGCGTAGAAATCGGAGGGCACCATGACGCAGGCGTCGCGGTTGGAAAAGACGGCCGTCTCCCCGAAGGCGTGGACGATGCTCGGAATCGGCGTCGCAGCCCAGGCCGCAGGCACCGTCTTCGTCAGCACCCCCGCCTTTTTGATCCCGCTGCTGCATTCCGAGCACGGTCTCTCGTTGACACAAGCCGGAACCCTGGCCGCTGCACCCACTTTCGGCATGGTTCTCACCTTGGTGGCGTGGGGAGCGATGGCCGACAGATTCGGTGAGAAATGGGTCATCTCCATCGGGCTCGCGCTGACGGCGATCGCCGCGCTCGCCGCGACCACCACCGACAACTACGCCCTCCTCGGGATCGCATTTCTACTGGGCGGAATGGCTGCGGCGAGCACCAACGCCGCCAGTGGGCGTGTTGTGGTCGGCTGGTTTCCCAAGGATCGGCGCGGCCTTGCGATGGGCATCAGGCAGATGTCACAGCCACTGGGCGTGACCATTGCGTCGTTGACCATCCCGACTCTCGCTGCAAACGTAGGAATCGGTTCGGCCGTCGGACTATCGGTGGCGCTCAACGGCGTCCTCGCCCTGATCTGTGCCGTCGCATTGGTCAATCCCCCGCGCCCGGCGGCACGGCCCACAGATATCCCGGTCGAAACGATCAACCCTTATCGCTCGAACTGGTTCCTCTGGCGCATTCACGTCGTCTCGGCACTCCTGGTGTTTCCGCAGTTCACCCTCTCGACGTTCGGTCTGGTCTGGCTGATCAGCGAGCAAGGCTGGGACGCGGCGCCCGCTGGACTCCTGATCGGGATCTCCCAGTTCGTGGGTGCGCTCGGCCGCATCGTCGTCGGCATCTGGAGTGATCGCGCCGGAAGCAGAGTAGGCCCGCTGAGGTTGGTTGCCGTCTCCGCATCCGCGGTCATGTTGGCAATGGCAGCAGCCGGCGCAGCGCCTTGGGGCGTTCCGGCCCTGATCCTGCTGCTGGCAACCACCGTCAGCGTCGCCGACAACGGTTTGGCGTTCACATCCGTCGCCGAAGCGGCCGGGCCGAAATGGCAAGGAAAAGCGTTGGGCGCACAGAACACCGGCCAGTTCATTGCCGCGTCAGCAGTGGGCCCGGTGGTCGGTGCGCTGATCGGCGCGGTCGGCTACCCGCTCGCTTTCGCGATAGTCGCGGCATTTCCAGCCGCGGCAATCCCCTTGGTGCCCAGCCGAGATCGCGACATCAGCGTCTAGTCCCTCATCGGATTCGGTTGCACTGCAGGTCCCGTCAGATCACAATGCGGCTTGCACGCAACCGAATCCGCTTCCTGAACAGGCTCGACAGTCGGAGTACGGATCAGCGTCGCGGCGATGGCCGCACCGATCAACAGCAGCGCCGCACAGATGTACATCGCGTACCGGAAACCGTCGGAGAAACTCGACGGATCGACCAGGCTCTCGGCATCAATGCCCACGAGAGCGGGCAAGGCCGCAACCGCAAGAAGCTGGCTCGTGCGAGCAACGGCATTGTTCACACCTGACGCGATTCCGGACTGCTCCACCGGCACCGAGCCGAGCACGGCCGCAGTCAACGGCGCCACCATCACCGCCAGGCCGAGCCCGAAGACCAGAACTCCCGGCAGCACGACGGTCAGGTACGACGCATCCGGGCCGATCCGCGTCATCAACACCAACCCCACCGCGGCAACGGCGGGCCCGACCGTCATCGGCAATCGCGGTCCGTGCGTCTGCGCGTAACTTCCCGCGCGCGAAGACAACAGCAACAATGCCAAGGTGATCGGTACCGTTGCGACGCCGGCAGCCACCGGTGAGTACCCCGCGACCAACTGCAATTGCAGCACGAGCAGGAAGAACACACCGCCAAGCGCCGCATAGACCGCGAGAGTCACCAGATTGGCCGCGACGAACATCCGCGAACGAAACAGGGACGGCGGCACCAACGCACTCGGCGATCGACGTTCCACCACAACGAACAGGCACAGCGCGAGCACCCCGACCAGCCCGACTATCGGGTTGACTTCGATCAGCCCGTACGTCAGCGCCCCGAGACCGACTACTGCGCAGGCAGATCCGACCACGTCCAGGTGCTCGGGCGGATGCGGATCGCGGCTCTCGGGCACGTGGCGCACCGCTGCCCACACCACGACGATCGCCAACGGAATGTTGAGCAGGAACACCGATCGCCATCCCGCCACTTCCACCAGCCAACCGCCGAACAGCGGACCGATAGCGCCGGCGACACCACCCAAGCCCGACCACAAGCCGATGGCCGCACCGCGGTCCTCCTCGCGAAGTGACGCGGAAATGATGGCAAGGCTGCCAGGCGTCAAGAGCGCAGCTCCCACTCCCTGCAGGATCCGCGCAATCACCAGAAATGTGATGTCAGGTGCAATTCCGCACAGCAACGACGCGACCGCGAACCAGACCGTCCCCCACACGAATACCCGCCGCCGACCCCAACGATCGCCGAGGGCTCCGCCGAGCAGTATCAGCGACGCCAATGCCAAGGTGTATCCGCTGAGAGTCCACTGCAGCCCGGCGACACCGGAATTCAAGTCCTCGCCGATGTGCGGCAGAGCAATGTTGACGACGGTGCCGTCGAGGAGAGCCATGCTCGAGCCGAGAACGGTGGCGGCGACAACCCAACGCCCACGTCTCGACGCGAGCGCCAGTGGTTCCGTCATCGGTCCATGGTGCGCCTTCACTCGCAATCGCGAAAGGGTGCGCGGAAATTCAGTCGATCTGTCGGCGATGTGCCCAACGTGTCAGCGCATTGCGATTGGACTGCTGAGTCTTTCGCAGAACGTTCGATGCGTGAGTCTCGACGGTCTTCACGGAAATCACCAGGTCCTCGGCAATTTCACGGTAGGTGTACCCACGTGCCAGCAATCTGAGCACTTCGAGTTCTCGCGGAGTGAGCGAGTCGAGTTCCGGATCGAGTTGTGGCTCGGGTGCATTGGAGCGTCCGGTGAAGGAGTCCAACACGAAACCTGCCAGGCGCGGCCCGAACACCGCGTCACCACCGGCAACGCGTCGTACGCCCTCGGCAAGTTCGGATCCCGAGATCGTCTTGGTCACGTACCCGCGCGCACCGCCGCGGATCACCGCGATCACGTCTTCGGCGGCATCGGAAACGCTGAGCGCCAGGCACACCGGGCCGGAATCGATTCCGCGCAGAACTGCCACTCCACCACCGTCGGGCATGTGGACATCGAGCAGAACGACGTGCGGCTTCGTCGAGTTGATACCGGCGATTGCCTCCGCGACGCCGCCGGCCTCACCGACGACATCCATATCCGTCTCGCGCGAGAGCTCGGCCCTCACCCCGGAGCGGAACACTGCATGATCGTCGACAAGAAATACGCGGTACGGGGGCGGCGCAAGCGAAGTCACTGGGGCTGTTCCTCGGGGTTGTCGACACGGTCAGCAGTCTGGTCCCACTTTAGAGCAGAGTCACCGAGCGGCATGTGCACGCGGATTTCGGTGCCCTTTCCGATGTCGGATCGAACCACGACGCGGCCACCGCGCCGCTCGATTCGACCACGAATCGACTTGGCCAGCCCCTGGCGATCCTCCGGCACCGCGTCGACGTCGAATCCGACGCCGCGATCACGAACGAACACACTGACCTGATCACCCTCGACCTCGGCGAACAGATTGATTTCCTTCTCCCCCGAGTGCTTTGCCGAGTTCACGAGAGCTTCACGCGTCGCACCGAGGAGCGCGGTGAACGCTTCCTTGGGCAGGCCGTTCTCGACGCCTTCGCCTTCGAGTTGTACGTCGCCGACAGTGACGGGACGGACCGTGACACCGTGCTGGTCTTCCACTTCACCGGCGATGATCTTCAGGCCTTCCGTCAGGCTCGTGTGGTCGATGTCGCCGCCGCTGAACAACCACTTGCGCAGCTCGCGTTCCTGACCGCGGGCCAGGCGCGCCACCTCTTGTGGGTTGTCGGACTGCTTCTGAATCAGAGCCAACGTCTGAAGGACGGAGTCGTGTAGGTGCGACGCAATCTCTTCACGTTCGTCGTTGCGAATTCGGGCCGCACGCTCGGCGCCGAGAGCACGCCACATCCGCAGCCACAGGGGCACCGTCAACAAACCGACACCGATCAGCGTCACGACCACCGCCAAGAGAGACGAGCGCAGTGCTTCGAGGTCGACCTGAGCAAGGACGACAACGCCAAGACCCAAGATGATCAAGGTGGCTCCCCCGACCACCCGCGCCCACGTCAGAACGGTAGGCCGCTGCGGCAAGCCGATGACAGTACGGGGACCGTCGGAGTCGAACTCGCGCCACACCAAGGCGGCACCGATCGCGACGACGAAGAACGGCGCGAGCACCGAACCCGCCGTGCCGCTGAACAACCAGGACAACGCGGCTGCGCCGCCCAATCCGAGTGCGATCAAGCCGTACGCCCGCTGCCTCTCGGCCGCGGACGGCTTCTGCGTGTCCGTGCCGGCGGAGGTGAAGATCCACAAGGCGCCGTAAATGACGATGCCGGATCCGGCCATCGCCGCAAGAATCGTGAAGGCGACGCGCACTTTCAGGACGTCGATACCGAGATGATCGGCGATCCCGCCCGCAACTCCGGCGACGATGCGACCGCCGGAGCGCCGCTCCAGCTTTCGCAGTGGCACGGCACCCGGAATGGGCACGCCCTTCTTCATGGGTACGGGATGCACCGGTACCCCGTTGACGGGCGGGCCTCCCGCAAACCCGGGAGCGGGACCGCTCACGAACGGCGGATCTGACAGATATTGCACATAGTCGATACTGGCACGAACCACGCGGACACACATCAGGGTCCAACCCTGAATCAGGCCGCCACACTCACCCGCGATCACCACAAAGATCAGGGTTGGCCCTGATGCGCGGAGGCTGCCTCGGAAGCCAGGATTGATTCATGAACAATCCGACTTTCCAAGAACAGATCCAGGATCTGTGGCGGACCCGCCCCGTGCGTCTGCCGGCACAAGGTCACGTGGCTGGGGTATGCGCCGGAATCGGATACCGGTACGGCATCGACCCCGTTCTCGTACGCGTGGCGTTTGTCGCGTCCACCATTTTCGGTGGCTCAGGCATCCTTCTCTACCTCGCCGGCTGGTTGGTACTTGCCCGTGCCGGTGACGGATCGTCCCCCGCGCAGTCGTTGATGGGCCGCGGACACAGTTCCGATTCCAGTACCAAGACCATCGTCTTGCTGGTGGCCCTCGCCATCGCGGCTACGACTGTCGGCCCCGTCGGCGTCGGTCTGGGCGGTTCCGGACTGATCGGGCTGATCCTGATGGTCGGTGGCCTGTGGCTGCTCTACCAACGAGCGCCCATCCCGCCCGCACTGCCGCAGAACACGTCGCCTTATGTCGGCGCAGGTACCGCGTATCCAGGCACCGGATTCACGCCTGGGCCGTTCACCCCCGGATACTTCGCGCCCAATCAGCCTCCCGTGTACACGCCGTACACCAAACTCCCCGACAGTTATGTGCCCGAGGAACGACCGGCCGACCATCCGCAGCAGTCACCACAATCTCAGGCCGCTCATCCGACGATCAACCTGTCGAAGGACCCGAGCGCTTCGGTCAGCACCAATCCGACCGAGGTGATCGGTGAGGCCGCCATCACGCCGCCGTCCTGGGATCCGCTCGGTGTCGCTCCGTTCGCCTGGGATCTTCCGGATCCGGCAGCCAAGGCCACACCGCTGCTCCCGTTGCCGCCACGTAAGCGTCGCTCGCGTTGGACGCTGACGGTCCTCGGACTCGCAATCATCGTCGCCGCAGTCACCGGGGCAGCGGGCGCCGCAACCGGCAACGAGTGGTTCACTCCCGGCCGGGTCGGTGCAGTCGGACTCGCCGTCATCGCACTCGGCCTGATCCTCGGGGCATTCTTCCGCAAGGGGTACGGCCTGCTGGTCGTCACCGGACCACTCGTGGGTTTCGTGCTTCTCGCCTCGCTGGTCTACCCGATCGAGTTCGACGCCTCGGGTGAGCAAAGATGGACTCCGGCAACAGCTTCCGAGCTGGAGCCGTCGTATTCGGGAGCCTTCGGAAGCTTCACTCTCGACCTCAACGGGGTCAAGTTCACCGAGGACAAGACCATCGACGTCGCGGCGTCGTTCGGCGAGTTCACCGTCATGGTGCCACCAACCGTCAACGTCAAGAACAGCTGCACCGTCGTCATGGGTGACGGATCGGGTTGCCTCGACGGCGGAATACACCCGGGCCGTGATGTGACACCGGACTCTCCCACCCTGACCATCAACGCCAAAGCCACGTTCGGCAGCCTGAAGGTGACGCAATCATGAGCGAGTACGACGAGACGACAGACCAGGACGAGACCCGAGAATCCAAGCGCCCCTCGGCACTTCTGCTGATCGCCGGACTGGCCGCACTACTGGTCAGCGTGTGGGCGTTGGTCGGGCCGTTCTCTCTGGCGCCGGCAGCGAACATTCAATTCCGTTGGCTGTTCGTCGGTGCCGCCGTCGTGGCAGGACTACTGCTGGTGATTCTGCCGAATCGGCGCAACCGCAAGTAAAACTACTGTGCGCCTTTATTAACCGCGGGGGGTTAATAAAGGCGCACAGTTGTTTTTACTCCCACTCAATAGTTCCCGGCGGCTTGCTCGTCACGTCGAGGACTACGCGGTTCACGTCCGCAACCTCGTTGGTGATTCGAGTCGAGATGCGCTCGAGGGTCTCGTACGGCAGACGCGTCCAGTCTGCGGTCATCGCGTCTTCACTCGAGACCGGACGCAGCACGATCGGATGACCGTACGTCCGGCCGTCACCCTGCACGCCCACGCTGCGGACGTCGGCGAGGAGAACCACCGGGCACTGCCAAATCGTTCCGTCCAAGCCTGCAGACGTAAGCTCTTCGCGCGCAATGGAATCTGCATGACGCAGGATCTCGAGGCGATCGCGGGTGACCTCACCGATGATGCGGATACCGAGTCCGGGACCGGGGAACGGCTGGCGTCCGACGATCTCTTCCGGCAGACCGAGTTCGCGGCCCACTGCACGGACCTCGTCCTTGAACAGCAGACGCAGCGGTTCGACCAACTTGAACTGCAGGTCTTCCGGCAGCCCGCCGACATTGTGATGGCTCTTGATGTTTGCAGTTCCCGTGCCGCCGCCGGACTCCACGACATCCGGGTACAGGGTGCCCTGCACGAGGAAGTCGACGGTCGCACCGTGAGATGCGTTCTCGCCCAGAACATCACTGACTGCGCCTTCGAAGCTGCGGATGAACTCGCGGCCGATGATCTTGCGCTTGGTCTCGGGATCGGTGACCCCAGCCAGCTCACCGATGAAGGTGTCCGCAGCATCCACGGTGATCAGACGCGCACCGGTTGCCGCGACGAAGTCCTGCTCGACCTGCGTGCGCTCACCGGCTCGCATCAAACCGTGATCGACGAAGACACACGTCAACCGGTCGCCGATTGCCCGCTGAACCAAAGCCGCAGCGACAGCCGAGTCGACACCACCGGACAGACCGCAGATGGCGTGTCCGTCGCCGACCTGCTCGCGAACCTGCTCGATCAGCGCATCGGCGATGTTGGACGCCGTCCACGCTGCCGGAATACCGGCGATCTCGTGCAGGAAGCGGCTCAGGACCTGCTGACCGTGTGGGGAATGCAGAACCTCGGGGTGGTACTGCACGCCGGCGAGCTTGCGGGCGCGATCTTCGAACGCTGCGACGGGAGCGCCATCGCTGGTCGCAGTCACCTCGAAGCCCGACGGCGCTTCGGTGACGGCGTCACCGTGGCTCATCCACACCGGCTGCGTCGCGGGAAGTCCGTCGTGCAGCAACCCACCGGATACCGCGATGTCGGTACGACCGTATTCGCGGGTGCCGGTCTCGGCAACGGTGCCGCCGAGGGCGCCTGCCATTGCCTGGAATCCGTAGCAGATTCCGAAAACCGGGATGTCGTGATCAAAAAGTGCGGGATCGAGCTTGGGAGCACCGTCTGCGTAGACACTCGAGGGCCCACCCGAGAGCACAACAGCCAAGGGGTTCTTGGCCACGATCTCCTCGACGGTCGTGGTGTGCGGAATCACCTCCGAGTAGACCTTGGCTTCGCGAACTCGCCGTGCGATCAACTGCGCGTACTGCGCTCCGAAGTCGACGACAAGAACTGGTCTCTGCTGCTCGATATCTGCCACAGGTGCAGTCTAATCGCCGCAGCCAGCGCTTCTGCGCATGCATGGACTCAGCCCGCTCCTCGGCCGAGTGAGCGCGAGGTACGTCACTACAAAGGCCGACCCTCCGGACTGCGCGGCGACCTCGGGGCGAACTAGACCACCGTCCAGGTTAACGATGCCCCAATCACCCGCACTTTAGCTTCGGCAATCAAATCGGCGACATCATCGCAGGCCAGAGCCCGAAATGGACGGAGGGTGAATTTTCTGGACGTTTGACCGATTCGCCTGAACCAAACGTCCAGTAAAGGTAATCTCGCCCGTCAAGTGATCAGGATCACGATCGCAAACGGCCGGCGCCGCCGAACGGCGCTCACCTCGAGGAGGACCTGTGCGTCGATTCATACGACGACTCGCCATACCTGTCGCGGCTGTGACGGCTGCCGCCGGACTTCTAGCCCTCGGCACGCCGGCCACTGCTGACGAAGCCCCGCCGACCACCTTCACCGGCACGACCGACAATCTGATCTTCACGAAGAGTGTCATCGGGAACGCGGCAGTTCACCCGGGTGACACCGTCACGTACAAGACCGAGATCAAGCACAACGAAAGCGGCATCGAACGGTCGATCGCAAAGATCCGTGACATCCCGCCCGCAGGATTCGTCCTCGTGCCGGGCAGCGCCAAGGCCACCTACCTGGGTGTGACCAACCGGGCGACGATCAGCAACGAATCAGATGGCGGAGTCTCAGCGAAGTGCTCGAGCGGCTGCACCTTCCTCGTCGGTGGATTCGTCGTCAAGAAGAACCAACCCGTCACGCTCGAAGCGACCTACACGGTCCCTGTCGGCACAGCGTTCGGGACGTACGACAGCGGCATGCTCTTCGACGTCAACGCCTTCAGCACGCAGCAGGGCCTCAACCCGATCAACGTCAACGTCCAGGTCGTCGACCCGTCTGTCGCCACCGGAACCACTCTGGTTGCACCGGCAACGGCGAAGGTCGGCACGCCGGTCGACCTGACCGCGACGGTTGCGCCGTCCGACGCGAGCGGCACCGTCCAGTTCAAGGACGGCGGCAACGACATCGGCGCACCCGTCCCGGTCTCGGGCGGTAGCGCCACCCTCTCCCACACCTTCGACAGCGTCGGCGCCCACGACATCACCGCCGCGTACAACGCCGGTCCGGGATTCCACAGCTCGACCTCCGGAGTCCAGACCGTCGACGTCTCCGCGGACACCACCACCACGATCTCGGCTCCGAACGCAGCATTGGTCGGTGACAGCATCACCGTGAGCGCCGTCGTCACTCCGGCCAACGCCGTGGGCACGGTGCAGTTCAAGGACGGCGACACCAACCTCGGCGCACCGGTGGCCGTGGTCGACGGAACGGCTTCCCTGACCCGCAGCTACGACGCCTCCGGCACGCACAGCTTCACCGCAGTGTTCACCGGCGAGGCCGGCTACGGCGATTCAGTGTCCACCGCAACCCAACTCGACGTCAGCGATCCCGACTGGGGAACCACCACCACCGTTGTCGAACCGCTCACAGCAGTCGTCGGTGAACCGACCAACCTCTCGGCCACCGTCTCCCCCATCCCGAGCAGCGGAACCGTGACGTTCAAGGTCGACGGCGCCGAGGTCGGTACCGCACCCGTCGGCACGGGTGACGGCGTCGCGATCCTCCCGCACACCTTCGCATCAGCCGGTGCCGCAGCCGTAGTTGCCGAGTTCTCCGGCGGAACCGGATTCATCGGCTCCACGTCCACATCGTTCACGGTGAACGTGACCGATCCCGAGCCCGCCCGCGCGGACACCACGACAGTTCTGACTGTCAGCGGCTCCGCTCAGGTCGGAAAGGCATTGCAACTCAAGGCCACCGTTGCACCCGGAACAGCAAACGGAATGGTCCAGTTCAAGTCCGGCACGACGCCCATCGGCGCACCCGTTGCCGTCGTCAACGGCGTCGCGACGCTCACGCACACCTTCGACGACGAGGGAACGTTCGGCCTCACTGCCAACTTCGTCGGCGACGCCGGCTGGAAGAACTCCGTCTCCGGCCCGACGGTCGTGCAGGTCGGCACCGCGCCGACCGACGGCGGCGGCACCGGAAGCGTGGACACCGGTTCACTCAGCGGCCTCATCCCGCTCTTCGGAAGCTAGTCCCCCACATCAGCTTTGGACACCACTCCCGTACCCAGCTCAGGAGAATCCATGTTCGTGTACTCCAGACGTCGCATCGCGGCGCCGATCGCCGCCACGGCACTCGCCAGTGGCGTCATCCTCGCGGGAATCCCCGCATCAGCGGCCCCGGTGACAACAACTTTCGGAACGAGTTGCCTCGCAACCCCGTCCGCCGTCGCCGGTCCGACCACGCAGTCCCAGTCCGGTTCGGTCATCGTCGACGCACCGGAGAGCGTCGGAGCGGGTGAGACCTTCGAGGTCACCATCCAACCCGGTCCCATCGCCTTCCCCGGATCGGCTTCGGGGGCGACCGTCCAGAACGTCTCCCGCATCAAGGTCGACGTCGACGTTCCCGCGAACGCCACCCTGGTGGAAGCCACCATCGTTCCCGGAACTTCGGCAGGGCTCAGCGGTGTCGCGCCGAACATCCTGCGTGTCAACGAGAACGGCAACGTCGATCCCAACGGAACGATTCTGCGTCTCTCCGGAAACAACCAGGTCATCGGCAACAGCCCCAGCTCGAGCATCAACTCCGAGGGCGGGATAGTCGTCAAGGCGACCGGCAAGAACGTCGACGGCTCCAACAATGCCGACGGCTACACCCAGTTCCAACTCCCCCAGGTCAAGGCAGTTCTCAAGGCCGGCGATTCAGGGGACGTCGCGATGAAGGTACGCACCGGCGGCAGCGCAGGAGCATGGAACAACGATCGCAACTTCCTCACGTTCCTCCCCAAGGCCACCCTGGTCATCACCGCCTGGGCGCCTACTCGGTGCACCCCTCGTGACGCTGAGAACGGTCCTCTCAACAGCGGCGCAGGCCCCCTCGCCACGACACGGATCATCGAAGCGGACAAGGCAACCACCACCACTGTCGTCGGACCGGCCAACGCCAAGAACGGAACTCCTGTCACTCTGTCGGCCAACGTGAGCGGCGGCGCAAACGGTGGAACCGTCCAGTTCTTCGACGGCGACAACCCCCTCGGGGACGCGGTGCCGGTAACCGGAGGGTCGGCAAGCATCTCCCCGACCTTCACCGAGGACGGACCGCACTCCATCACCGCGAGCTACAGCGGTGCACCCGGATTCCTGGCGTCGACGTCGGCGTCGGCCAAGATCGTGACCGTCACGACCGATGCGCCGCCTGACGCCGTGACCACTACCGCAACGGTTTCGCCGTCTACCGCGAAGGTCGGTCAGGACGTCAACCTCACCGCCAAGGTCGATCCGCAGGGCACCGGCGGCACCGTCGACTTCATCGTCGACGGCACCGAAACGCTGACTGCCACGGTCGGAACAGACGGAGTTGCCATCGCTCCGTACACCTTCACCTCGACAGGAACGCACAAGGTTGTCGCGAAGTTCACGGGTTCACCAGGATTCGCGCCGTCCGCTGCCCCGGCATTCCCGGTCAGTGTCACGACTCCGGCTCCCGCTGACGTCGAGACGTCCACGGTTCTCGACGCCGTCGGAACTGTTCAGAAGAACACCCCGGTGACACTCAAGGCAACGGTCGATCCGGCCGGTGCCACGGGCAAGGTCCAGTTCAAGGTCGGTGACACCCTCATCGGTGGACCGGTCGACGTGGTCAACGGTGTCGCAACGGTACCGGCCACCTTCTACAACTCCGGGACCTACAGTGTCACCGCCGAATTCGTGGGTGGTTCGGGCTACACGTCCTCGGCCTCCGCGCCGCAGACCCTGACCGTCCCCGGTGATACCGACGGCGGACCCGGTGGCGGAACCGGCAGCCTCGACCTCGGCACCCTCTTCGGGTCGCTGGGCGGCTGACAAGGTGGGCTGACGATCTGAAACTGCAAAAGGGGCGTGCCGTCGAATCCTCGACGACACGCCCCTTTTCGGTTCGCGGTGAACTATCCGGCAGCAGGCTCCGCCGGAACAGCCGTAGCCGTCTTGCCGCCGGTGATCTTCACGATCGGCAGAACCAGCGCTGCCGGAGCCGACGCCGGCACCACGGGCGACTTGGGTGCAATCGGAGCCAAACGCTCGTAGCCGCTGCCCTGGGCGGGACGCAGGTCCGTCTCCCCCTTGTTCGGCCACAGCGAGGCCGAGCGCTCGGCCTGAGCGGCGATGGTCAGCGACGGATTCACGCCGAGATTGGCCGACACCGCTGCACCGTCGACGACGCTGAGCGTCGGGTAGCCGTACACGCGGTGGTACGGATCGATGACACCGTGATCGGAATCCGACGCGATAGCGCAACCGCCCAGGAAGTGCGCGGTCAAAGGAACGTTGAAGATCTCGCCCCACGTGCCGCCTGCGACGCCGTCGATCTTCGCGGCAACTCGACGCGTCGCCTCGTTGCCCTCGGGAATCCACGTCGGGTTCGGCTGACCGTGGCCCTGCTTGCTGGTGACCTTGCGTCGACCGAACAGGCCCTTCTTCGTGTACGTGGTGATCGAGTTGTCGAGGTTCTGCATGACCAACGCAATGATCGTGCGCTCGCTCCAGTCCTTGACAGTCAGCATGCGCAGCATCTGGTACGGGTTCTTCGCGACCACACCGAGGAACTTGATCCACCGCGGTGTCGAGCCACCGCCATCCGTCATCAAGGTCTGCAGCAGTCCCATCGCGTTGGAACCCTTGCCGTAGCGGACCGGCTCGATGTGGGTGTCACTACTCGGGTGGAACGACGACGTGATCGCCACTCCGCGGGTCAGGTCGAGTGCAGGATCGACCTTGTACTTGCCTGCGCCGACGATGGATTCGGAGTTCGTTCGAGTCAGCTCGCCGAGCTTGTCGGAGAGCTTGGGCAGCGCTCCGGTGTCCTTCATGTCGAAGAGCAGATGCTGAGTGCCCCACGTTCCGGCCGCGAGAATCACGTTCGCAGCCGTGTAGGTGCGGCGGTTCTTTCGTCCGAATGCACCGGTTCGCTCGGTGAACACATCCCACGAACCGTCGCGAGCCTCACGAAGTCCGGACACAGTGGTCATCGGAATGATCTCGGCGCCGGCTGTCTCGGCAAGGCCCAGGTAGTTCTTGAGGAGAGTGTTCTTCGCGCCGTGACGGCAGCCCGTCATGCACTCGCCGCACTCGATGCAACCTGTGCGCTCGGGTCCGACGCCGCCGAAGTACGGGTCCTTCGCCTTCTTGCCCGGCTCACCGAAGTAGACGCCGACGGGCGTCTGGATGAACGTGTCGCCGACGCCCATGTCGTCGGCGACCGACTTCATGATCTCGTCAGCGGGCGTCATGTGCGGATTCTGCACGACGCCGAGCATCTTCTGAGCCTGCTCGTAGTACGGGGTGAGCTCACTTCGCCAGTCGGTGATGTGCGCCCACTGCTTGTCCTGGAAGAACGGCTCCGGTGGCTGGTACAGCGTATTGGCGTAATTCAACGACCCGCCGCCGACCCCTGCACCCGCGAGGATGAGGCAGTCGCGCAGCAGATGCACGCGCTGAATGCCGAAGCAACCCAGCTTCGGAGCCCAGAGGAACTTCTTGAGATCCCAGCTGGTCTTCGCGAAATCTTCGTCGGCATACCGTCGGCCGGCTTCGATGACGCCGACCTTGTAGCCCTTCTCCACGAGACGAAGCGCGCTCACGCTTCCGCCGAACCCGGATCCGACGATCAGTACGTCGTAGTCCGTTGCCCGTTGCTTGCCCATCAGGACACCTCCACCGTGAACCGTAGTTACCCGCCAGTATGCACCTATCCCTTGTGACTACCACCACAAGGGGCCCCATAAGCGTAACCGCAAGTATCAGGAACGGAAGAAAGTCCTGCACAACGAACTGTGGCCCCGGTTCACGAAGAACCGGGGCCACAGAAAGGTACAAACTACGCGCGGACCGTCAGCCCGACCTTCTGGAACTCCTTGAGGTCGGAGTACCCGGCCTTGGCCATCGACCGACGAAGACCGCCGACGAAGTTCAGAGAACCGTACGGATCATCCGAAGGACCGCTCAGGACCTGATCCAGGCTCGGACGCTCGCCGTAGGAAACCGGAAGAAGCGCTCCACGCGGAACCGAAGGATGAGCCGCAGCGGACGGCCAGTACCAGCCGCCACCCGGCGCCTCGGCGGACACGGCCAGCGGCGCGCCCAGAACGGCAGCGTCGGCACCGCAGGCGATGGCCTTCGCCAGATCACCCGAAGTTGCGATGTCACCGTCGGCGATGACGTGGACGTAGCGTCCACCCGTCTCGTCGAGGTAGTCGCGCCTGGCTGCTGCAGCGTCGGCAATGGCCGTGGCCATCGGAACGCCGATACCCAGGACCTCACCGGTGGTGGTTGCACCCTCGGTGGAGCCGTACCCGACGATGACACCGGCAGCGCCGGTACGCATCAGGTGCAGCGCGGTGCGGTGGTCACTGACCCCACCAGCGACAACCGGAACGTCGAGTTCCGAGATGAACGTCTTGAGGTTCAGCGGTTCCTGCTCGGTGTGCACGACGTGCTCGGCCGAGATGATCGTCCCGTGGACGACCAGCAGGTCGATTCCGGCCTTGATCAGCTCGGGCGTCAGTGCGCGCGCATTCTGCGGACTGACCCGAACGGCAGTGGTGACCCCCGAATCACGGACCTGCGCCACCGCAGCAGCCAGAAGACCCGCCTGCAGCGGTGCCGCGTGCAGCTCCTGCAAGTAGCGGATGGCTGCGTCGACGCCACCGTCCTTTTCGGCGATCTCGACGAGACGCCGGAGCTTCTCCTCGACATCGGGGTGACGACCCCACAGGCCTTCACCGTTGATGACACCGAGGCCGCCGCGCTTACCCAGCTCGATCGCGAAGGTCGGCGAGACCAACGCGTCGGTGGGATGTGCGAGGACTGGGATGTCGAACCTGTAAGCGTCGAGCTGCCAAGCAGTCGACACCTCCTTCGACGAACGGGTTCGCCGGGAGGGAACGATGTTCACATCGTCCAACTCGTAGGTACGTCGGGCCGTTCGACCCATGCCGATCTCAACGAGGTCGCGCACGCGCGCCCCTTTCTCGTGTACTGGTTGCTAACGAGCGGTGTAGTTGGGTGCTTCGACAGTCATCGTGATGTCGTGCGGATGGCTTTCCTTCAAACCGGCCGCCGTGATCTGGACGAACTGAGCGTTCTGCAGGTGCTCGATCGTCGCCGACCCCGTGTAACCCATGGCAGCGCGCAGACCACCGGTGAGCTGGTGCGTCACCTGGGAAAGCGGGCCACGGAACGGAACACGTCCTTCGATGCCTTCCGGAACCAACTTGTCCTCGGAAAGTACGTCGTCCTGGAAGTACCGGTCCTTGGAGTACGACTTGGCCTCGCCACGCGACTGCATCGCGCCGAGCGAACCCATTCCGCGGTAGCTCTTGAACTGCTTGCCGCCGACCAGGATCAGTTCGCCGGGCGATTCAGCGGTACCGGCCAGGAGCGAACCCAGCATGGCCGTCGACGCACCCGCGGCGAGAGCCTTCGCGATGTCACCGGAGAACTGGAGTCCACCGTCAGCGATGACGGGCACACCGAGAGGCTTGCACGCGGCAACCGCTTCCAGGATGGCCGTGACCTGAGGGGCACCGACGCCGGCGATGACGCGGGTGGTGCAGATGGAACCAGGGCCGACTCCGACCTTGACGGCATCGACACCGGCTTCGACCAGTGCCAGAGCACCCGCGCGCGTAGCGACGTTGCCACCGATGATCTGAACCCGCTCACCCAGTTCACGCTTGAGCTTGGCGATCATGTCGAGAACGTTGGACGAATGACCGTGCGCACTGTCAACCACAAGTACGTCCACACCGGCATCGGTGAGCGCCATCGCACGCTGGAAGGCGTCGTCGCCTGCACCGACTGCAGCGCCGACGAGCAGTCGACCGTCACGGTCCTTGGTGGCGTCCGGATGCTGCTCGGTCTTGACGAAGTCCTTGACCGTGATCAGGCCGGTGAGCTTGCCGTTGCCGTCGACGATCGGCAGCTTCTCGATCTTGTGCCGACGAAGAAGGCCCAGTGCCACGTCTGCGGTGACGCCTTCCTGAGCGGTGATCAGCGGCATCTTGGTCATGATCTCGACGACCGGACGATTCTGGTCGACCTCGAAACGCATGTCACGGTTCGTGACGATGCCGACCAGCTGGCCGGCGTCGTCGGTGACCGGCAGACCCGAGATGCGGAAGCGAGCGCACTTCGCGTCGACCTCACCCATCGTGTCGGTCGGCTTACACGTGACGGGATCGGTCACCATGCCGGCCTCGGAGCGCTTGACGGTCTCGACCTGTCCTGCCTGAACCTCGACGGACGAGTTGCGGTGCAGAACACCCATGCCGCCGGCGCGTGCCATCGCAATTGCCATGCGCGACTCGGTGACGGTGTCCATCGCAGAACTGACCAACGGAATCCGCAGACGGATGTCGCGGGTCAGTTGACTGGACGTGTCGACCTGGCTCGGGATGACGTCGGACGCAGCAGGCAACAGCAGCACGTCGTCGTAAGTCAGTCCCAGCATCGCGACCTTGTTGGGGTCGTCTCCTCCGGTGTGTACATGTCCTGCAGAACTACTCATGCGGTCAGGACCCTCCATGGACCTAGATTCGCCCAGGGCGACCGCTGTAGCAGCCGCCTCGAAACGGATTACGAAAGCTGGATATCGGATAGAAGGCGCCTGCACGGAAAGAAATTCCTGGCACCTTTTCCCGGCGTTGCACACCATGGTATCGGCTCACTCAAAGGTCCGAACCATCCCACCCACGCTGCGGGTACGCGTAACAAGTGGCGCTGACCCCCCTGACCTGCGTACCGTGGTGCTGTGCGTGATCAACTGCCCCCCGGTCTGCCGCCAGATCCCTTCGCCGGCGACCCAGCTGACCCCTCCGCGGCTCTCGATGCCATCGAGCCGGGTCAACCACTCGACCCCCACGAACGCCAAGCGGTCGAGGAGGATCTCGCTGACCTCGCCGTCTATGAGGCGCTCCTCGCTCACCGCGGCATCCGCGGTCTCGTAGTGTGCTGCGAGGACTGCCAACAGGATCACTACCACGACTGGGACATGCTGCGCGCAAACCTGCTGCAGCTCCTCGTGGACGGAACCGTCCGCCCCCACGAGCCTGCCTACGACCCGATGCCTGAGGCATATGTCACGTGGGACTACTGCCGTGGATACGCCGACGCGTCGATGAACGAGGCGATGCACGGCGACGGTTTCGACAGCTGAGCGAAACCCCACCAGGTTCAAACGAAAGTGGCCGACAAGCAATTGCTTGTCGGCCACTTTCGTATGAACCTGGACCGCAACGATGCGATCAGAGCGGGAACCTCAGGGTGGGGGTGAAGAAGAATCACCCGACGGCGACGAGGCCGGGGCCAGTGACGTCGTTGTCGTGGTGGTCGTCGTGGTCGTGGTAGTCGTCGTGGGCGACGATGACGGTGTAGACGACGCCGCGCTTGGACCAGGCGCTTGCATGATTCCAGGGTCGGGCGTTGTCGTTGTGGTCACGCCGCCAGACAACTGAGGGTTGGCCGGATTGACTGAAGTCCCCGGAATCGCCGTGGGAGAGGTGGCAAGCGAGGATTGCTGATCGGACGTCAACGGCGGTACGGCGGGTGACGTGGTCTCCTGGACCTGCGTCATCAACTTGCCCCAACGCTCGACGAGATCCGTCTTGTCCTGCGAGTCCTTGACCGCATCGGCACGGTGAGCTGCGTTGTCCAGCACCATCTTTGCCGCGGGAATGTCCCCGGCGGCCAACAGACGCTCGGCCTTTTCCAGCTCGGATGTCGTGTCGATCTTCGCGACCGTCGAGTTGGCCTCGTCGGCGAAGACGACCTGCTTGACGCCCCAGAGGGCATCGCCGGGCTGGGCGTCGTACGCCATCGCTGTGGCACCACCGAAGACCACTGCTGCAACAGCTGCTGCGGCGGCGATCGGGCGGACCACACGCAATCGGGAACGGGAACGTGAACGCTGACGATCGGAGAAGCCGGACGGCGTCGCTGTGATTGCAGCGATGACATCGTCCAACAACGGACCCTCGGGCATCGGAGTCGCAACGACATCGTCACGCCATTGCGAGAGAATCAACGCAAGTTCGTACTGTTCGGTGCTATCGGTTGCTACCGGCCCGCCACTTGAAATGGATTCGATCAGCGCATCGTCACGCCGAACCGCAGCCAAGTCCACTGGCGTACCGTCGTCGGCGAGATCACCGAGATTCGAAGCGTCACGCCCCTCGTCTCTAGCCAAAGCTCTCACCTGCTTTCGTTACTTCTTTTTTCAGTTTCGCGATCGCCCTGTGCTGAGCGACTCGTACAGCTCCGGCGGTACTACCGACGGCGACGGCCGTTTCCTCGGCCGACATCCCGACCACCAGGCGAAGTATCAAGATTTCTCGATGCTTCTCCGGAAGTGTGCCGAGAAGTTCATGCATCTGTCTGCTGGACTCCGAATCGAGTGCTCGCTGTTCGGGACCATCATCCAGTGCTATTACATCCGGTACTTCGGAAACGGGCTCCGACTTGTTACGGGCGGAACTTCTATGTGCGTCCGCAACCTTGTGCGCGGCAATTCCGTACACAAAGGCCATGAACGGGCGTCCCTGGTCTTGATAACGCGGCAGCGCGGTCATCACGGCCAGACACACTTCCTGCGCGACGTCGTCAGCGGACAGGTGTCCACGCTCGGCCGCACCCACTCGACCGCGGCAGTAGCGCACCACCATCGGTCGGATGTTCTCCAGAACCAAAGCTAGAGCTGTACGGTCGCCCTGCGCAGCAGCGGCGACCGCGGTGTCCAACTCATCGCTCGTATTTGTCATCGTCAGCGAAAATCCTGGCGTTACAGTGGCACCTCCCGAGCGGGTGTGCTCCCGCTCTCAGCGGAACCCTCTAAGAGTAACCATCCGGACCGGCTGGTCTCCGCATGCCCGCCCAGCAGTCGCGATATCGAAACAGCCCTGTGGGAATCGTTCGCGAGAGACTTCGGGTGGATCGATTACGACAAAGGTAGGAGTGATCCACCGCGCATCGCAATCAGATCGCCGATCTCACGGGCACTCGGCGAGGTCCTCCCGCCGCTCACGCCCTCGATCAGCAGCGACGACGCCCAGGCCAGGGGCAGCAGGCCGTATTGCTGACACCTCGCAAGCACTTCCGCTGCCGACTCCACGGCAGCGCTTGGGTCTGTTCCGGTCAGCGCGGCGCTGCGCAGTAGATCCGACTTCACGCGGTGCCGGACGGACTCCGATTTCCCCGACAATTCGACGGCGCGTTCTGCGTGTCTGCGGGCGCGCGCGAAGTCACCTCCCGCCAGCGCCAGTTCCGCCGAGACCCATTCGATCCGAATTTCCTGCCGCCACAGCCCGCCCTCGCCGCCCAGACGGGTCCGACACTCCCCCAGCAGGCGCCAGCCGAGCGGGAGCCGGCCACAGCCGAGGGCGTCCGCGGCCAGACCGGTCAGAGCGTCACAGGCAGCCTCTGGATCGACTGGCAGACCGCCGACGATCGCCAGTGCGCGCCCGTCCCACGTCGACGCGAGTGCATGACGTCCACTCTGGCGAAGAAACGACGCCCTCGTGCTGGCAGAGAGAGAGGCAAGAACTCGATCCGAGTGCGTCGAGGACCCCGTCGTGAGCCGATCGAGGACATCCAATGCTGCCCGCGCCCTGGCGTAGTGCCCCTGACCACCCAGAATTACTGCCGTTGTCCACCAATCCCGGGTAGAGCACGGCGCCGGGAGACGGTCAAGGTCCGGATCCGCACCGAATGCGGCGGATTCGAGAGTCCCGGGACGGCCAGGTGACTCAGTGAACGAAGGCGATTCAGGGGGCTCAGGTGTCGACACAGGTAGATCATCGCAGCAGCGCCAACAGACAAGCGCCTGACCGATGCCGTTTGCCGCACGGGAAGACGAAAAGGCAAGTTTGTCGGAGTTAATCAGATATTCAACTGAGATTTGCCGAATGTACTCGTAATGATATTTAACGGGCATATATCCGTGACGTTAACTGCGCATTACTTATTGGACAGATGTCCTAGTTGAAACTTGGGCACTAAGTCCCGAAATGGAGTACGGCCCTGCCCGCGCAATATCGGACAAATGACGCAAACCGAGCCGGCGGGCTGAGTGTTTTCGCCGGGCGATCAGCAGAAAACATATCCCTGATCTGTGGGTTTCGCATCTCGAGCAGCCAGGCTTGCCTGCCACCACCTCGATCGACCCGATTTCAACATCGGCGCAGCACAACGCATGAGAGACCCGAAATGTAAATATATACTTCGTTAACTCTCGCATTTCGATATATGCCGATCGCCACTGAACGAGCCTATTGACGCGATTTACTCAGCACCCTTACGGTTAGCAAGCGTGAACGATTCAGAAGGCCCGGATAACCTCCGGGCAACTTGGTCCGCTCGTTGATCAACGCGAGCTTGCAGTAAGGAGTCAACATGCCTGCACCGAATCACCTTCCAGGCCCCAACGCAGACATCTGGGACTGGCAGATGCACGGTCTGTGCCGCGGAGTCGACTCCTCCATGTTCTTCCATCCCGATGGCGAACGCGGTAGAGCACGTGCCCAGCGCGAAACCCGCGCAAAAGAGATGTGCCGTCAGTGCCCGGTACTGATGCAGTGCCGCAGCCACGCGCTGACCGTCGCCGAGCCGTACGGCATCTGGGGAGGAATGTCGGAAACCGAACGTGAACTACATGCGCGCCACCGTCGCACCACCCGCATAGCTTCCTGATACACGTAGGTCGAGTGCACAAGGCCCCCGAGAGTTTTCGGGGGCTTTTGCTTGTGTACACCAGCTCCTGAAAAGAATTTCCGACTCCGACCCATCCTGTCGACAACCGACTCCGAATGCCTTCTGACAGTGCACCTCAGCACATCCCTTCAGGAAGGCAGACCCATGAACACCTCTACTCGAGTTCTGGCAGTCACCGCAGCAGCCTCTTTCGCCGTCTTCGGCGTCGTCGGTTGCTCCTCCGACGACAACGATTCGTCGACCGACACGTCCAGCGCCGCCATGACGTCTTCTGCCATGGGATCGAGCATGTCTCCCAGCAGCGCGATGGCGGAGCCTGCTTCTGATCTGGTCGGTGCCGGTTGTGCCGACTATGCAGCCGCAGTGCCGAGCGGCGCCGGATCGGTCAGCGGAATGGCCCAGGATCCGGTTGCCACAGCGGCATCCAACAATCCTTTGCTCACCACCTTGACCGCGGCAGTCTCCGGACAGCTCAACCCGGACGTCAACCTGGTCGACACTCTCAACGGCGGCGAGTTCACCGTCTTCGCGCCGATCGACTCGGCATTCGCCAAGATCGACCCCGCGACGATCGACAGCCTCAAGACGGACAGCGCCACGCTCACCAAGATCCTCACCTACCACGTGGTTCCCGGCCAGATCGCTCCTGACGCGATCGACGGAACGCACCCCACCGCCGAGGGCGGAACGGTCACCGTCACCGGATCCGGTGACAACATCAAGGTCAACGACGCAACTGTCGTCTGCGGTGGAGTCAAGACCGCAAACGCCACCGTCTACCTCATCGATTCGGTGCTGATGCCGCAGTAGTCCCCACCTGCTGTGCGCCTTTATTAACCCCCCGCGGTTAATAAAGGCGCACAGCGGCCAACGGCGGGCCGAGAGAAAAGAACCGGACATGCACGCTACGGTTGTACGCGATGAAGCGAGACAACTCTTCGTGAGCGAGCCAGACCATGCGTCGGATGCGGCCGACGCATGCCCGACGGACAATTCTGCGGCCCGCACCGCGCGAATCGCGGAATCACGCGAGCTGGCAGTGATCCTCGCGAACGTGGCCGGTGGCGACCAGAGCGCCTTTGCCGAGTTCTACGACCGAACCAGCTCTCGTGTCTACGGCATGGTTCTCCGTGTACTCCGCGATCCAGGCTTCTCCGAGGAAGCGGTCCAAGAGGTCTACCTCCAAGCCTGGAAATCAGCCGACAGCTTCGATCCTGCCAAGGGGTCCGCACTCTCCTGGCTTCTGACACTTGCCCACCGCCGCGCGGTGGATCGCGTGCGCTCCGAACAGTCGAGTTCGGATCGACAGGCTCTCTACGACACCACCAATGCCACTCCCGAGTTCGACGTCGTCAGCGACGAAGTGACACGAAGAGACGAGCATCGTGCTGTCACCGACTGTCTCGAAACGCTGACGGACACTCAGCGCCAATCGGTGACTCTCGCCTATTACGGCGGCCGAACGTACCGCGAGGTGGCCGAAGATCTCGGCGTGGCGATTCCCACGATCAAGTCGCGAATTCGCGACGGACTACTGCGCCTACGTGGATGTTTGGGGGTGATGTGAGATGGACGAAGAGCTGATCGACTACGCGTACGCCTACGCGATCGATGCGTTGGACCTCGACGAGCGCCGTGAGGTCGACAGACGACTTGCCGCTTCGGACTCCGCGACCCGCGCCGAATTCGACGCCCAGGTCCGACTCACCGCCGAAACCATGGCCGCGATGACCGTCGTCGACGCCGTCGAGCCCCCGCCGTCGCTGCGCAGCAGCGTCCTCGCCTCGATCGCAGAACAGACCGCGGCTCCCAACGCCCCGGTTTCGCTGGCCGAGCGTCGTAACCGTCGACGCCCGTGGACCATGGCTCTTGCGGCGGCCGCCGCAGTCGCAATCCTGGTCGGCGGCATCGGAATCGGACGCACGCTGTCCGACAACACGCCACCGCAGAACCCCGCATCCGAAATCATGGCAGCACCCGACGTTCATGCCACGACGCGTGACATCCCGGGCGGCGGTAGTGCCACGACGCTGTTCTCGCCCTCCGAAGACGCCGCAGTCCTCGTGATGAACGATGTGACTCCCCCGAGTCCGGATACCGTCTACCAGATGTGGCTGGTGCCGGGCGACACCGACGACACCACGATGATCCCGATGGGGACGATGGCTCCGAGCGACGTCAAACCCACTACCCAGGTGGTGCTCGACGGCATCGGCCCGAACACGAAGTTGGCGTTCACGGTCGAACCGCCCGGCGGATCGCAGCAGCCCACCAGCGAGCCGTTCGCAACGATCCCGCTCATCTGATCGCCAGACGAAAGAAGAGATCCCCCACCGGAATCCGGTGGGGGATCTCTTCTTTGTCGAAACTACGAGCAGCGAGCTAGTGGCTGTGACCGTGTCCGGTGTCGGCAACTGCCTCGGTCGGCTTCTCGACGACAGCGCTCTCGGTCGTGAGGATCATGCGCGCGACGGAAGCGGCGTTGACCACTGCCGAGCGAGTGACCTTGACCGGGTCGACGACGCCGTCGGCAAGCAGGTTGCCGTAGGTGAGGGTGGCAGCGTTGAAGCCTTCGCCCTTGGTCATCTCGGCGACCTTGCTGACAACGACGGATCCGTCGATGCCAGCGTTGCTGGAGATCCAGAACAACGGAGCGTTGAGGGCTTCACGGACCACGGCAACGCCGGTGGCCTCGTCACCCGACAGGCCGAGGTTCCCGATCAGAGCCGTACCGGCCTGAACGAGAGCCGATCCGCCACCGGGGACGATGCCCTCGGCAACTGCTGCCTTGGCTGCGTTGACCGCATCCTCGACGCGGAACTTGCGTTCCTTGAGATCGGTTTCGGTGGCTGCGCCGACCTTGATGACGGCCACGCCGCCGGACAGCTTCGCCAGACGCTCTTCGAGCTTCTCGCGGTCCCAATCCGAATCGGTGTTCTCGATCTCGCGACGCAACTGCGCGACGCGGGTCGCGATGTCGTCAGCGGTGCCGGCACCGTCGACGATGACCGTCTCGTCCTTGGTGACGACAACGCGGCGAGCGCTGCCGAGCAGGTCGAGGCCGGCTTCCTTCAGGGAGAGGCCGACGTCGGTGTTGATGACGGTGCCTGCCGTGACGACTGCGAGGTCGTCGAGGAATGCCTTGCGACGATCACCGAAGAACGGCGCCTTGACGGCGACGGCCTTGATGGTCTTGCGGATGGAATTGACCACCAGGGTGGAGAGAACTTCACCCTCGACGTCCTCGGCGATGATCAAGAGCGGCTTGCCGGATTCGGCAACCTTCTCGAGCAGCGGCAGGAAGTCGGGAAGTGAGCTGATCTTCTCGCGGAAGAGCAGGATCAACGCGTCTTCGTAGACGGCCTTCTGCGCATCGATGTCGGTGACGAAGTAGGGCGAGAGGTAGCCCTTGTCGAACTGAACGCCTTCGGTGACAACGAGTTCGGTTGCAACGGTGGAGGATTCCTCGACCGTCACGACGCCGTCGGTTCCGACACGGGTGAGTGCCTCGCCGACGAGCTTGCCGATCTCTTCGTCACGCGAGGAGACGGTGGCGACCTGGGCGATCGACTTCTCGCCCTCGACCGGGGTGGCCGCGGCGAGCAGTTCCTCGACGACCTTGTCGGCTGCGGCGTTGATGCCGACGCCGAGCGCCATCGGGTTCGCGCCCGCTGCGATGTTCTTGAGTCCGCCGCGGACGATGGCCTGGGCCAGAACGGTCGCGGTGGTGGTGCCGTCGCCGGCAACATCGTTGGTCTTGGTGGCGACGCTCTTGACGAGCTGTGCGCCGAGGTTCTCGAAGGGATCTTCGAGCTCGATCTCACGGGCGATGCTCACACCGTCGTTGGTGACGGTGGGGCCGCCGAATGCCTTGGCGAGCACGACGTGGCGTCCACGCGGGCCCAAGGTCACCTTGACGGCGTCGGCAAGCTTGTCGACTCCGGCTTCGAGAGCGCGGCGTGCGGTCTCGTTGAACGCAATTTGCTTGGACATCTGTTCTGTCAGCTCCTGAATCTTCGGGGCGTGAACGCATTCCGCCCCGGGATCCTGTGTGGACTCCGGGGCGGATCACGTGTGTCTTACTTGGAGACGACAGCCAGCACGTCGCGTGCCGACAGGATCAGGTATTCCTGGCCGGCGTACTTGATCTCGGTTCCGCCGTACTTGGAGTAGATGACCGTGTCACCCTCCTTGACGTCGACCGGGATGCGGTTGCCCTGCTCGTTGACGCGGCCTTCGCCGACTGCAACGACGGTGCCCTCCTGGGGCTTTTCCTTGGCTGTGTCAGGAATGACCAGGCCGGAAGCCGTCGTCGTTTCAGCCTCGTTGGCCTGGACGAGGATCTTGTCCTCGAGCGGCTTGATGTTGACGCTCGCCACGATGAGCCCTCCACTTTGGGGTATGTGCGTCCGAGGCGATCCTCGGACAGCTGTTTGGGTATGCCGTTTACGGCGCGTCACTGCAGTCCCGTCGTCGCGGGTGCCGGAACTCGATCAGCGCCAATTGGCACTCTATACGTGAGAGTGCCAACCCTCAAGGACTGGGCGCATTTTTCTCTTCGTCCAGAGCGAAACAGGACAGCCGTCCACCACGTTCACCTATTGTTCACTTCGTGACGAACATCAATCGCCGTAGTTTTCTGACCTTCGCCGGACTCGGCGCCGTCGGCGCGGTCAGCCTTGGCAAGCCGTGGGGCCTGCAATACGCAGGCGCGTCGACCATTCCGACGTCAGGTCCCGGCACCACTCTCGAGTCCGTGTCCACGCCCGTCAGCAGCAGCGGCTACACCAGGCTCACCGCCGGTCCCGGTTGGGCGAACATCGTGCGCAGCGAGTTGGCCGAGCCGAAGTCAGGACGCGAGGACCGACGCACCGCGCTCGCCTCACTCGTGCAGTTGACCGACGTCCACATCGTCGACGCCCAGTCCCCCATGCGCTTCGAATACGTCCATCAGATCACCGGCTCGGCGTTCCGCCCCCAGGAGACCTTGACGGCGCACGGGTTGATTTCGCTTGTCCGACGCGTCAATTCGATCGGGAGCGGCCCGCACACCTCGCGCCCCTTCGATGCCGTGGTCACCACCGGCGACAACACGGACAACAAGGAATTCGCCGAACTCGACTGGTTCCTCACCTCACTCAACGGCGGAACCGTCGTCGCCAACACCGGCGCCAAGGACCGCTACGAGGGTGTGCAGAACTCGGGTGCCGATCTGTACTGGAACCCTGAATCGCCGATGCTCGACATGTACAAGAAGGCCGGCTTCCCGGAGATTCCGGACTTCTTCGGGGCCGCGTTCACTCCCGTGTCGAGCCCCGGCCTGAACACCCCTTGGTACTGCGTGTTCGGCAACCACGACGATTCGGTGTCCGGCACGGTGCCCAGCGGCATCCCACCGCTCGAAGCGATGTACACGGGATCTCTCAAATTCGAGGTGCCCGGTTCACCGGAGCAGGCCAAGCAGATCGACATCGCCACCAAGTTCGATCCCAGTGCGATTCCCGGAATCCTGTCCGCCTTCACGACGCCGCCGCGCCAGGTCACCCCCGACCCGTCGCGCGCACCGTTCACACCCCGGCAGTTCATCGCCGCACACCTTGATCCCGCGCACACCGGCCCCGGCCCTGTCGGGCACGGTTTCGCCCCCGACGCCGGCGAAACCGGTATCGGCTACTACTCGTTCCAGATCGCACCGGGCGTCGTCGGCATCAGCATGGACTCCACCAACCGCGCAGGCCTTGTCGACGGTTCGCTGGGCGCCGCTCAGTTCCAGTGGATCGAGAACACCCTGCGCGCCGGCAGCAGCACCTACTACGACGCCGCGGGCTCTCGCGTCACCGAGTCGCGCAGTGACACCTATTTCGTGCTGTTCAGTCACCACACGAGCGACACGATGGACAATCTCATTCCCGACCCCGAGAACGTCCTCGAGCCGCGCCTGCGCGGTTCACAGCTTCTGGACTTGCTGCATCGTTTCCCGAACGTACTTGCCTGGGTGAACGGACACACCCACGAGAACAAGATCACCCCGTGGCCCGGCGCGACCCCCGAGCAGGGCTTCTGGGAGATCAACACCGCCTCTCACATCGACTACCCACAGCTCGGGCGCATCATCGAGATCGCGGACAATCACGACGGAACGGTGTCGTTGCTTGCGACGCTCTTCGAAGCGGAAAGTCCCAATTCAGTCGAGTACAGCGACAAGTCGGCAGCCGGGCTCGCCTCGCTGTACCGCGAACTGTCGTTCAACGACGTCCACCGCGACCCGAAGTTGACGGGTACCGGCGTCGACCAGAACGTCGAATTGTTGGTCCACACCGGACGATGACTCCGATTGCCGCAGTGTCCTAGGTGATTTCAGGTCCGCTCGAAGGCGAGCGGTGCGCTTTCGCCCACGACACTGCGGCAACCACGAATCGAACGCCGAATCCGATCAACACCAGATTGCAGACGATCTGAAGGCTCACGAGTCCCCTGGCAAGGTCCGTCTGTGCAGCGATGTCGCCGAAGCCGACGGTCGAGAACACCGACAGCGAAAAATACAGGGCCGCCATACGCGACAGCGGTTCGGTGAAACTGCCGGCACTCGCATGCTCGACCGAAAAATAGGTGATGGACACCAACAGCAAGTAGGTCGGCATCACGACCGCCACTGCTTCGACCGCCTGCAGAGAAGGCACATCGGAACGCAGAATTCGACGCACCTGCCAGGTCGTCACGGCAAGCACCGCTGCCCCTCCACCGATCAAGAGGAAAATCGCACCCACTGTGTGGACATCGATCCACGGCAGGAAGAAGTACGCACATCCGAAGGCGATCATCGTCAGCGTGGGTCGAAGCACCGCACCCCGGATCAGCGCGCGTCGTCGATCCCGGTCGATGTGGGGAGAATCGCCTTTTTTCCGCATGAATCAATGATCGACAATTTCGCAGGTAAAACCACCCTTTCGGTCCGAAAAGGGTGTCATGGAGACAAAAAGCACTGAGCAATCCTCACGAACCTTCTGTAACGTTCATATAACGGCGGTCGATTGAACATTGACCGGTATTGACTGTGAGGAGGTGCGCGATGAGTTGTTCACTGGGAATTTCCACTGGATCTTCCGGTGTCTATTCAGCACTCGTCGACACCGATACCAGCACAAACGCGCCAGGAGCGGTGCCTGCCGAGACTCGCTTCGTCTCGGCGGATCAGGCCAATTCCAACGTCGGTGACCTCGTCCGGGCGTCCATCAAGCTGATGACGACGCAGGTAACGGACGGATCTGAAGCGCCGCGCTCGATCGGTGTCAGCTATCGCACGGACGACCAGCTCGCGAGCATCAGGTCATCTCTCTCGCGCTCGCCGAAGCAGGTCCGTGCCATCCCCGAACCTGCCGCCGTACACGCGTATCTCGCCGAGACCGGGAAAACCGAGCGGTACGACACGACAGCTCAGGTGGACGTCGGCGATCAGGGTCTGACGGTGTCCGTCGTCGATCACACCGGTGAAGTTCTGCATTCCGACCGTATCGACGCCCTCGCGGGGGCCGGAATCGACCGGGCATTGGTCGACTTCGTGACGGAGAAGGCGCCAGGGCACCTGCGCCGGTACACCGACGCGGAGCTTCTTGCTGCCCGGTGCCACGTCGCGAAGGAGCAACTGTCCACGGCCGCCAAGGTGACCATCGACCTTCCCGTCGACGCAATGGCGATCACGCGCGACGAGTTCGAAGCCATCATCGCCCCGGATATCGAGCGCGCCGTCACCTTCATCCGGGAAGTCGTGAACGGCTCACCGCGGCCGGTCGGTGCCGTTGTGCTCATCGGCGGTGGCGCACACATTCCGGCCGTGCGGTCCGCCGTCGCCGCTGCCGTCGACCTCCCCTTGGTCGAGATCGTCGAGCCCGAGACTGCGGCAACCAAAGGTGCTGCACTCCTGGCAGATTCGATCACCGCAATTCGTTTCCCCTTGCTGGGCTCCGGAAGTGACCAGCGCTCGGGATCCACCGCCAAGGTCTCGGGAGCTTTGATCGGTGCGCTCGTGGTCGGCGGACTGGTACTCGGCTACGGCGCAAAGGAATTGGTGCCGACCGACGACACCGCGGTCTCGCCTGTCGGAACCGGTTCGACCACGACGACGGTGAGCCCCGAAGCGACGCCGAGCACCGGATCGACGATCATCCCCTCGCACGATCCTCTGCCTTCGGTAGTGGGCAGCACTTTCCCGCAGTACGGCTATCCCACAACGCCGTTCGACTCACAGCCGTTCGACACGCACTCGTACACAACGCATCAGTACACGCTTCCGCCGGCGCCGATACCGGACACGTCGACGACAACCACACCGCCGACGACGACAACGACCACTCCGAACTGGCCGACCATCCCCGGAATCACGCTGCCCGATCCACCGGCGTGGTGGCCGACGCTGCCGGACACCGAGGCGACTCCCCCGGTCGATCCGACCGAGGCAAACCCCGGCGGCGGTCTCGGCCCGGGTGAGAGCGGCGGCGAAAACCCGACGACGCCGGAAAATCCTGGATCCGGTTCCACCGAAACCGAACTCACCACCCCCGGTGGTGATCCGACGACAAAACCCGGTGAACCGAATACCTCGACGCCCGAACCCGGCCCCGCGACCACACCGGATCGGGAACCGGTCCCAGTCGGTTGATTCTCAGCGCATCAACTGGCTGACCGAGACCGACAGCCCCGGGTCCGTGGCAACACTCAATTCCGAAGGGCCCGCACCATTTCCGATCAGGTGGGCAGCCAACGAAGCGATCATCACGCCGTTGTCCGTGCACAGTCGAGGTTTCGGAATGCGCAACGTGATGCCGGCTTCGGCGCAGCGCTGCTCGGCGAGTGAACGGATACGTGAATTGGCCGTGGCGCCGCCGCCGAGAACCAACGTGTCGACCCCGACGTCCTTGGCTGCACGCACTGCCTTCATCGTCAGGACGTCGGCAACCGCTTCCTGGAACGAGGCAGCGATGTCCGGGATCGAAAAGGTCTCGCCTGCACGCTCTTTCGATTCGACATAGCGGGCGACGGACGTCTTGAGCCCCGAGAACGAGAAGTCGTGCCGCGAATCGCGCGGGCCGGTCATGCCGCGGGGGAAGGCGATTGCGTTCCGATCTCCCTCTTGCGCAGCAGCATCGAGTGCCGGTCCGCCCGGAAAGCCGAGCCCGAGCAGTCTGGCCACCTTGTCGAAGGCCTCACCGGCGGCGTCGTCGACAGTCGTGCCCAGTTCGACAATGGGCTTGCCCAGATCTTCGACGTGAAGCAGGTGCGTGTGACCGCCGGAGACCAGCAATGCGACGCACGAGGGCAACGGACCGTGCTCGAGAGTGTCAACCGAGACGTGACCACCGAGATGATTGACCGCATAGAACGGGATGTTCCAGGCTGCGGCATAGGCTTTCGCGGCGGCGACACCGACCAGTAGCGCACCGGCCAGGCCGGGTCCGATGGTGACGGCAAGTGCGTCGGGCTTCTCGATACCGGCGGCAGCAAGGGCACGGCGCATCGTCGGCACTATCGCCTCGAGGTGAGCCCGCGAGGCTACTTCGGGAACCACTCCCCCGTACCTGGCGTGCTGATCCACGCTCGATGCCACCTCGTCGGCCAACAGGTCGCAGGTTCCGTCACCGTTCCAGCGAACGATACCGACACCTGTTTCGTCGCAAGAGCTTTCGACACCCATGACGATCATGCTTGCTGCTCCTCAATTTCGCGGACACCGAGCACGGCGGGCCGTCTCATCGTGTACGCATCTGCCCCACTGGGCTGGTAGTACTTCTTTCGTGTTCCGACGATCTCGAATCCTTCGCGCCGGTACAGCGCGATGGCAGGGTCGTTGTCGGTGCGCACTTCCAGGAACACCGGACACTGCCGTGAATCCGCCAGGGTCAGAAGCGCATCGAGCAACGCGCCGCCGATTCCCAGTCGCTGAGCCGAGGGATCGGTACCGATGGTGTGAACCTCGGCCTCCATGTTCGGCGACGCGCCCAACAACGCGACTCCGGCGTAGCCGAGGACGTGACCGTCGGGTTCCCTGGCAACGAAGTAATGATTATGTGCGCCCGCAAGTTCCGAGACGAACGCTTGCGCGCTCCAGGGTCCGTCGCCCGCGAACAACGCGCGCTCCAACTCCCCGCACCGTTCGGCGTCATCGACGTTCATCGGCTCGATGCTGTACTTCATCTGCTCGGTCTCACTTGCCACGTTCTGCGAGGGTCTTCGCATCCGGGCGTCGGAGGTACAGCGGCTCGAGCGGGGCCGGAACCGATCCGGCCAGAATCTCGCGAGCAGCGACTGTGACCAAGCCGGCCGGTGAGGGTGTCTCCGCCGGGTCGACGGGCAGATCGAAGAAGTCCACGTGCGAAGCAGATCCGGCAATCAGCGTCGAAGGCGAAGGATCAACGTCGCCGGCGGAATTCACAGCCGGCCCTTCGACGCGCACTCCGCCGTCGTAGCGCGCCCAGTAGATCTCGCGACGCCTCGCGTCAGTCACGACGAGCAGGCTCTGTGTGGTCGGTACCGCAGCCGCGATGGCGTCGAGGCTGCACACGCCGTACACGGGAACACCGAGTGCATCACCGAAGGCAGCGCCTGTCGCCATGCCGACACGCAGTCCGGTGTACGGCCCCGGCCCGACACCCACGACGACGGCGTTCAACTCTGCCGGCGTGAGCCCGGCCTCGGCGAGGCATTCGAGGACGTGAGGGGTCAAGACCTCGGCGTGCGCACGGGGATTGACCGTGACACGCACGGCAAGCGTCTCCACTGTGCCCGGTGACTCGGTGTCCGGTGACGGAGCAGACAGGGAGACGACACCGGCAGTGACTGCCGGAGTGGAGGTGTCAATTGCGAGAACAAGCACGATTTCTCAGGGTACCCGGACGTGAAGAACTACTTCCGGCCCGGGAGGGTCACGACGTCCATAACACCAAACGCGGTTTCACGACGTCTGCGACACAAAACGCCGTTTCACGACGTCTGCGACACAAAACGCCGTTTCACGACGTCCAGGACCAACTCGCAGTCCGCACATCCGATTCAGGTTCCCGATGAAGCTGCACTCGCAAGTGTCGTTCGACGAGCCTTTCCACGACGTCACCACCCCATTCGACCACCACCACAGCATCGGTGAGGTCGGTGTCGAGGTCGAGGGCATCGAGTTCGTCGAGCGCATGCGGTCCGCTGTCTCCCAGCCGGTATGCGTCGACGTGGATCATGCCGACGGGAACTCCGCCGCCGGGGCGGGTGCCCGGACGATGCTCACGAGCGATGACAAACGTCGGGGACGTCACCCGGCCCTGCACTCCGAGCCCGGCGCCGATTCCGCGCGTCAACGCGGTCTTGCCCGCCCCGAGTGGCCCGTCCAGCACCACCAGGTCGCCGGCAACAAGTCCCGCCGCCAACCGTCGGCCGAAAGCCTCGGTGTCCTCGGCCGTTTCCAACGTGATCTGTCCGGATTCGGGAAGTCCCGTGGCGTTCTCAGCCGACATCGGACCGCTCTTCTACCTGTGCACGCTGCACCAGCTTGTCGATTGCGTCCGTCACGATCGCCGGGAACTCGAGCTGCACCAGATGGCCGGCCCCGTGAACTCTCACGAGTTCAGACTCGGGGAGATCGGCAGCGAGACGCTTGGAGCTGATGAACGGAATCATCATGTCTTGATCGCCGCAGATCACGACTGCCGGTGTGTGCGCGAGCACCTCGAGGGACGCGGACTCGTCGTGCAGTTCCAACGTCCGCAAGAAATTGACGATGGTCACGACCGAGGTCCGGTCGAGCATGCCGTCCGACAGCTCATGCAGTCGTGGGCTGACATCGGTGCCGTACGACGCTGCACGCAGGATCGGCGTGATCAGTACTCGCGCAGCGCCCCGGGCGTGCTGAACCACTCCTGGCGAGGTGCGCACTGCCAACCGGAACCCGTCGATGATCGGATTCTGCAGATTGCGGGTCAGACCGGTCTCGGCCAGCCCTGCCGCCGTCGTCGCGACCAGCCCGACGCCGATGACTCGGCCCTCGAACCATTCGGGTCGCTGACCGGCAAGCGCGAGCACCGTCATGCCGCCCATCGAGTGGCCGACGAGAACTATCGGTCCCTTGGGCACTTTGGCCTCGACGACAGTCGCGAGGTCGCGGCCCAGCTGCGAGACCGTGCAACTCTTCGAACGCGGCATACCTGAATCTCCGTGTCCGCGCTGGTCGTAGAACACCATGCGAACCTTGTTGCCCCATCGCTCTTCGAGCTGGCGGCGCTGGAAATGCCAGGACAGCGCACTCAGGCAGTACCCGTGCACGAAAACGACTGTCAGCGGAGCGTCATCCGGTCCCACTTCGCGAACTGCCAGCTCGACGCCGTCCTCGGTGCGCACCGTGCTCTTGCGGTCGCGCGTCATGAGGTCGAAGTCCTCGTCCGCGTAGATTTCCCGGCCCGGACGCGTCGCGGTCTTGAATGCATTCACGCCGGCCATCGAGCCGAGCGCCACAGCGCTGAGCAGGCCACCGAGAATGCTCATCTTTCCTGCAGTCTTCATGACGTCTCTCCCCCGATGTACGTACGCACAGTGCGTCCACGTATTCCGGTCACGACCTCGTAGTGAATGGTGTCGAGTACGTCGGCCCAGGCCTGCGCGTTGGGTTCGCCGTGATCGCCGTTGCCGAAGAAGATCGCGGTGTCGCCTTCGCGGACTCCGTCGCCGTCCGGCCCCAGGTCCACCAACACCTGGTCCATGCAGATCCGCCCGACGGCCTGGCGACGCTTGCCGCCCAACTGCACTTCGAACTTGCCGCTCAGTGAACGAGTCAGACCGTCGGCGTAGCCGACGGGAAGCAGCGCAAGAGTGGTGTCGTGCGGTGCGACCCACTGATGCCCGTAGGAGACGCCCTCTCCGGCGGCCACCTTCTTCACCAGAATCACCTTCGCTCGCAGCGTCATCGCCGGTCGTAAACCGAAATCTCCGAGTTCGGGCACCGGAGACAATCCATATATCGCGATTCCGGGTCGAACCATGTCAAATTGCAGGTCAGGACGGGTGACTGTAGCGGCGGAGTTGGAAAGATGAACAACTTCGGGTTCGAATCCGCGAGCGCGGACGTCGGCAACCGCTTCGATCAAACGCTGCTTCTGCATGTCGATGACGTCGTGATGCGGTTCGTCCGAGTGCGCAAGATGGGAAAACACTCCGCGCAGCCTGATCGTGCCCTCGTCCCGGGCAGTAGCGAGGTCGTCGAGCATCTGCGGCCACTCGGTTCTCGAGACGCCGTTGCGATTGAGACCGGTGTCCACCTTGAGCGTCACGGTCGCCTGTTGTCCCAGAACCCGTGCCGCGTCGACGACAGCAGCCAGGTGCCGCGGCGAGGACACGCCGATCTCGACGTCGGACCGGATCGCCGAGGAGAAATCGGCGTCGAGGCCGTGCAGCCAGGCCAGGACGGGAGCGGTGATGCCTGCCTCGCGAAGGACCAGTGCCTCCGCGATGGTGGTGACGCCGAGTTCCCGGGCTCCGGCCGACAGTGCCGTCCGCGCAACCGCAACTGCGCCGTGGTTGTATCCGTCCGCCTTGATGACCGCCATCAACGCTGCATCACCGGCAAATTCACGCAGGACACGCACGTTGTGCGCGATCGCGTCCAGATCGACGACTGCCTCCGTCTGCGGCCCTACTGCGTCGTCGAGTCGGCTCGCCTTCCCCTCCGCAGGCTCCTTCGGTGCTCTTCCCTGGGCAAGCGTCATGGCGACAATCCTGCCACCCGCGCAGAATCGGACACGTGTTCGGGTTTGAACACCCTCAATCAAGGGCAAAAGAGCGAAGCACACGCACCGACTCGCGCAGACCTCCCAACAGCGGCGAAGCCGAAATCGGTGCTCCGGCGACATCGCTCTGACCGCCGGCAGCGGCGATGTTCGCAGCCAACGCGTGAGCCCGCGCCCCGACGGCCCCGGCTTCGAGAGGGCTCAGACCCGCCGCCAGCAACGCGCCGATCACACCGGAGAGGATGTCACCCGAGCCTGCGGTCGACGCCCAGGAGCCGCCGGCGTCGTTGACCAGGACCTCACCGCCGGGATCCGAGATCACCGTCGTATGGCCTTTCAGCAGAATCGTGACTCCGAGGCGTTCGGCGAGAGCACGCGTGGCCGCGATTCTGTCGTCGCCGAGTGGTGTGAATCGTGCGAACTCGCCGGCGTGGGGCGTCAGAAGAGTCGGCGCGGTCCGGGCTGCGACAAGTTCGGGACGTTGAGCGAGGAGGGTAAGTCCGTCCGCATCGACGACAACGGGTACATCGGTAGCCAGTACCGACGCCAGCAGCCGCGCGGCGTCGTCGTCGGTACCCATACCGGGTCCGACCACCCAGGCCTGAACCCGCCCGGCGGCTTGGAACGTCTCACTCGCAATCACCTCCGGGAACCGGGCGAGCACCTCGGCGGCGCCGTGCCCGGCGTAGCGAACCAGTCCGGAGGTCGCGGTCACCGCGGCGCCGGTGCAGAGCACTCCCGCGCCGGGATACTGCTTACTTCCCGCAACGATGCCCACCACACCCTGCGAGTACTTGTCGTCCTCCGCGCCTGGCACCGGCCACAGCGCACCGACCTCGGCCGGATCGAGCGAACCGAACGCCGGTTCGCCGACGCTCAATCCGATATCCACGAGTTCGACACGACCACACAGCGGAGCCGCGAGTACGTGCACCGGCTTGAGCGCACCGAATGTGACCGTCACATCAGCGGTCACCGACGGGCCGTCCACTGCGCCGGTGTTCGCGTCGACGCCGCTCGGAAGATCGACCGCCACGATCGGTGCCTCCACCTGGCCGACGAGCTCGGCTGCGTCAGGCCTCAGACCGCCGTGTCCGGAAATCCCGACGATGCCGTCGATCACCAGATCCGGCGACCCGACTTCGGCAGCGACTCGGCCACCGGCCTTCAGGAGAGCGTCGAGGCCCGACCGATGAGCGCGCGCCGGATCGAGCAACACGGCCCGAACACTCACACCTCGTTTGCGGAGCAACGCACCCGCCCACAGGGCATCACCGCCGTTGTCGCCGGTACCGACCAGAAGCGTCACCGACCGATGCGCGACCGATCCTGTACGGGAACGTAATTCGTCCGCGACGACTCGCGCGAGACCGTACGCCGCTCGACGCATCAGCACTCCGTCGGGCAGCTTGTCGAGCAGCGGCGCCTCCGCTGCTCGCACCTGATCGGCTGTGTAGTACCCACGCATGTCGGAACCCTTCAGTTGCCGTCGCTACCCTCGAAACCATGAAATCACGTCTTCGCCCGGCAATCGCGGGACTCGTCCTCGCTCTCGGCCTGGTCGGGTGCAGTTCCGGCACCGACTCCACACCATCTGCGGCCGAAACGACGGCGAGCGGACCCGTGGTGACCATCTCCGGGATGGCGTACTCCCCCGCTTCCATCACCGTGAACGTCGGCGACACCGTCACGTGGGTATTCGACGACAACGGAATGGCCCACGACGTCAACGGCCTCGGAGACGCCAAGGGCAAACTCCGTAGCCCACTCAAGAAATCGGGAACTTACACCTACACGTTCACCGAACCCGGAACCTACGCCTACACCTGTACACCGCATCCCGAGATGCGCGGAACCGTCGTCGTCGAGACGCCGTAACGCACTCGGGCCCCACAGTCTTTCGACTGCGGGGCCCGAAATTCCCTACGAAAACTATTCGACCGTAACCGATTTCGCCAGGTTACGCGGCTTGTCGACGTCGTATCCGCGCGCCGCGGCAACCTCGGCCGCAAAGATCTGCAACGGAACCGTGGACAGCAACGGCTGCAGCAGAGTCGGTGACGCCGGAATCTCGATCAGGTGATCCGCGTGCGCCGCGGCGACGGTGTCGCCTTCCTCCGCGATGACGATAGTCGTTGCCCCGCGCGCCTTGATCTCCTGAATGTTGGACACCAACTTCGAGTGCAGCACAGCGCGACCCTGCGGCGACGGCATGACGATGATGACCGGAAGGTCCTCCTCGATCAGCGCGATCGGGCCGTGCTTGAGCTCACCGGCGGCAAAGCCCTCGGCGTGCATGTATGCAAGCTCCTTGAGCTTGAGCGCACCCTCGAGCGCCACCGGGTAGCCGACGTGACGCCCCAGGAACAGCACGGTCGACGCGTGCGCGAACTGGCGTGCCAACGCGCGGACCGGTTCTGCCGTTTCGAGCACCTTGCTGACCAACGCGGGCATAGCTTCGAGGTCGGCGTACTCGCGCGCAACCTCGTCCGGATACTTGGTGCCGCGAGCCTGCGCCAAAGCCAAACCGACGAGGTAGTTCGCGGTCACCTGCGCCAGGAAGGCCTTGGTCGACGCAACCGCGATTTCCGGTCCCGCCCGCGTGTAGAGAACGGCGTCGGCTTCGCGCGGGATCTGTGCACCGTTGGTGTTGCAGATCGCCAGGACGCGTGCCTTCTGATCCTTGGCGTGCTTGACAGCTTCGAGTGTGTCCGCCGTCTCCCCCGACTGCGAGATCGCGACAACAAGCGTCGAGCGATCCAGAACCGGGTCGCGGTAACGGAATTCGCTGGCGAGTTCGACCTCGACAGGTAGACGCGTCCAATGCTCGATCGCGTACTTCGCCAACAGTCCGGAGTGGTAGGCACTACCGCAGGCGACGACAAACACCTTGTCGACGTCGCGCAATTCCTGATCGGACAACCGCTGCTCGTCGAGGACGATCTTCCCGTTCTCGAAGTGGCCGAGGAGCGTGTCGGCGACAGCGGTCGGCTGCTCTTCGATCTCCTTGAGCATGAAGTAGTCGTGACCACCCTTTTCGGCGGCCGCGAGATCCCAGTCGATGCGGAACGGGCGCCCCTCTGCCTCGTTACCCGCGAAGTCGGAGATCCGATAGCTGTCCGCAGTGATCACCACTGCCTGATCCTGTCCGAGTTCAACCGCATCGCGTGTGTGCTCGATGAACGCAGCGACGTCGGAGCCGAGGAACATCTCGCCCTCACCGACACCGACGACGAGCGGCGTCGAGCGGCGGGCGGCGACAATCGTGTCCGCATGGTCGGCGTGCGTGAAGACGAGCGTGAACGCACCTTCCAACCGACGAACCACCGACAGCGCACTCTCGATGAAATCACCTGCCGTCGGCCCCTGGGCGTACGCCCGGGCTACCAGGTGAACTGCCACCTCGGAATCCGTGTCGCTCTGAAGCTCGACGCCTGCAGCCTCGAGCTCCGCACGCAGCGGGGCGAAATTCTCGATGATTCCGTTGTGAACGACAGCCAGCTTGCCCGACGCATCACGATGCGGATGCGCATTACGGTCGGTCGGACGCCCATGCGTCGCCCACCGGGTATGACCCATACCCGACGTACCGACAAAGTGATCCGCGCCGTACTCGCCGAGCTCCGCCTCGAGGTTGGCCAACTTACCGGCCTTACGCTCGATCTCGACCCCACCGGTTCCGTCGAGAATCGCGATTCCCGACGAGTCGTACCCGCGATACTCCATTCGCCGTAAAGCCTCCACCACAACGCCCAGAGCTGGGCGGTGGCCGACGTATCCCACGATTCCGCACATGGTGACTCAGGGTACTTGGACATCGGCGGTGGGCGCATTTTGCGGTTCCCCAGACATCCCCCAGCCGGTTGCAGCGTCGGCTCCGCATACACGAGACGGCTCATCGGATAACGTCTTCAACCGTGGCACCGAAACTGAAGACACTGACCCGTGAGCTGTCCAAGCGCGGCCCGCACCGAGTTCTCCGCGGCAACCTCGCCCTGGCCGGACAGCCGGGTGTCGTGTACACGCCGGAAACCGGTTTCAATCTCCCCGCCGTTGCCTTCGCGCACGGGTGGATGGTCGGGTCCCACAAGTACGAGCAGACACTCCAGCACCTCGCTTCCTGGGGAATTGTCGCAGCGGCGCCCGACAGCGAACGCGGTCCGGTCCCGTCCCATCTCGGCTTGGCTGCAGATCTTCGAGCGACGCTCGACATCTGCGTCGGCGTACGACTCGGCCCCGGCCAGATCAGCGTCCACCCCGATCGAGTCGCCTTTGCCGGTCACGGCATGGGCGCGGGCGCGGCGGTACTGGCCGCAGCGCAGCGCGGGGATGTCGGTGCAGTAGCCGCGCTGTTCCCGGCCCCGACAGCACCCAAGGCGGAGAACTACGCGTCGAAGATCACAGCGCCCGGATTGATCCTTGCCGGCCAAGACGACGTCGATTCCTTGACCAGCAATGCGCGCCCGCTGAGCGTGGAGTGGGGCGGTCCCGTCGTCGCACGCACCGTGAACGACGGCCAAGACGCCGGACTGATCGAAGGCCGCCGACTCCTCGGAGCCCTGGGCCTCGGTGGATCCGAGCGCAAGACACAGTCCGCCACACGGTGCCTGCTCACGGGCTTCCTGTTGTTCCATCTGACCGGCGACAAGAAGTACCAGGACTTTGCTGATCCTGATGTCGAGATTCCACACACGGCGCCGTTGCTCCCGGTTGAACCTCACTCCGACGCGCGGGCCAGCCAGCTGTTGCGTAAGTAGGAGTCCGTGCCCGCCCCCGACTCCGGCGGCGAGCACGGCTTCGTCGGCGTCGTCGTCGGCTCTGACGCGGATCGCAGATACGGGCCGGATCTGACCGACCCTTCCGTGTCGTTATCGGCAGACGTCGTTTCGGACGGCGGCTCCTGGCGCGATTCCTCGCTCGCCACTGCCGCTCTGCGCTCACGGAAGTCCTCGAGCGCTCTGCGCTCACGGAAGTCCTCGAGTTGAGAATCGAGAGTTCGACGGATCTCTTCGAAGGGCGCGTGAACGGACTTCACAGCGGACCAGCTCCGGCCAGCTCAGCGCCCGTCTCTCCGTCGGGGCCGGCGATCGACTCGTCCGGGACTGTGACAGGCGGCTCCGGGTCCGGCGCGGGCGAGACTTCGGCGGTGGTTTCAACCGGTATTTCGGGCTGGGGAATATCGGGCTGGGGAATTTCGGGGTGAAGTGTCGCGGGCTGGGACGCTTCTTGCGGGTATGTCTCCTGCATGACCGCCTCCCGATCGGCATCAAAAACTATTCTCGGCCAACCGTTTTCGTCCAACTCCACGGCGACCGACACAGAGTTCCCGTCAGCACCGGCGACATCGAGACTCACCCCACGACCGTCGGACGCAATCGAGAAACCCCATGTGTTGCCGCCGATCGAGAAAGAGATCGGCGCAGCCGCGGCACCGGATTCGATCGACTCGGCGACCGGCAAGGTCGACGGGAAGGCGTCTGTCACCCACTGAGTCGCGGCATCAAAAGCATCGCCTACCGCGCTCGCACACTGCGCGCACGCCCTGTCGAATTCGTCGCGGGCATCCAGATACGCCGAGCGAAAAACGGTGTCCAGCCATGGCGCCGCGCCACGACCGCTGGAAGCGACGTGAGCCAGCTGATCGATCTCCCCCGCACCCAGACCGCCGATGGTCGCCCGGTCGAGGCTGGCCACCTTGAAAGCTTTGTCTGCCAAGGCCGTTCGAACAGTCCGCGCAAGTTCGTCGGCTAGCGTGATCAACAGTGGCGCCGAATCCGCATCGGACCGAGCTTCGCGCCGCGCGGCGAAGACCTGATCGACGACCGCATCCACGCCGGAAACATTCCACACTGCGGGAAGATTCTCGGCCAGGACCGTCAGCATCGCGATCTCCGCGACCGAACCGTCCACCGCCGCAGCCATGTCCGACATGTCTCGCGTCAGTGCCGCGATATCGATGCCCGCCTCTGCGCGATATGCATCCTCATAGGAGGTAAGCATCCGTTCTTCGAAACCCAACCGGGTGGCCAGGTCGTGAAATCGGCCGAAGAACTGCAGTCCGCTAGCGCCCGCTTCCAGAATTTCGTCGGGATGAGCATGTGAATCACGCAGTGCAAGAATATCTTCGAAAGAACACGGGCCGTTCGGTACTGCCTGGGCTGTAAGGCTGTTCGGTATCACGAGGCCGACCCGCCGGAGTCCCGCACCCGCCGCGCACCCTCGCGATCCGCCTCAGTGATTGCCTCAGCCGAAGAGGAAAGCCGGCGCGCCAACGTATCGAGAAGATCCGCACGGCCAGTCAAGCGAGAATTCAGGACCGCCAATGCCGACGCCAACGCGGCTCCGTGCTCGGCGTAGTCACGGCCCGAAGCGGCACCGCCCCATCGCAAACGCTTGATCGGCTCGGCAGAATCGCGCAGACCCTGGGCCACCGACACCGCATGACGTGCCAATTCATCTGTTCCAGCGCGGTCGACATCCACGAGCGCCCCCAAGTTTCAACGGAACCACTCGCACGTCGAGCGGCCTTTGACTCCTTGGACGCAGCGGGGCGCAATTGCGTTCCCTCTAAACGCGAACGCGTAATGAGGGGGCTACACCGAACCGACGATCTCGGCCAACTCGTCAGCCAGCTTCTGCGCGAGCGGAAGTTCAGTGGCCTCGACCATGACGCGGACCAGTTGCTCTGTCCCGGACGGGCGCAGGAGCACTCGACCACCGTCACCGAGAACGCGCTCGGCGTCCGCGACTGCTGCAAGTACCGACGGCGACGCTGCGACTGTCGCCTTGTCCCCGACCTTCACGTTGATCAGCACTTGCGGGAGGGTGGTCATCGTTGCAGCCAATGCCGATGCCGACTTACGCGTACGAGCCATGCGTCCGAGCAGCCGGAGACCGGTGAGAATTCCGTCGCCCGTGGTGCCGAACGCCGGCAACACAACATGACCTGACTGCTCGCCACCGAGGCTGTACCCGCCCGCGCGCAATTCCTCCAAGACGTAGCGGTCGCCTACGGCAGCAGTCACGATGTTGATGCCTGCCTCGCGCATCGCGATGTGCAAACCGAGATTGCTCATGACAGTCGCGACGAGAGTGTTCTCGACCAACTCCCCGGCCTCGTTCATCGCGATCGCCAGAACAGCCATGATCGCGTCACCGTCGACCACCGCGCCGGTCTCGTCGACGGCCAAGCAGCGGTCGGCGTCGCCGTCGTGCGCGAGGCCTAGATCCGCCCCGTGATCGACTACGGCTTTCTGAAGATTCTCCAGGTGCGTCGATCCGCAGCCGTCGTTGATGTTGAGGCCGTCGGGATCGGCGCTGATCGCGATGACGCGAGCGCCCGCTGCTGCGTAGGCAACCGGTGCGAGCGCGGAAGCAGCGCCGTTGGCGCAGTCGACGACAACGGTAAGTCCAGCGAGTGGCTCGCTCGCCGCGCTCGCCAGATGCGCAAGGTACAGCTGAGCGGCGTCGTCGACCGCGCGGACTCGGCCGATGCCGGCACCTGTCGGAAGGACCGGCGGCGCAGTGCCGTCGAGTGCATCCTCGATCGCCACCTCGACAGCGTCATCCAACTTGTGCCCACCGGCCGCGAAAATCTTGATTCCGTTGTCCGGCATGGGATTATGCGATGCAGAAATCATGACACCGAGACTGGCGTCGAGCTTTGCCGTCAAGTATGCAACTGCCGGAGTCGGAAGGATACCCACGTCGAGCACGTCGACGCCTGCGGAACTCAACCCGGCCGTCACCGCGGCTTGAAGCATCTCACCGCTGGCGCGAGGATCGCGGCCGATCACGGCGGTCGGACGGGCATCCGAAGTGCC
>NZ_JASDCV010000008.1:216335-281101 GCF_030407755.1 Rhodococcus sp. APC 3903
TACGCTCGCCGCGGCAACCGCCAATCTCAATGCAAGATCTGCAGTCAGATCCGAATTGGCAAGTCCACGAACACCGTCAGTACCGAACAACCGACCCATAGAACGACTCCTGAATCCTGTGAACCTCGAGAATGAAACTCGAGAATGGAATTTCTCCGAGAAACACAAGAGCGAGCGTCCGGTAACGATGGACGCCCGCTCTTGTGGTGAACAGGTGCCGAAGCAGACCCGTCGGGTCAACCTCGGCAAAGCATCAGCGCTTGGAGTACTGCGATGCCTTACGGGCCTTCTTCAGGCCGTACTTCTTACGCTCGACCGCGCGGGCGTCACGCGTCAGGAAGCCTGCACGCTTGAGGGCCGGACGATCATCAGGGGTTACCTCGATGAGTGCGCGCGCGATAGCCAGACGCAGTGCGCCTGCCTGACCGGACGGGCCGCCACCGTGCAGCAGTGCAATGATGTCGAAAGACTCGGGACGCTCGACGAGCACCAGCGGAGCCTTGATCAGCTGCTGGTGAACCTTGTTGGGGAAGTAATCCTCCAACGTACGGCCGTTGAGCTTGAACTGACCGGTACCGGGAGTCATCCGGACGCGAACGACAGCCTCCTTGCGGCGACCGACGGTCTGGACCGGGCGATCGAGGACGATCGGTGCGAGCGTAGCTGCAGCAACCTCTTCGACGACCTCGACTGCGTCAGCGGCGACAAGCTCTTCCACTGCTTCGATGTTCTCTTCGGACACGTTCTGCTCTTCCGGCGATGTCACTGTGCGACCTGCTTGATCTCGAACGGCACCGGCTGCTGCGCGGTGTGGGGGTGATTCGGGCCCGCGTAGACCTTGAGCTTGCTGCTCATTGCGCGGCCGAGCTTCGTCTTGGGGAGCATGCCGACAATGGCCTTCTCGACGAGACGATCGGGAGTCCTGTCGAGGACCTCACCGACAGTGCGGGACTTCAGGCCACCCGGGAATCCGGAGTGGTGGTAAACGTTCTTGCCCTGCAGCTTGTTGCCGCTGATGGCAACCTTCTCAGCGTTGATGATGACAACGAAGTCACCACCGTCGATGTGCGGCGCGTAGGTGGGCTTGTGCTTGCCACGCAGCAAGTTCGCTGCCTGAACGGCAAGACGGCCGAGCACCACGTCAGTGGCGTCGATGACGTGCCACGAGTGGGTCACATCTCCGGCCTTCGGGGTGTACGTAGACACAGATCTTCCTCGTCTTAATTCATTCCACTGCTGACCATGTGCGTATCGCGTAAACGATCCTCGGCGGCCAGTTGAGACCCGAGAACCGCCGGTCTCCACGCATTTCTGCCGGAGCCCTACGGCACGCCACCGATAGACGATACCGGTCTACCCGCTGCCAGGTCAAAGCGCAGCCATCTCCGCCGACAATGCCCTCGTCCGGAACCAGCAGGTAAGCGATCGACATGCGACTGCCCCGGCAACCTGACGGTACCGGGGCAGTCGGGGTGTCGTCACGACATGAATGTTGTCAGCGACCGAACCCGTTTGCGGCGATCCGGTCAGCTTCCTGCATCTTCTCCGAGCCGCTCGCCGTCGCTCCGGCGATCTGCGCGAGAACCATGTTCAGTTCTTCGGACGCCTGGGCCCAGCGGCGCTGTGCGTCGTTCCAGGCTTCGGAACCTGCCCCTTCCCAGCCTGCTTGCAGCTTGTCGACGACAACCTTGATGTCGCCCTGCTTGTCGTTGATCGCTTTGGCCTGCTGTTTCATCTGATCGGACAGCATTGCGAGGCCGCCGAAGTCGTACTTGATCCTGTCGGACATAACTGCTCCCGGTTCGGTGTGACTGGAGAGAACTTTGTGAGAACTACTGGCTGAGGACTGCTTGATCGAACGGCGAAGAGCTGACGGTCAGGACATGTTCACCGTCGCGCCGCGAAGCGAGCTGACGTTGTCGTCTTCGGTCGAGTCGAAGGTTCCCGCAGCCTGTTTGATCTGCTCGCAGATGTCGGTTAGAGCAGTGTCCAACTTCAGGGCCGCGCTGTTGTATCGCTCCATGATTCCTGCGTATTCGACCTGCGCCGCACCGTTCCACGAATTGTGCGAAGCGTCGGCCTCCGACCGAACAGCGTTGACCAGTCCCCTGATGTCACCGAGATGTCCGTCGATGGTCCCCGCCGAATCGATCAATTCAGCGGTAGTTGCGGTAAAGCCCATGTCGTCCCCCTGGATTCGGTGAGTACCGTTCGGTATCGGCGACCACCCACGACGGCTTGTCCGTCGGATGTGCACCGGGGTCGAGCGGAACTCCCTGATGTGCGCTACACATACTTTGACGCGACCTCCGTGCCAACGGTTCCGGCCCGATCGAAGAATGTTTGCAGAACCGACCGATCCGGTCAGGGCGTGAATTCGAGTGACTGCCACATCCGCAGGCAGTCCGCTTCGAGACTGTCCCACTCACCGACCAGATACTGGCAGCCGATACTCACTTGCCGACCGTTGTCGACGTACACGCGCCAACGCACCTCGGAGAAATCGTCCGGAAACTCGACGTACACCACTGCCTGTTTTCCTGCGGCATCGTCGATCACAGAAAACTCTCCGAACCGCAATGGGTCCTCGAACGCCGAAAACTGCTGACGCAAAGCGGCTTCGACGGAATCGAATCCAGCACCTTCCGCAAGACGTTTCTCGATGACCACGATCTTGCGATCAGCGCCGGAACTGGGTATCAAATCGGTGCGCCCGCTCGAGGTCCCTCGTGACAGAAGCTTCCAATCGGAAGGCAGCTCTGCTGCAACGCTCCCCACCTCCACACGCGTGAGTTCCGGCGTGACACCGGACTCGATCGACGGAATCGAAGTCTTCGGCGCAGGCTTTTCCTGCTCTTTCGACGCCTCCACGATCTCGACTTTGTCTTCCGCCGCAGCTGCGACCGAGTCCGCCAACCGAGAATCGCCTCGGTCGCGAGTCGACACCACGACCGTTGCCGCGACAGCAGCGACGACGGCGAGCACCGCAAGCGCCGCCGCGAACCGTCGACGGCCTCCGTGCCACCCGCCGACTCGACGGGGCGAGGTGGCAGTCGAGTCCACGGAAGGAATCGACATCGCGCCATCCGGATCGCCTACCCACCCGGCGCCAAAAGCTGAATTGTCGACGATTCGACCGGAACTGTCCCGCGCAGTTGTCTGGCGAACGAGCGTCCGAGGATCCACCAGAGACGACGCCACCCGACTCTCGTCCAGAATTCGAATGCTCGCATGGCCGTGGACATTCGTCGACCCACGTTCGAGCGAAGCCGCAACGGCATGGGAGCGCGGCCCGACCAACACCACAGCGTCCCGAACCGACAAGTCCCCGATTCCGGAAAACAACCCCGCAACGTCTGCGATCGCCGAGCTTTGTGCCCCGTCGATTCGGAGTTCACCGTCGACCTCAACGACAACAGAAGCGACCACCATTCCGCCACGCAGTTCGAGGACGACACACCGTGATCGCCAGGCTGTACGAGCCGACCTCGCCGCCGCGACCGACGTCGGAACGAGGACGACGTCGTGCGCCACTCGCCGTGCGGCATCGAGCAATCGCCGCCTGCGTGGGGCACCCCAGTCCGAGGGATGACTGAGATAGAGGATGTCTGCATCGACGATTCCGCACCCGTCCATCGCACTGGAGATCAGCCTGGCCAGCTCCAGGACGGTGGGGACAATCCGACCATCTACGTCGACATAATCGTCGTCGACGTAATCGATCGCATTTTCACCGGTCGTACCGGGACCCGACGCCGGTTCGCGTCTGAGGTCTGCACTGCAACAGAATTCGCGTTGACCCGAGACGACCCAGATATTGGATGCACCCCAATGTAGCGAGACCGACACCAAGGACGGAACGGTCACAGCGGTGGCATCCACGGAACTTGGACAAGTTGGGTTTGCGACCGAGAAACGTAGACCCCACGACCTTCCGGCAATGCCGACGCGCGGACGGTGCCGACGAGATTTCCCTCGTCGCGACTTCCGCTCATGATCAATCCGGCCGGTGCCATGTCGCGAATTCTCGCAATGACCGGCTCGTAGAGTGCTCTGGCCGCGCCACCGGAACGGCGGGCAATCACCAGGTGCAAACCGATGTCCTTGGAATGCGGAATGTATTCGAGCAACGGCGCCACCGGATTACCACTCGGTGTGGCCACCAGGTCGTAGTCGTCGATCAGTACATAAATCTCCGGCCCACTCCACCACGACCTTTCCCGTAATTGCTGCTGTGTTGTTTCGGCGTTCGGCATTCTGGCGGCGACGATCCGAGCCAAGTCGACCATCAACTCACCGAAGGTCGTCGACGACGCCGAGTAACCGCCGAGGTGATTCCCTTCGACCACTCCCAGCAGGGAATGCCGATAGTCACCGATAATCAGCTTGGCCTGCGCCGGTGTGTTCGACGCGATGATCCCTTCCGCTATTCCGCGCAAAAGAGATGTCTTGCCACACGCGGTGTCGCCGAATATCAAGAAGTGTGGGTGTTCCCGGAAGTCCATGTACACCGGGGCGAGGTCGGTCTCACCGAGCCCGATCGGCACGGTGAGGCACCGACCGTCGGCCGCACTCGGTGAGGGCCACCGGGTTCCGACAGCTTCGAGAAGTTCTGCCCGCGAGTACGAATCCGGAAGCATCCGCACGGTGGGCGCCGGGCGCGAATTCGACATGGCTGCAATATGTTCGACCGTCGACGCCACAGACCCACCGGAATTCTCACTACCTGGCGAACCGCCGATTCGAGGTAGTCCGGTGAGAAGGTGAAGCCCGTCGCGCGTGATGCCACGACCCGGTCGACCTTCCGGCACCAGGCTGGCTTTCTGGCGACCCGCATCCGAATCTCCCGGATCACCCAATCGAAGTTCGATGCGAGTACCCAGTTGATCCTTGAGTGCCGGCCGGATCTCGGCCCACCTCGACGTCGTGACGATCACGTGCACACCGAAGGACAAACCTTGACCGGCGAGCATGTTGATCTGAGGCTCGAGTGATTCGAAATCCGAACGAACGCTGGGCCAACCATCGACGACGAGGAAGACGTCACCGTACGGGTCATCTCGGAGTCCCGCCGCCACACCTTCCCCGGCAGGATCAGCTGTTCGCAATCCTCGGAAATCAGCCATGGAGTCGATGCCGAGGTCACGAAACAGTCGCTCTCGTTTCGCGACCACACCGAGTACCTCGGCAACCGTGCGGCGGACGCGGTCGGAATCCAAGCGGTTTGCCACCGATCCGACGTGCGGCAGATCTTTCAATCCGAGGAGCGTTCCACCGCCGAAGTCGAGGCAGTAGAACTGAATCTGTTCCGGCGTGTGCGTCATGCTCAGAGACAAGATCAACGTGCGCAAGGCCGTCGACTTTCCCGACTGCGGGCCGCCGACGATCGCGAGGTTGCCCGTTGATCCGTTCAGATCGGCGACGAGAAGATCGCGGCGCTGATCGAACGGCCTGTCGACTACGCCGAAGGGTGCGCTCAGATTTCCGCGAGGTTGATCACCGGCCGCCCACCGCGGCAACAACTGGTCAAGCGTCGGGGATGCCTCGAGCGGCGGTAACCACACCTCGTGCGCGCGTGGACCGTGAGAGCGCATGCGGTCGACGAGGACTCCCATGAGAGTACGTGCATCGTCACCGATTTCGCCCATGTCGATGACATCGGGCTCGACGGGAACGACAACAGCCTCTGGCCCGACCACGGGCGTCGCGGTAAACGGCAGCGGCGCGAGTTCGACGGGGGAATCTACCGAGAATCGAGTGGGCACTATCCGCTCGCCCTCGTACGGGCCTGACACGTATGCTCCTTGGAAGCGAACGATCTCCGCAGAATCGGACTTCAGGTATCCCGCACCGGGTGTGCCCGGCAGGTGATAAGCATCGGGAACGCCGAGAACGGAACGGGACTCGTTCGCCGAGAACGTTTTCAAACCGACGCGATACGAAAGATGGCTGTCGAGACCCCGAAGCTTTCCTTCGTCGAGCCGCTGACTGGCCAGCAGCAGGTGAATGTGAAGTGACCTGCCCAATCGCCCGATGGCCACGAACAATTCGGCAAATTCCGGCTGTTGACTGAGCAGTTCGGAAAACTCGTCGACAACGACGAAGAGTGCAGGCAACGGATCGAGTGCAGCGCCGGCCAGCCTCGCCTTCTCGTAATCGGACACGTTTGCGAAGTTTCCTGCCGCACGCAGCAGTTCCTGTCGACGATTCATTTCGCCGGCGAGCGCGTCCTTCATACGATCGACCATCGCCAATTCCTCGGCAAGGTTGGTGATGATCGCAGCAACGTGCGGCGCCTCCTCCAGGCCAACAGATGTCAGGGTTGTCCACTGTAAGGATCCACACAAAAAAGACGGCCCCAGCGAGTGCTACCAACACTCAGCCAGGGCCTCGGCCCAACCGGAATGGAACTCCGATGAACCGTACGAAAAATGTAGCAAGAGCTACCGACAAACTTTCGACCAGCGAGAACGTGCGTGAAGTCGCCGCCGTGATGCTGATCCTCGCAATCACCTACGCCGCCACATACGGCTTCCTTAAAGCGCTCATAGCGCTGGGATGGTGCGCATAAATCCCACCGAGACAGTGACGCTCGGACCATTCCGGCAACCGTAGGTCACCGATCTCAGTTCGATTCTCTGCGCCCGTAGAAACCACACGGGTGTGACGGCTAGCCCCCGTTGAAGTCACCCGTCAGATGGGTAGCAGCACCCATTCCGATTGAATCCAGCCACCTGTTGAAGGCGAGCCCGGACAGGAACCGCGTGGCAGCGGTAGCGCTGATTCAAACATCCCGGCCTCGACAGCCCGAGTAATTCCCGGACTGTGGACATACCAAGCAATCGACCGACGTGACCGACGCGGCCCTTGTGGCAGTCCTCTGACCTATTGCGTCAGGGGTCAGCCCTGCACTGCTACTCCCTCCGTTCCCTCTGCGGTCACCAATACACATGCCCCAGAAGCATTCTCAGCGCCCAATGACGCTGCATCACACTTGGAGTACCCCATGAACTCAACACCCGCCTACGATCTCGATGTCGACATCGACGGCACATACCAAATCACCCACACCAAGCAGGACATCTCCGCGGCCGACACCGCCTACGCGATGCGCGTAACGACACACACCACGATCACCCCAGGGGAAGTTCCCGCATATGACGTTCTTGTTGAGCAGAGTCACGGCCGCGAACTTGAGGTCGACCTGACATCGGGTCTCGAGCTTCTGAAGTCGTTGCAGAAGGCGTTGGAGACGTTGATGGTTTTGCAGCCTGATCACGAAGCAACTGTTGAGTATCGGAAGGCTGATTCTGCACGAGGAAGTGCCTGCGCGACGGACGACGCACATGTGGGCACTCCGGAGAAGGTCGAACCGTGGACCAACGCGAAGCCAGTACATCCCGCAGTGTTCGCCGACCTTGCCCGCCGAACTAACGTCGCCGACGACGCAGCCTCATGCACTGCGCACTACGTTCTGCGCAACCCGGATGCCGCTCCCGAAACTCTGGCCACGCTTCACGAGTGGTTCACGCAGTCCCTCACCAAGTCCACGTAGATCGAACTGTACAAGATTGTACAGCTGAGGATCTGCCAGAACCGACAAATAGCGCCCCACCCGAGCATCTCGATTCGGGTGGGGCGCAGTCGAATTAGTGGACCTACGACCTCGACTGGTATACATCCGTCGTGACCAACTCAAAGAAGCCGTTACTCACCACCGACGAATGGATCGAGGCAGTAGTCGCAGATGCGCCGCCCCTCACCGAAGAGCAAATACGCATACTGCGGCAGGCGTTTTCCGTGGTCGTCAACGCTCCACGCTCACGGGAGGGGGCAGCGAGCCAGAGCGACACGCCGCGCAGTGAAACGACATAAGGGCTGGTAGGGCGATAGACGAGCGATGGAATTTGGCCCATTTGGGCCAAATCCATTGCAGCCCTGCTGATATAAACTCGTGGTGACCAAATCACCGAACGACTCAAAGCAGCTCTCCACCGAAGAGTGGCTCGACATGGTGGTTGATGAGGCGCCTCCGTTGTCTCAATCGCAGTTGGATGCGATCTGTCGAATTTTCGAATCTGCAGACCGGAGTCATCTGTGACGGACAGAGTGTCGATGACACATCAGGAATGGGTGCAGCGAGTTCTCGATGAGGCTCCTCCCCTCAGCGAAGATCAGAAGGATCTGCTGCGGCCAGGCTTACGACAAAATGCAAGCAGAAGAGCAATCGGCCCATTCGCACGTCAACAACCCAACTATGAACCGCAAGCAACGAACAACAAACCGATGACTCAGGACGAATGGGTGCAGATGGTTGTTGATGAGGCTCCACCACTATCCGAATCGCAACTTGCTCTGTTGCGTCGGGTGTTCTTTGGCATTCACGATCGCGTCCTAGCGGAAAAGAAAGCGCAGGAGGTATCTGACTGAGAAACTTCGGACCGACTGGTATCCACTGTCTGAGCAACCTGGTAGTAATACTCGCATGAACAGGACAATCGCCGCAGTAGCGGCCATCAGCTCGGCCGCACTCATCCTCGGCGGATGCTCCAGCAATGACACCGCCGAAGAAGAAACCTTCAAACCGAAATCCGGAACGCAGCAGTATGACTCGGCGCAAGGCATCGCGGACGACCTCGCTGCTGCCGGTCTTCCCTGCGAGAACTTCACGATCAACGAGTCGACCCGATATGCAACACAGTCAGCAACCTGTGAGGTAGCCGGCACGGAAACAGTGCTCTCAGTTTTCACTTCGGATACCGACCAGGCTGAGAACATCGGCATTTTCTCGTCGCTGATGGAGCCACTAAAAATCGAGTACGGGCTTGTCGCGGGCTCGAAGTGGATGATCAATTGCGGTGACACGACGATCAACGACAACTGCAAGAACATCAAAGCCCAGCTCGGTGGTCGCCTCATCAAGCCGACCTATATCTGACGACCAGACAAAGGAGAACCGGGATGGAAAGCATTGCCGCCGATCAGTTGACGAATGCACACAAGGGGCGGACCTTCGTGCACAACGGCAGCGAGTTTGTGCTGCTAAGTGTGGCGGAGAAGGATGGTGGCTGGCGAGAACAACTTCAGGTGACCTTGACTGTCAGTAGGCAGGGACAGCAGGAGGAATATGTGGTCAGGTACGACGATCCCGTTGATCTGCTCTAGGCCCCGGCTTGAGCTCATCGTTTAGTTGTTTCTTCGAGTTGTTGCCCCTGTCGAGTAGGTAACTGAACGACGAAAAGCCGCCCCACCAGACCGAGAAGTCCAGTGGGGCGGCAATCGTTTCTAGCTCTTTGGCTCAGGCAAACCAGCAGGGCCGTACATCGCGTCGATACCTGCCTGTGATGGCATGTCGATCAGCGCGAGACGTTCCTGTAGGTACCTTTCGCGGTTCTCCTTCGAATACGCATTCCACCGACTGGCCTGGTGCTCCAGGATCACCTTCGTCCTGAGCCAGATCAGCGCAGCATCCTCATCCGAGATACCCGAATGCAGATCCTGAAAAGCAGGTTCAGACCAACCGAGCCTTTCCATCGAAGCCCGATGCATCGCAAGTGCGCGAGCACCACTGACACGGCCATTGTTCTCGTCGTACAATTGTGCGTACACGGATCTCACAATCTCCCTATTCATCGCGGCAAGAATCCGCCCACGCGCATTTGCTGCTGACGCTTGATGTACGTGTATATCGCTTCGAAGTTCTGCGACTGCGTCACCTCACCGATGTTGATTGAAGCATCGACAGTTGTTGGTTTCGCGGGCGCCAGAGTGGAACCCGCAAACGCCTGCAACTGACCCGGCGAATTAAAAATAGGCTCAGGACGCTGAGACAAATTGATACCCATCTCACCAGGCATCAACCAACCACCATCATCAAAAACCTTCGGCGCCTTCACACCCCAACGCTCCAGAATCTCAGCAGCAGACATCCCGCCCGTCTGCGCATCAATCTCAGCCTGAGTGAATGTCGCCGGCGTCGGTGCCGGAATCGCAGGCTTACCCATCAGCTCAGCGAAGTCCGTCGACAACCAACGGGACTCACCGATACCGAAGTAATCCTGCCCCTGGAGGCCGGTGAAGAGTGCGTCCACGGCGTTGTGGCCGAACGACTTCAGGATCCCATTCAGCGAGTAGTCCTTGCCTCCGGTCTCCTGCTTGCCCTTCAGGACCTCGGCGAGTCCGTCCTTCGCTTCTTGCAGTGCGATGTCGGCCCGCAGTCGATCGTTCGGTGATGCTTCGGCGTCCGCGTACACATCGTTGCGGCGCTCGTTGGCGTCGTCGACCTGCATCTGCGCTTCGAGGCGTTCAATCTCCGCGTCGGTGTAGGCCTTGGAAAGTTCGGGTGCCTGTGGTGACGGTCCCTTCTTTCCTGTTCCGGCTTCGTCCTTTTTAGCCTGGAGATCGATGACTTTCTGTTCGGCCTGCTGAACTTTGATGTCTGCCTGCGCACGGTCAGCTTCCGACTTTTTCTCATCGCCGTAGACCTTGTCTCGCGCTTCCTTCGCCTGCTGAACAGCGATATCAGCAGATTGGAGGTCGAGTTCCTGCTTGTCCGTCCACGTCACCTCACTGGTAGCACCGATGCTGGTTCCCTGTGCTTCGTTCCATCCGGCGATCATCGAATTTGGAAGATGGTACTTGAATGGGAACTGACTCGACTGCGCATTTGCGCGACCGTTGTCGAGGCCCGAAGTGCCATGCGCACCCCCAGATTCTGCAGAATGACCCCCAACCGTCGCAGCCATATGCTCTTCGGAAACACCAACCTGGAACTGCGTTCCTGCCGGTCCGAGACCCTGCTGAAGCCCAGCGACACCGCTGGTTCCGAGGAGGTTGTAGGTCGTATACAACCGCTTCACAGATCCCGTGACGCCCATGACGATCTGCTGCAACCAACCAACAAACCCGGAGCAGTCGAAGTTCGTCGGCCCCGTTCCGCCCCACTGGTAGGTGTTCCCGTCAACCGATGCGCCGGCCGCTAGTGCATCCGTGATGCCATTCCGTCCACCCTCGGCGAACCTTGGCAGAGTGTTCAGTCGGGGGTCGTCCCGGTTGATCGCTGCCAGTAGTCCGTTGTATTTCTCGGAGGATCGACCGTTGATGATCCATTCGCCCTTATCGACCCATGATGTAGGTACACCGTCGTAGCCGATTCCGAGAATGCCGTCCGTTGTGGATGTTCCCGGACCTGAGGTTGGGAGCCTGGATCCTACCGAGTTCTTCGGCAGTCGTGAGCCTCGCGAGTTGAATACTGGTGCAGCAGGACCGTACTGGCCGGTCGCACTGAACGCTGCTTGCGCTGCCGCCGTACGCTGAACATCGATCGTGATGACCGAGGTTCGGTTTCGCGCCGCATTAGTGATTTCAGCGTTCACAACCTGCGCGTTCGCGATCGCGTCCTTGATGATCAACTGAACATCGGGCGAAGCAGTCGTCAAGTCGATCTTCTGCAACTCAGCGAGGGTTACATTTCGACCCTCTGAGAACTGATCGAGAACCAAACCAACCTTGGGATCAACCTGTGTGCGATCGATCTCGGCCAGCCGCTGCCTAGTATCAGCATCTGCAACAAAGAACCTTGTCTGGTCAGCAGTGATAGTCGGCGTCGCAACATTTTTGTCGAGCTTGCCGAGTTCCACAACCACAGCGCCAATGCCTGCAAGCGCAGCGTCAGACTCTGCCGTGATCTCAACTTCACCAGTGGTCTCATTGATCTTGAGTAAGCCGAGGTTCAGGTTGGTGATCGCATCGATCGCGGCCTGATCCTTGACTGTCATGGTGATCGTGCGATCACCCTGGAACTCATCGGCCCGCACAGCGATGTTGGACAACGCTTCTGATGCCTCGTCGCGACCATCGACTGCCATCGTGATATCGACGCGCTTGTCTACGAGCAGCCCTTGAGTTTGCGCGAGTTCGCGAACCTTCTCGATCGGCAGGTCGTACATATCAGCTAGTGACTGCAGACCGCCTTCAAGTTCAGCAGCTGCGTCCTTGCTGCTCAGTCCACTGGCAATCAGGTTTGCGAATTCCTTACTGAGGCCGATCAGTGAGTCACGAAGTGCCTTGGCGTTGGGCATCTCCGGGTTCAGGCCCCCATCCAAACCGACCAGCGCATCACCCAGACCGCCGACAGGATCAACGCCCTCCTCCGCTGCTTTAGCCAGTTCTCGGACAGCCTCAGCCGCATCAAACATCGCGGACTGCGTGTCAGTCTCGAGAATTCCCAACGCCTGGAGAACAGTCGTCAGGCCATCGAGCTTGGATTTCGAATCGCCGGCAGAATCCGCGATCTGTGAAATGGCGCCCGCGATCTCAACACCCGCCGGCCCCACTGCCTCCATCGTCAACTGCAGAAGCCTGTGCGAGGCACGCTGCTTATCGAGCCACTCGACAGCCTCCTTGCTGTCATCACCGCTCGCCAACATGCGCCCACGCAAAGCGTCGAACGCTGCAGACGAACCGGTCACAGCCCGGCCCAGATCCTCGTTGGTGATCTTCAATCCATCGAGGGTCGCGGTCACCGCCTTCGACGTGTTGGCTGCGTCTTCCTGAGCCAACGTCGACGAAGCTGTCTCGCCGCGGGTGATACCCATCGCGTGACTGAGCGATTCCCAGCCGGCTACAGACTTCTGAATGAAACTTGGGCCTGTCGACGCCAGAGAAGCCTGCTCCTGGCGAAGCGAACGAAGGTTAGAGACAACCTGAGACGAAATCGAGGCCTCGTCCCCCGCCACCATCGCCTTCATCAAATCTGCCTGTGCAGAAGCAGCGTTCGTCACCGAGTCCGCAAGGATACGGTTCTGATTCGTTGCCTTCGCTACACCAGATTTGTAGTTAACAAACGCGACCGTTGCGGCCATCAGACCCATAGCGAGCGGCCCGCCTAGAGCGTTCACAACGCCGCCAACACTTGCCTTCAGCGCTCCCACAGCGGGGGTTGCGCCAACACGCATCGCTGATGCAAACCCGCTAGTCGCCGAAGACGCACCCATGAATGCGTTCTGCATGCCGCGGATGGTCGACGAGTTGTTTCCGAGTGCCCGCATCGCTGCACCAGTTACGCCGATCTGCGGAGCTAGATTCCTGAAGTCACCTCGAATCGCACCAAGTGACGCCCGGTAGCCTGACGTTGCCGTATTCGCGCTACGCATTCCTGCGGTGATCGGTGCGAGACTTGACGTGACTCGTCCCATGATCGCCGGAATGGTCTTGAACAACAGCCAACCCGCTGCCAATGCCACTACGGCACCTTGGTTGTCCCGCAGTAGACCGGCAGTGAGATTCAGCGCCGGCACCAGGGTTGCGTTGAGGATCGATGCTGACGCTTCAAGCGCCGACAGAAAACCGTCCCACGCGGACACACCAAGCGCACCGGATGCCGCAGCCAGCGAAGCTGCAATGCTCACGACAGCTGGACCAGCGGATTTCACCGTCCCAAGCAGGGAGTTGAACACGCCGACAATGCGATTCCAAGAACCGTCTACCCCGGAGAGGGAGAGCAGTTCCGATACCTTGGCTTTGCCCTGATCTACGAGGCCTGGCAGCTCGCCAGTGATCCAAGCTGAGAACTTATTGATCCCGTAGGTGGACTGGTCGATTACCGACGACGTGAGCCCTGAAAGCATCTTTCCGGCATCAAAGTTTTCAGGCAACATCACATCAAACAACAGATGATCGAAAGCCTTAGCCAACGGGCCAACAGACTTCGCCGTATCATCCAACGCCGTTGTAATAGACGACATCTGGCCAGGCAAACGCTCAAACCCAGGACCCAAAGCAGCCGCACCAAGACGGCCCATCGCAGCCTTGACATTCTCAAAAGCGCCAACAACAGTGTTACCCGACTCAAGAGCCGCGCCACCAATATTCTCGGAAATGACCTTCATGAACGTCGCGGAATCAACCTCGCCGCCCTTGACCATCTTCGCCAAAGCCTCAGCAGTCACACCATATTCCGCCTGCAACCACTGCAGAATCGGAATACCGCGGTCCGACAACTGATTCAAAGTATCCGTATACACCGTTCCGGACGCCTGAACCTGATTGAAAATCGAACCCATCTCAGAAAGAGACGAACCCGCAATCGTCGCAGCATCACCAGTCAACGACAGATACTTCGTCAACTCCTTACCCGGAGCGATACCCGCAGCAACCGCCGAAGCAGCCACAGTCGCAGCATCACCCAAACCGAAAGCAGTACCCTTCACAGACGCCAAAGCGGAATCCATGATCTTCGCGGTCGACTGAGTCGAATGACCCAAACCGCGGAGCTTGCCCTCAGCGGTATCGATCGCGGTGAGACGACCCATACCCTTCACTAGTGACGCTGCGAGCAGTCCGCCGACAGCTAGTCCTGAACCAATTGCACCAGCCTTCAGAGCCGAAGCGAGGCCCGTCGACATCTTGGTGCCGATGTTTTTGCCTGTGCTGTCCGCGCCCTGCTCAGCCGCACCGAGTGCCGCCCGAACCTGTCCCGGAACCTGCTTAGTGTCAACAATTAGGCTCACATAAGCAGTGGCCAGTTCAACTGCCATGGATCAGCCCTCCACCGACGAACGACTGTCCGCGTCGAGACCCAGAGCCAAAATCCCCTGAAGCTCGTCGTGACTGATGCCCGCGTCTTCCAGCAGCGCGAGAATGCGCCCCCAACTCGACCCGAAAAATAGTGTGAGAGCGATCCCCAGTGTTCGCAGGAACTGCTCGCCGTCCTCATCGAGCGATTCAGCATCCAGCAGTCGACGAACCTCGATCGGGTCCCCCTTCGACTCCAAGAGCCGCGCCCAAAGATGGACTCCCCTATGTGTTTTGATCACTAATCCCCCAAAGATTGCCCGATCTGGGCATGCAAAGGAGGCCCGAACCAATGCGGTCCGAGCCTCCGAGATGTGTTACTTATTCAGTTATTTCGAACATCAATCAGTAGTACGAGTTCTCACCGAGAAGGATCCGGCGCGCTTGCAGATAGGGACTGTTCACGCGAGCTGGGGCAGTCCCCTCACTCGGCACAATCGGCGCCGGCGGACGACTCAGCGCGAGAACCGCCGCCATGGCTTCCGCCTGCTCCTCCAACTCCTCACGAGTGCCACCAGTCAGAAATTCCAACGACTCCGCTGGCAGCTTCTTCTCCACGCGAACCTGATGCCGAAGGAGGGCAGCGACCACCAAATCTCTCTCCGCAGTCACAGCTTCAATCTCCGCAGGATCCTCCAACTGGGGAATTTCCCCATTAGCTTCGAGTTCGGCGAGCCGAGCATTCGCGGCCCTCACCGCCTTATCGGCTTCCTTCCGGGCAGCGCGCTCCTCAGCGAGATCCGCCGTCGTCAACTCACCCAAGTCTTCATCTATCAACTAGCAACCTTCCTTTCAATTTGGTTTCTCGACGCTCATGCAGTTCATCCAGCGGCGTCCGCGATTTCGGCACCGGATCCTGCTCAGCAATCAACTGCATCACCGCGACAAGACGAGACGACAACATCGCCACATCGCGAGCCGAGATCGTCGCATCAATCGCCCCCGCCAACCTGTCCCGCAACGCCTGCAGAGTTGCCAAGACCTCGCCTCCGCGAGCAACTGGCGCGATTTTCACTCGTATGACTTCCATCGATTTCGTCCTTCCATGCCTTGAGTTCACCCATAGTCGCCGCAGCTCAGTCACCAAGTTGGTGTACAGACCTGATGGGGGGATATAGGGCGCTTTGCCTGAGGATCGCCTTTTGATGTTTAAGGGGGTCGGCCCCCCTATTTGAGGTATGCACTGTTCACGGCATGTGAGTTATCCACAGGTGATGTGGAAATTGAGCCGATATATATATGCAGCCCTGTACCCGAGGGTCGCCGTTGTGGTGCCCCTGGGAGGTCTAGCCCGTGGGGCAGTGACACTGATGGTCTACTGCCCCACGGTGACTTCGTTTCCGCCTTAGTGGACGTAGCCGGGGTAGAGGTCTGGGGTGTTGTTGATCTCCGCGACAGGTAGGTCCGCGACAGCATCGAGGCCGCCTGCCCATGTCACATCGATGCCGTATTCGGTGTTGATTTGCACTCGATCGTTGATGTTGTCCAACGGGTTTGAGAGTGTGTATTCGCTCTTTTCCGTTACTGGGTCGACAGGCGCGTCGAGGGCGAGGATCGTCTCGACATGGTTGCGGTCGTTCGGGTGGCGCTCGAAGTGCTGGTCGGTGATGCCAGTCCAGCCACGTTCAACTGCGGTCGCGGCGATGGCCTTCTCGAGCACCGTGTCGCCGACGAGTACAGCGTCCGCTTGAAGGTCGGCGAGTCGTTGCTGCGCTGCTGCCGCGTCGCTTGCGTTGCTTGTCCATTCTCCTGCCGCTTCTCGGGTGAGTCGCTTGGCTTCGAGGTAACGCTGCTGGGTTTCACGGTCAAACCGGCTGACGCCGAGGAGTTTCCGCTCAGTGTCTAGTCGGAGCTGCTTGCGTGCTTCGCCCTGTTCGGTCAGGAGTGCGTCTAGTTCCCGCTGTGCGTCACGGTATGCGCGTGCTGTGTGGACGTGGCGCTGCATGTCCCGTGTCCTGTTGCCGTGTGCTTCGGCTACGGGGTTGGGGTTCCGGATTGACTTGATGTGCGTGGTGCCTTCGGCGATCTCGGCGAGGCGGTTTTCGTAGGCTGCGATGACCTGCTGTGCGGCCGGCGTGTTGTCGATACCCATTTGATTTGCTCCTTATTGGTTAGAGTTGTTGTTCTGCAATGGTTCCGAGCCCTCAGGTGCTCCCCTGCGGACTGGATGCGGTAGGGGCAGGTTTGTGGTCACTGCCCCGTTCTCGTCCTCTGTGCATGACGTGTACACGCAGTGACGTTCACTGTCGTAAGCGGCACGACTCGAACACTTGCGGCTTGTGCGAATCAATCGTTCCTCCAAACGGATTGCAGCATGTTCGTTCAAGATTTCGTCTGCTGCGAGAAGTAGGTCGGACATGTTCGCCTCGGTGATGAAACCTGTGCGTGTACCAGAGGGCCGCGTCTGACTGATCGTGTAGTCGCCAGTCGACGTTCGGCTGACTCGGAATGACCCATTCGCGGCCACTTCGCCTTCGAGTAAGTCCGAGAACATGTCGCACAGTTCGCGGAGCTTTGCCGCGGTCAATGTCCATTGGCCGGCGCCGAGTCCGAACTTGACTACGTATCGACGTAGGTTCGGTCGCCTGACGCGCTTGTGGGTGCGCATCTTTACTGAAACTTCCAATTAGCTTCCCTTTGTTAGTTGGTCAGCTAAGACGAAGATCATGCGTTCGACGCCGCCATAGCGGGCGAATGCGTCATCAACGATTTGTCTGAATCCGGGATGGTTCTGTTCGTGTAGTGCGTTGACGGCCTTTGCGGCTTCGGCTTCGTCAGTGCTGCTGATTCGGAGGTTTAACATTGGGCTGGTACTCCTTTCGGCGAGTGTGGTTGTTTTCGTGAGAACGTGGACTGGCATGCAATTCCAAGGGGTTAGGCCGGGGATGCGACAACTGACGCATCCCCGGAAACGGCTAAGCGATTTGAGTGGACTCGGCAGCGTGGACGATGCACTGGACGCACTTGCCCGTCGAGCGGATCGGTCCTCCGCAAACTAGGCATGAATCCCCCGGACTCGTGGGGGTGGCAGAGATGGCAAACTTCAAATCGTGTTGAACTTTGCCATTCTGTTTATGCAGGTAGTCCCTATCTTTGCCATCTTCGCCATCTTTGCCAGGTTTCAGGGTGTAGGGGGTAACTTCGCCAGCGGTGGCAATCTTTGGCAGAGACCAGAAACCCTTGGGTGGACGGCCCCGCATCCGTTTCACGACACCGAGAGCCTCGACCGCTCGATAGAGGGTTCGTTCTTTGATCTCGGCGTCCTTCGCGGCGCGCTTAATCTCCGCCGAATCATGCTCAGAGCCATCCGCAAGCCACTCCCCCAACCACGATTCAGCCTCGGTGCGCTGCACAGCCTGACCGCCATCCGAGTTCGGTCGAGAAGCATCCCGGAGTACGTCACCGACACTTCGATCGGAGTTGCCGACAATCACGAACCGGCCAACCTCAGCGGTCTTACCCGAGTCGGTAACAACGTCTTGGGATTCGATTCTGTATGTCAGCGCCAGGTCTTCCTCACCGATCGAGTTCTTCTCTTGGCTCATGATCCGATCGCCCGCATCCGATTCCGGATCCTTCGCAAAACCAAACACCGAACGCGCAACCTCACCGAAGGCAGACGACCCGTTGATCCCGGCGACCACGTCACCGTTGCTCGACTTGTTCAAGTGGGCGATACCGAGCACTACCCCGTCAATGTTCTCCGCGAGCTTCGCCCACGGCTCCACCAACGACCGAACCTCATTGTTGCGGTTGATGTCCGTCTTCGATCCAATCGTCGACATCAGCGGATCGACCACCACCAGCTTCACCTGATTCTCAATCAACAGCGCAGTCAGCTCGGCCATGTCATGAGAAGACAGGAACCGGACCTCCTCGCCGTCGAGTTCGACCTTCGGCGTGAACACCCGATGCATGTCAGCACCCGAAGCCCTCAGCCCAGGCTTCACGACGTACTTCGCAGATTCCTCAGCCGCGATGTAGGCGACGTTGACCGGCTTCCCTTCCCAGTGGCCGGCGAGTGTCCCCGTCGATGCGCTGGCCGCGATCCACCTGCCGCCGGTCGACTTGCCTGCACCAGGTCGACCCGCGAACAATGCGAGCGCCCCAAGCGGAATTCGACCCTTCCCGTCGTACTCCCACGCCCAGACAGGCACGTCGTCCTTCTCGTCAGTGAAGGGGATCAGCCGCAACGAACGACCACCAGCCGGAGTTGCAGGAGAAGAAACTGGTGGGCCAGCTGCCAGATCGACGGGCACGAACTCATCGACACCGAAGCCTGCCGCAACATGATCCGCGGCGTCCTTCCCTGCCTTCGCCTCAACAACACCCACAGTCGCAAGACCATCGAGCAACGACGCCACCTGATCCGCATGACGACGGCCAGCCGCGTCCTTGTCTCGAACGACGATCACGGTCTTTCCGTGCAATGGGGAGAGGTCGGCGAGGTGGGCTTTGCCGGCGCCCATCGCCGTACATGTAGCCGCAACCCCAAGCGTTTCGAGAGCGTGGACATCATTCTCGCCCTCAACGACGTAAACGACGTCGGCGCCCAGGTCCGTCCGATAGAGCTTCGTTCCCTTTGTGTTTCCAGACTGCCGAAACCGCTTCGCCGGCGACCGATGCACCTGCCGGCCATCCGGATACTCATACGTAGACCCGCCCGGATCGTTGAAGAGGTCCGTCGTCGACAACCCCACCGCAGACAACACGTCCGCCAGATCCTCCCCCGCGTGGGAATGGACGAGAACCCGATCGAACCCGTTGTCTGTGATCGTGATCGAAAGGTCAGCCGACGAGTGCCCCGGCGCCTGCGCCGACGCCCGACCGCTGCTCAACTCCCGGACGTTCAGACCCTGCTCACGGAACCTGTCAATCACACGTTCATACGCAATCAAATTCAATCTCGATCCTATTAGTCAAAAGTTGTTGTCAATTAAGAGAATTAAGAAACTCCCCGAGAACTGCTCGCAACTGCTCCGCTTCGTCTGGGTGCAGCGCCAAACTGACGCCGCTCTGATTCCCCAACACAAGTCGAGCCATCGGTTTCCCTCGACTGTTTGTCCGAGACTCCAAGTGCCAGGGCGCATTCACGCGGCGAACACTGACAACTTCAGTCATAAAGCTCCACCACTTTCTTTCAGCTCCCTACTCACCACAGCGACCAGCGACGCGTTGCAACCGATCTCGCAGGCAATGGCCTTCTGACTCATCCCGCCGGCCTCGATAAGCTCCCTGATCCGCGGTCTCGCGGCATGCTTATGTCCGCGTCCGGGGCCTGGCTTCGACGCCGTAGATAGCCCGTGACGCATTCGCTGGTCAGCCTTATCCCTGGCCGCAGTCAGATCCGCAGCGAGATAGACCCACTCACCACCACGACGGCGGGCCGGAACCAGACCGTTCGAGCGCCAGTTCCGCAGGCTGCGACGACTCCGACCGATGAACCTCGCGGCTTCCACTTCGCCCATCCACCGCGCCGGCATGTGCACCGGCTCGGACTCATCCACAATTGGCAAGGCTCGCAACAGGATCACCCACCCTCGACTCGAACAGGATGTCCCCGATCGTGGGGAACAATTTCATGTGACGAGCCAGCGCCTGCATAAGGTGCGTGTGCATCCCTTGTGGGGGAACCCAACCCGGAGTAGCCATCACGCGTAATAGACGCTCACGCAGCCGATCAGCGGGCCGTGGATCGTTGTTACGCACACCTCTGATGTAGCCACGATCCTCTCCGCAACGGAACCTCCAAGTCTGCCCGAGATTCGTCATGTCGACGCCCGCGGCTTCAGCCCACTGAGCCAGCCACCTCAGTAATTCGTCAGCTGCATCGAGGGCATCGAGGTTTGCCGGCGCCCGAGGGCCTGGCTTATCGGTCGGCTTGGAATCGGGATTTGAGTCGCCGGTGCCAAGCCGTGGCTGTCGATACAGTCCACCACGCAGATGAGCGATCACATCAGGGATCGCGTTGACCACTGTCTCCAGCGAATAGACATGTGTGGTCAATCTCCACACCTCATCAGTGCGGTGATCCTGTCTCGTGTCTCAGGCGTGAGAGGAGGCCAGTCCTTGACGAGATCGTCGATGAACTTGGATATCTCAGGGTTAGGGTGGTACGTTTTTGTTGGCAAGCTGCGCCCTTCGATCAGAAAAACAGCACAGAAAATATCCCTGAGCTGCGAACTCAGGGCAGGTCAAGCAATCAGACGTTCAGTTCGAACGTGTTTTCGAGTATATGCCGCACTGGCGACGACTCACCGTGGTCCGCACTAGGTGTTCCGCGGCCGTCCTCCGACGTTCCGGGTGCAAAATCTTTGCACCTGAATCTGCACGGCACGCTCGAGATCGTCTAGCGAGTACAAGATGCTGCCGTTGGCCCTCGGGTGACCTATCAGATCCCCTCGGTTACGCCAGTTCCGCAGTGTGCGCGGCGTGCGGTTCACGTGCTCCGCAGCTTGGCGCGTGGTGAGCATGGATTCTGACATGGTGCTCCCTACTTTGATTAGTTGATAATTGATTTTCTGGGAAACCGTTTCCCTCTACGTGTATCTTATCGACCGGCTCGGTCACACCGCTTTGTTGAGAAAACTACACCCAGTGGCGGACAGAAACACATAATGCGAGATGTAGCGAGATAGATGAACTAAAGACGCAGGTTGAACCGATATGGCGAAGCGCGCATTGCACAAGTCGGCGGGTCGCGCCTCCCGCAACAGCGAATCTCTACGGGATCCCGTAGAGATTCCGGACAGGCCATTTCTTCCTATCGACAACATCGACAGGAAGAAGAATGTCCGGCCGGAGTCCCGTTGGGTGTCCCACCAGGTGTCCCAGTGGGACAAACCCACGATGCCGCCGTGAACAGCAGATTCTTCGGCGATCGCCGCAAAACTCCTACGATCAGAAAGAGGATGCGGGAGCCTCTACAAGGTCCTTGTAGAGCTTCGAGTCCCCTTGGCACGATGTTCTCTAACGACACCGTGCTTCTCGTTAGATCCTCTTGAGACTCTCAATAGACTCTCCATCGGGTCTACTTAGATCCTCAATAGGACCTATCGAATTGCACGGATAATCGACTAGCAAAAAGCAACCACCTGCTAACCATTTGCTTAAGCACCTGCTTAACGCCTGCTTGGATTTCGCTACACTTTCCGCTCAATCTCGATGAACCGAGGATCAAAGCGCCGAAGCCCCTTATCCGAAGGATGCACCCGAACCACCATCAACGCATCAATAATTTTCCCTCGTAGATCAGGAGACTTACCTTCCCAAACCTCAACGAGACGGCCCCCTGCCAACACCAGCTCCACCAGCGGATCCCCCATCCGCGCCTTACCCAGTTCCGCATCAACCCTGTCGACCTGCAACTGCAGAGCTGCGTTCGCGGCCTCGAACTGACCCGCATCCATCGCCCCAGAGCCGAACATTCCCGCGATCTGCTCGGCCCTCACCTGCAACGAATCCCGCTCAACCTGAAGTCCAGCCACATCGATTTCGTCAGACTGCAAAACCACCGCAGCATCAGGCATCGAAAGCCGAGCAATCACTACGCCATCCACCAACTCGTCGAGCGCCACGCCCTGCCGTCGAACGTGATTCTGAGGGCATTTGTACGACCGCCGCTTGTTGGCGTCTACGTGTACCACCATGCGGTCCTCGCAAACCCCACACCGATAGACGCCGCTGCCCTGCCACTTGCGCTCGAATCCCAAACTGCTCGACCGCTTCGGGTCATCCAAGAACGCCACGATCCCGTAGTGGGCATCAACATCGATGATCGCCGGCCACTGACCAGTCCCGACGACTGCGCCACGATGTACCCGCAGGGCTGCATATCTCGGGTTCTTCAGCACTCGCCGCACGCTGGTCGACTTCCATTCCTGGCCACCGTGTGCCGTCCTCAGTCCTGCAGCATTCCACTCACGCGCCACCTGCCGCACGGACATCCCCGACAACACGGACTGCACGGCTTCTCGTATTGCCGTCGCCTCCGGCTCTAGTAGCTCTCCGTCAATCGTGTATCCGAATGGTCGGCGCGATGCGATCCAGAGACCAGAAGCGGCCTTCTGATCGTTGGCGCGTTTCCGGCGATCGGACATCGCATCGACCTCTGCTCTGGCGACACTGCCGAGGATTCGGGCGACCATCCGTCCGGAATAGGTGGTCAGGTCGAGCGTTCCTGATTTGACTGTCCGGATCTCCGTGTTGGCGAAGATCGCGATTAGTCGTTCGAGTTCGAGTGGCGAGCGATAGAGGCGATCTGCGTGATACACGATCACGGCGTCGATCTTGCCTGCCTGAATGTCGGCCAACATGTCCTCGTACCGCGGTCGCACAAGGCCCCTGCTGGCTGAGATGTCGTTATCCGAATAGTGTTCTACTACTTCCCAATTGAGTGATTCTGCCAATTCGGAGCAGTCTTCGAAGTGCCGTTCAACGCCCAGCCCCTCGCCAGTCCGGTCGAGTGAGATGCGGGTGTAGATCGCGGTACGCATGGATACACCATAGCGTGTGGTACTTGACAATCAGTCCCGAGAAAGGTTGCACCACCTTTGAAGTCGATCAGGACGAGGTTCAGTGCGTTGGGTGAGTGCGTCGCGATCAGGCCGAGCACCAAGGTTCGCAGGAACTCCGACTTACCAGAACCGGTGGCTCCGATACACAGCCCGTGCGGACCCATACCGTTTTCGGCCGACTCCTTCAGATCCAGTTCGACAGGGTTTCCATCTTGTCCGACACCGATCGGCACGCGGAGTCGGTCGCGCCCCTGACGTGGCAGCCAGCCATGCTCAGGATTGAACCTCGCAACATTTCCTATCCCCAACATCTGGCTCCAGGTCCGAAGGGATCGGTCGTCGTCAGTTGCGTCCACAGCGTTCTGCGATGCCGCACGGAACGGTGCGATGCGACGTCCGAACGACTGCGCCAGGCTCGTCGTCGCGGCGTCAGGCGTCGCAAAGTTCTCGACTCCTGCGCTGCTCACCGCGCCGATCTGATCGCTACCGACGACCAGTCGCAAACCACGCGCCGCCGCCAGCCGCGGGCAGAACCCGCACAGGTCGAGGACGGTCACCGAGTCGAGCCCGGATTCGGACAACAGGCCGGTGTCACCTTCGAGCAAGCCGCCGTCCACGACCAACACGAGATGCGGAACGCCCGCACTCGCTGGAGGGTTGCGAGCAAATCGAGCACGCATCGAAAGCGTTTCCCCGAGGGAACTTTCGAACTCGAGATACGAACCGAACACCATGCGTGAAGTGCCGGCGCCGTCCTGAGATTCCGGGTGTTGCACGTGTGGGAGCCACTTGACCCACTCCCACTCGGCTTCGGTATCGGGACCGCACACCACTGCAACTTGGACGGTGTCCGGACCGTGGAAAGTGCACAGCTGCATCAACATCGAGCGGACGAGCGCTCGAGCGGAATCCCTCTGCCCCTCAATGGACATTGCAGCAAATCCGCGAAGCGAGACGGCGGTCGGCAGGTCCTTTACAACCGAATGCGCACGGACGAATCGCCGAAGTGAGACAGCAGCGACGGGTTCGAGATCCTCGACCGGCCCGGTCTCCGGCGATACAAGTCTGGTGGCCAATCGCTGTGCACCCAGACCGACCCGAACGTGGCAGTAGTCCGAGTCGGTGATCTGACGTTCCCACATCCGCACAGTCCCGGCCAGTGTCCAAAGCTGCGACGGCTCGGGATTGCTCCACTCGAGAGCAGCACGCTGCGCACCAGACGTCGCAGCAACATCGCTGCGCATCTGATCCAGGTACCGCAGGTAGTCCTTGCGGTCCTCGTTCGCTTCGGACGCTCGTGCTCCACCGCTACGACCGCCCCCGGCGAGCATCCCGAGCATCGACACCATCATCATGACCGGAAACAGCAGGGACATCGGATTGCGCGCCATGCCGGAAGAGAACATCAGCGCCACCATGCCGATCATGGCAACCACCATGATCACCGGAAGTAGTTTGGTCAGTAGGTTTCCCGGCGTGACGCGAGGAATCTCCGGTGGGGCCTGAAGCGTCACCTCGCCGCCCGGTGTACGCGGCGATTCACGGCGCGCTCGACGCGCAAATCTGACAGTGCTCAATTCACCCACCCCCATCGGTGCTGCAACTGTTGCCGCCACGCGCCTCGTCCGACTACCGCCGGCCCGCCCCCCAAGGCGTAGTCACGCAATTGCAAGAGAATAGATCACAACACCGACACTCGGGTCGGTGCCACCTGTTGTCTGCGCTGTCGCCGACACAGGCGCACAGTTCATGTCGTATTGTTCGGGTGAACTGGGGTGACGTGACAGGGGAATCGCGTCATGGGAGGGGACAGATCTTGACCAGCACCACTGAAACCAGCGCTGCGCACACCGCAAACGGACGACGCGCGACCCATTCTGCCGAACTGTGCAGGTTGACGGTACTTTCAGCCCATTCGCAGGTGGATCTTGCGGTGCCGCTTCGTGTTCCACTCGCGGTGGTCATTCCGGGCATTGTGGACACAATTGTCAACCACAGCAATTTCAACGAGTTCGACCACAGCGCCGAACAATTCGAGCCCGTCGACTGGACTCTGTCGAAAGTCGGCAGGGCACCGCTGGCACCGACGCTGTCGCTGCACGAGCATGGAATCCGCGATGGGGAATTGCTCGTACTCGCGGCCGCGGACACCGCTGCCCCGCCCCCACTCTTCGACGACATCATGTACACCGTCGCGGCGACGGATGCAGACATCTACCGACGCTGGACTCCGATCACCGCGCGCATTGTCGGCTCGTCCGCCGCCCTCGTCGCTGCGCTCGTCGCGGCCCTCGCCCTGGTCCTCGGCGATACAGGTCTGATCGGCGCTGTCTGCGGTGGAGTGATGTCTTTGGTGCTCACCGTCGCCGCCGTCGTGGCAGCGCGGGTGTACGGAGACACTGCAAGCTCCATCACGCTCGGATGCACAGCGGTGCCACTGGCGTTCGTATCCGGCGCCCTCTGCGTACCCGGCACTGTTCTTTCTGCTCATCTCCTTCTCGGTTCGGCATTCGCAGCCGCGGTGACTCTGATCTGCCTCCGCTTGTGCGGTGCCGGATTAGCCGTCTTCACCGCACTTCTCGTCGTCCTCCTTGCTGCGGTGGGCACCTTCGCCGTCGCGACGACGCTTCCCGAGGCGCGCACCGCAACCGTCAGCAGCGCGGTGATTGCCGCAGCATTGATCGTTCTCACGTTCACCGCTCGACTGTCGATGCTGTTCGCGCGATTACCACTTCCCCCGGTTCCGACGCCGAGTAATCCCCTCGACGACGATCGCGACGGACTGCCCGAGCCCGAACTGCCCGGGCTGACCGAGTTGACTGAAAGGGCAGGGCGGGCTCGTAGCTACCTGACCGGACTGATCGTGGCCACGTCAGTGGTCGCGCTCACTGCCGCAGTCGCGCTCGCGTGGTCCTGGCCCGGTCAGGGAATCGTCTGGCCGAACCTTGCTCTCGCATTCGCGACGGCCGTCGTGCTGATGTTTCGCGGGCGCACCTACGCGGGCGCACATCAGGCGGTCCCACTCATCTCGGCAGGCATCTCGGTGGTTCTCGCTCTCCTGGGCGGCATGGCATGGACCCATCGCGACCATGCATTGGTCGTCTTCGCCATCACGATGACTGTTCTCCTCCTGTCACTGATTCTGGGAATCCTCGCCCCCCAGAACACATTCAGCCCCGTGATGCGACGCGCGGCCGAACTGTTGGACCTCGCTGCGATTGCAGCAATCGTTCCGCTGATCTGCTGGGTCAGTGGGCTCTTCGCGCTCATGCGCGGTCTCTGAGCGATCGGATCTCGATGGTGATTCGACGCGCGACGAACATCTGTGCCGCACTCGTGATCGTTGTCTTAACAGTCCTCGCCGGGGCGGGTGGCGCATCGAGTGCGGTTCCTTCCCCCATCGATCCTGCAATGCTGCCGGAGGACGGTCCACCCGCGCCTCCCCAACCCACCGAACAACGAACCCTGTGCGTCCCCGCCGTAGCGGGTGGTGACGGCGCGGATATTCCACGTTCTCAACAGGATCTCGGATTCGATTCGGTGTGGTCGATCACCCGAGGGGCGGGGCAGCGAATTGCTGTCATCGACACCGGCGTCAGCAGACATCCCCGGCTACCGGCCCTCGAAGGCGGCGGTGACTATGTCGGGACCTCCGACGGCACCGACGATTGTGACTCACACGGAACAGTCGTCGCCGGTCTCATCGCCGCCGAGCAGGTCGACGGTTCCGGATTTTCCGGAGCTGCGCCGGACGCACAGATCATCTCGATCAGGCAGTCCAGTGCCGCTTTCTCGGTGGCCGGCCAACGCGAAGACCCTGCCGTAGCCGAGAATTCGTCTGGCTACGGAAACGTCGACACCATGGCACTGGCCGTACGTCACGCTGCTGACTTGGGTGCAAGCGTTATCAACATCTCCGAGGTCGCTTGCAAGCCTGCCGGGGACGGGATCAACGACCAACGACTGGGCGCTGCAATCGAATACGCCACGATCGCGAAGAACGCCGTAGTCGTCGCTGCTGCAGGGAACGTCGGATCCGGAGGTTGCAAGAACCAGAATCCACCGCCGGACCCCCTCGATCCACAAGCCGATCCATGGAACTCGGTTACGACGATTGCCAGTCCTGCCTGGTACGACGACTATGTCCTCACCGTCGGGTCGGTCGACCCCAATGGCACCGCCAGCTCCTTCAGCCTCGGCGGTCCATGGGTCGACGTTGCGGCGCCCGGCACCGGAATCATCTCACTTCACCCGACGTCGCCTGGTCTGACCAACGGAGTCTACGGCTCCGACGGCGCCGTACAGTCGTTTAACGGGACCAGTTTCGCTGCGCCCTATGTCGCGGCAACCGCCGCGCTGGTCCGGTCGGTTCACCCGGAACTGACTGCACTTCAGGTCATGCAACGTATCGAAGCCACCGCCCACGCTCCGGCGCAGGGTTGGAATCCCTACGTCGGTCACGGCGTCATCGATCCACTCGCCGCGGTAACGGGCGAATTGGCACCGGGGGAACGCGTCAAGGTCAATCATCAGTCGGTAACGATCGATCCCCTACCCACGCCGCCGACCCCCGACAACCGATCTCGCGACGCGGCACTCGTCGGAGCCGGAACGGTCGGCACCCTAGCCCTACTGACGCTATTGGCGTCGATGCCCATTCGTCGAGTAATTCGTCGGAGACTTCCCGAACGACGGGACGTCGATCTCTGAACCGTCAACGGTGTTCAGTTCACTGGAGCGGCCGGCGTTGAATCGGGGGCGACTCCGTCGTGAGCTATCAGTGCATTGCTCTTCTCGAGCGCCGGACCTGATGCAAGTAGATCGAGTATCTGCCAAGGCGCGCGATCGGGCGTTCGCGTCAATCCGAGCGCGCGAGCGGAGGTTTCGTCCGGTACTCCGTATTTCACACCGGTATCCGCTACGTAGAACACTCCGTCGTGTCTGGTGCTGTTCGTCTCGATTCCAGTCGCTTGAACAAAACCGCCGAAGCCCTGTTCGACGTGGACGCTGTCGAGATTGTCGCCCGATCCGTCCGCCTGCGCCAAGGACACCAACTTGCCACCCTCCGGGATCGGAACCTGCAATCCAGCGACGAGTTTCAATGTTGCAGAACTACTTTCGCCGCCGTCGACTGCAGGTGAGGGAGCCCATTCCAGACATCCGACAGGTGCGCCATGATCATCGACGATCTCCGGAACCACCTGCGGCAAAGAGTCGACGGCCAGCTCCCTCACCGAGGGAATACGACTGATGGCATCAGGGGTGACGCTCGCGATCCCGGTGGCGCCCTGCGAATCCGAGAAGTAGATCAGTTGGGCGAGCGCCGCACCGACCTTCTGGATACCGTTCTCGAGCACCACGTAGTACTGCAGGTCCGCGCCCACCGAAACCTGAACGACGGAGCCGACAGTCTTGTTCTGCAGCGGGAACCGGGGCGCTGATCCCAGTTCGCGGATTCGCGGAGCCTCGATGCGCGGAACTTCGGGGATCGAATTGAGAAATCCGGCACTGATCGGTCGCGCCTGTGCTCCTTCCAGCCCCAAAGCCCGCATGATCGCCGGATTGTCCACATCGATTTCCGCTCGCTTCCCGTCGTATACGAGAAAGTGATCGGAACCCGACTTCACCAGGAATGCACGGTCCCTCGTCAGATATGTCGTGTTCTCACCGACATTGGACGAGCCGACCAGGACCGAAGTCGTCAACGATTTTCTCCCGTCGGATCCGACGGAGTCGCATACCGTCCACAAGGCGTTGGTCGGGTCGGCTGATTCCGGCAGCGCGGACGGTGCGCCAGGAATGCCGACGAGTGCTCCCCGGGGTTTCGCCTCGACCTCAGACGCCTTGACTATTGCCGGTTTTCCTGGCGAACCCAGAATCAGTCGGGCGGAGGCCAAGTTCAGCACAGGGCGAAAAGTACCCTCCATGGCGACGAACATTGCGCCAGATTCCTTTGCAACAACGATTTCTGCATCGCCGATCTTGTCCTGTGGTCGAAACAGAGCGAGTACCGCGCAACCCGCCAATCCCAGTGCAGCGAGGACTATTCCGACGGTGAAGGCGCGGGACTGTGACCGCATCGGATCGTGAAGCATCCGCACGTCTCGTCTGACCAGCGCATGTTCCATCCGCCTGACCAAGAATCGGTACCCGTTGACCTGCCAGCGCGTGGTAGGTGTTGCAGCCATCATTCCCCCCGTGCCTTACATCCCCTTGCGAAGACACAGTACAGTTTGGCTGGGGCGGAAATTTTCGGGTAGTTCGCAGGTCAGGTATCGGGGAGGAACCGTGGACCGATCGCGGTTGAAGCATTGGCCGTCGTCACACAGGATTTCGACGCACGAATTCGTGTCGGCACAGATTCTCGGAATCAGTGCAGGCGGAATCGCGATGGCCAGTGGGCTGGATTGGCTCTGGGCGCTGGCAATCGGTTGTGTGGTTGCCGGATCAATGCTCCTCCATGTGGGCGGTTGGTCGGTAATGTCCTGGATTGTCAAGTACTTTCGCTATTTGCGCCGCAAGGACGTCGACGGCAGCACGATCGTCAGTTTTCACACTCCCTCCGAACAGTCGATCGGGCTCCGAGTGGACGGATCTTCACTCGTCGCTGTCGTCGAGATCGCTCCCCCACGCGACTACCTGACCAGGATCGGGCGTCATTCATTCGACGCTTCCCACCTTCTGCCCACAGCAGCCCTGGTCAATTGTCTGCATCAGCACGACATCTCACTCACCGGCATCGACATTGTCAGTCATGAATACCGCGCCGCATCAGGAACGCCGGCCACCGAAGTCTACGAACGTCTCATCGGGCCACTACCAGCCACCGCCACCAGAAGTGTTTGGCTTGCACTACGTTTCGACGCTTTGGAGGGTCGTGCAGCAGTCGAACGCCGAGGCGGGGGCGAACAGGGCGCGGGCCGCGCGATCGCTGTTGCCGCCAATCGTGTCATCCGGGTACTCGATTCAGCGGGATGCAAGGCGCGGATCCTGACCGCACCGGAGATCGCGTCGTCCACTGCCCAGGTCGCAAGAGGAGTCGCCAGCCACGAGGTCACCGAAACGTGGCGAAGTACCCCCTTGCCTGGTGTGTCCAACGTCGGATACGGAATCGAACCCCGTTTCATCACCACCTCGACCCTGACCCGAGTATGGGCAGTGGCAACGGTCGGGACGTCCGTGACAATTCGGTTGCGCCCCACGGGCGAACACGGAGAGGCGAGGGTCAGTGCGACATGTCGCTTCACCACGCGCAATCCACCTGAGAACGCACCGCTGGCCGGTTTGGTCTCGCTACGTGGGCGCCAGCGCGACGGATTGCTGACCAACCTGCCAACCGCATTGGCCGCGCTGGACCGCATCACGCCGCACATTCGCATGGACGGGGGCACACTCGACTCACTCGCTCTACCTCTTGCCGGGTGCGGCCAGCTCATCGGCTCGGACCGAAACGGGCACGGTGTCGCGGCCAGAATTTCGGGGCCGGGCGTCAACACCGTTTTTGTCGCCGGCGAACTCTATCTGGCTCAGCAATTGATCTTTCGAGCCATCGCGACCGGCGCACTGGTACTCATCCACACCGATCGACCGGAAGCATGGACCGCGCTCACCGACTCCATGGGAGTGCCTGACCGACTCCGCGTGTCCGGGCAGGGTGGTGGGCTCGAGGGCGCTTTCAACACTGTCGTGTTCGACGGAGTCGAGGGGTTACCGCCGCGTGCCGGCGTGACCGCGATCTACGTGTACGGACATCCACGCCAATGGCCTCGGATCGACCCTGAAATCTCGATAGTCCAGCCATTCGCACTCGGTGACAAGATCACAGTCGAAACCGGCCGCACGCGCGTCGAACTGACTCTGGTAACCATTGCTTCCGAGACCTCGTTCATCGGCCGTCCTCGAGCCGGCGACGCTCACCAGATGGCGTGATCGCGTATGTCCAAGATCAGCCAGGATAGGGATCACTCGCACGCTGCATCCGCAATCCGCTCCCCCACCAATGCAATTCACGAATCATCTTCTCGCTCGCATCGATCGCGATCGAATCGACGCCGTACGGCTCGTGTCCGAATTGCTTGCGCACCCGGTGAATGGTCACGCTTTGACGCACCGAGACCATGTGCAGCTCCGCCACTACTTGCCTCAGTTGTTCGACGGCCCGAACACCACCTGAAATCCCGCCGTAGGACACGAATCCGATCGGCTTGGCACGCCACTCGTGTTTCACGGAATCGAATGCGGTCTTGAGGGCAGCCGGGTACCCGTGGTTGTATTCGGAGGTCACAGCAACAACAGCGTCGGCTCGTCCGATTCGCTGGCGGAAAACCTCCGTGGCAGGTGAATCCGAGAAATCCTGGGGCAACGACAGCTCTCTGAGGTCGATCACCGATACGTTCCACGACGGGTTCGCGGTTGCGCGCTCGACAAACCAATCCGCCACTGCTCGTCCTATTCGCCCCTCGCGGACCGAACCTACGATGACTTCGACCTTCAAAGGTGCCATGAACGTCGATGCTAGCGACTCGTCACGCAGTGATCCCGTCCGTGATGAGTGCGGCCAGTTCCCGATACGCGCTGGCATCGTCCAACCCGGTAGCCCGATAGACCGCGCGTTGCTGGATCCGAACCATTGTCGCTGCGGCCGCATCAGCGACAAATGACGCGTGTACCCGCCGGAATGCGCCCGAATCCACTCCCTCGACGATGAGCGCTCGCACACGATCCGCGGCGATCGACGTGTTCTTCTCGTAAACCTGACTCGCCGACACCGATTCAGCCAGGTCTTCCATGAATTGACGGGACGCCGCGGTCAGTTGATCACCGACTGCTTCGAGATACACCGCAACTCGACGAGTGGGTGTCGACTCGGCAGCGACGGCACTCTCCACCGCATCGGTCGCCGCACGGAAGAAGTGCACCGTCACAGCCCGCACCAGATCCTCTTTGCCGGCCGCCACGGTGTACAAGGTGCTCTTGGAGCAGTGCAGACGAGCTGAGATCTCGTCGAGCGTGAGGTGGGCGAAACCCTCGCTCAAGAACAGTTCGACCAATTGATCGAACAACTCTGCCCTGCGCGCAGTCGTCTTGTGAACCAGCCTTGCCATACGCAAGACAGTACTGCAGTATCGTTCCCAGTACTACTACCTAGCTAGGAGCCGACCGTGCCCGTCGAACGCCTGATGCCCAGCCAAGAAGCTCGCGATCTCATCGAACTGACGCGTGATGTCGCGGACAAGGTACTCGCGCCCAAGGTCAACGAATACGAGAAGGCCGAGAAGTATCCCGAAGGCGTGTTCCCCGCACTCGGACAGGCAGGCCTGCTGAGCCTTCCGTATCCCGAGGAATTCGGTGGCGGCGATCAGCCGTACGAGGTGTACCTCCAAGTCCTCGAAGAGATCGCCTCGCGCTGGGCAGCGGTTGCAGTGGCGGTGAGCGTGCACAGCCTCTCGTGCTTCCCACTGTTCACCTTCGGCACCGACGAACAGAAGGCCCGCTGGCTGCCGGACATGCTGGGCGGCAACACCATCGGCGCATACAGCCTTTCCGAAGCGCAGGCCGGATCCGACGCCGCCGCATTGTCGTGCAAGGCGACGGCCACCGACGGTGGCTACCGCATCAACGGCTCGAAGGCCTGGATCACCAACGGCGGCAAGGCAGACTTCTACAACCTCTTCGCCCGCACCAGTGACGACGGCTCTCGCGGCATCTCCTGCCTCCTGGTGGACAAGGACACCGAAGGCCTCAGCTTCGGCAAGCCCGAGGAGAAGATGGGACTGCGCGCGGTCCCCACTGCATCCGCGAATTACGACGACGCCTTCGTCCCTGACGAGCGGTTGATCGGTCAGCGCGGCCAGGGATTGCCGATCGCCTTCAGCGCGCTCGACTCCGGCCGACTCGGAATCGCTGCTGTTGCCGTCGGAATCGCTCAGGGCGCACTCGACGACGCGGTCGCCTACGCGAAGGAGCGCAAGGCATTCGGCAAGCGGATCATCGATCACCAGGGACTCGGATTCGTGCTCGCGGACATGGCGGCCGCAGTTGACTCCGCTCGAGCCACTTACCTCGATGCAGCCCGCCGCCGCGACGCCGGAGTTCCGTACTCGCGCAACGCCAGCGTCGCCAAACTCGTTGCCACCGACGCAGCAATGAAGGTCACCACCGACGCCGTTCAAGTGTTCGGCGGGTACGGCTACACCCAGGACTTCCCCGTCGAGCGCTACATGCGCGAGGCCAAGATCACGCAGATCTTCGAGGGCACCAATCAGATTCAGCGTCTGGTCATCGCGCGTCAACTGGCGGGATAGTCGTCTACATGAAATGCCCTCCCACGCAGAGTGGGAGGGCATTTTGTATCGAGGCGGTCAGTCGCCGCAGCACCCGCCCGAAGACGGAATCTCGCGGGTTTCACGGGTAATCGCGTTGCGGGCAGCCAGTTCCGAGTAGTCGGGGTAGTCCACGCGAACCAACGAAAGTCCGTGCGCCGGCGCAACGAGGATCGAACTCGACCGCGACGTTTCGTCGAGCAAACCTGCCACCCAGTCGGCGGTGCGGCGTCCCTCACCGACCGAGAGGACTGCCCCGACAAGACTCCGGACCATCGACCAGCAGAACGCATCGGCATTCACGTACGCCGTGAACACCGTGCCCTCCTGCGCCCAGTCGAAGCGTTGCAACTCCCGCACCGTCGTAGCGCCTTCTCGACGCTTGCAGAATGCCGCGAAGTTGTGCAGGCCCAGAAGCCGATTCGACGCTTCTTGCATCGCTGCGAGATCGAGTGGTTTGGGGTACGACACCGTATCGCGTGCGCGTAGGGGTTCCACTCCGAATGCCGCGTTGGTCACCCGGTACTCGTAGTAGCGTCGCATCGCCGAGAAGCGCGCATCGAAGTCACCCGGAACCACCGAGATCTGTTTGACCCGAACGTCCTTGGGCAGGAAGCGTGCAAGTCTGCGCACGAGTCGCGACGGATCGTCGGGGAGCAACTCGCCCGGGACGTCGACGTGCGCTACCTGCCCCGTGGCGTGAACGCCGGCGTCCGTGCGACCGGCAACAGTCAGCTGAACCGGTTGCCGTAGTACCGTTCCCAACTTGTCTTCGATCTCACCGCACACGGTGCGCAGATCGGTTTGACGGGCCCAGCCCGAGAAGTCGGTGCCGTCGTAGGAGATGTCCAGCCGCAATCGAACGAGCCCGCCGTCCCCGATGGGGGCGGCGGGCTCGTTCGATTCAGCGTGTGCCGAAACCAAGGGAGACTAGTCCTTCTTGGCCTCTTCGGCCTCGGGAGCGTCGGCCGCAGTTGCGGTCTCGTCCTCGATAGCCTCGACGACTGCGTCAGCGTTCTCGACCTCAGCCTCGGTCGCGTCGGCCTCTACGGCCTCGACGACGTTCTCTGCGGCGGGAGCTTCCTGCGAGGACTTGACGCGACGAGCGCGGTCAGCCTCGGAGGTGACGGTCTTTTCCTTGACGAGCTCGATGATTGCCATCGGAGCGTTGTCGCCCTTGCGGGGGATCGTCTTGATGATGCGGGTGTATCCACCGTTACGGTCCGCGTAGAACGGGCCGATCTCGGCGAACAGGGTGTGAACGACATCCTTGTTGCGGATGACCTTCAGCACCTCACGACGGTGAGCCAGCGTGCCGGCCTTCGCGTGCGTGACGAGCTTCTCGGCGTAGGGGCGCAGTGCCTTGGCCTTGGACTCGGTGGTGGTGATGCGACCGTGCTCGAAGAGCGCGGTAGCCAGATTGGCGAAAATCGCCTTCTGGTGGGAAGCCGACCCGCCGAAGCGGGCACCCTTCTTGGGCTTGGGCATGATGATCTCCTAGTAAAGGACCTGAGCTGCTACAGCTGTTCGGTCTCGGCGTAGTCCTCGGTACCTTCGGCATCGCCGAAGGAACCGGCATCAGTGTCACTCCACGTTCCGGTGGCGGCGTCGTAGCCGGCAACGGTGGTGGGATCGAAGGATGCGGGGCTGTCCTTGAGGGACAGGCCGAGCGAATGCAGCTTGACCTTGACCTCGTCGATGGACTTCTGTCCGAAGTTGCGGATGTCGAGCAGATCGGACTCGGTACGGCCGACAAGCTCACCGACGGTGTGAACACCTTCGCGCTTGAGGCAGTTGTAGGAGCGGACCGTGAGGTCCAGATCCTCGATGGGGAGTCCGAAGGAAGCGATGTGATCGGCCTCGGCGGGCGAGGGTCCGATCTCGATTCCTTCTGCTTCGACGTTCAGCTCACGGGCCAGGCCGAAGAGCTCAACCAGGGTCTTGCCCGCCGAAGCGAGCGCGTCCCGTGCGGTGATGGAGTTCTTCGTTTCCACGTCGAGAACGAGCCGATCGAAGTCGGTGCGCTGTTCGACGCGAGTGGCCTCCACCTTGTAGGTGACCTTGAGCACCGGCGAGTAGATCGAGTCGACCGGGATACGGCCGATCTCTGCGCCGGACGCCTTGTTCTGGACGGCGGGGACGTAGCCACGACCGCGCTCGACAACGAGCTCGATCTCCAGCTTTCCCTTGTCGTTCAGGGTGGCGATGTGCAGATCAGGGTTGTTCACGGTGACGCCTGCCGGGGGCACGATGTCGCCTGCAGTAACAGCGCCGGGGCCCTGCTTGCGGACGTACATGGTGACCGGCTCGTCCTCTTCGGAGTTCACGACGAGGCCCTTGAGGTTCAGGATGATGTCGGTGACATCTTCCTTCACTCCCGGGACGGTGGTGAACTCGTGGAGAACGCCGTCGATACGGATGCTGGTGACAGCAGCGCCGGGGATCGACGAGAGCAGCGTGCGGCGCAGCGAATTGCCGAGCGTGTACCCGAAACCTGGCTCCAGGGGCTCGATGACGAACTTCGAGCGGTTATCAGCGATGACCTCTTCGGTCAGCGTGGGTCGCTGAGAAATGAGCATTGGTATTTCCTCCTGTACGGACGTCCACTATTTGACGCCCACGATGGGAAAGGGCCTGCGGCCCTGTGAGTGGTTGAGGAGTCCGGAGACTCCTCAACCACTCACGGGGTGCGAAGCGCCTTACTTCGAGTAGTACTCGACGATGAGCTGTTCCTGCAGAGCGATGTCGATCTGCGCGCGCTCGGGAAGCTGGTGAACCAGGATCCGCAGACGCGAGCCGACAACCTGCAGCCACCCGGGAACCGGGCGATCGCCGACGGTCTCACGCGCAACCTGGAACGGAAGCGTGGAGAGCGACTTCTCCTTGACATCGATGATGTCGTACTGCGAGACGCGGTAGCTCGGGATGTCGACCTTCTTGTTGTTCACGAGAAGGTGACCGTGAGTGACCAGCTGACGTGCCTGACGGCGCGTGCGAGCGAGGCCTGCGCGGTACACGACGTTGTCGAGACGCGACTCGAGGATGCGAAGCAGGTTCTCGCCGGTCTTGCCGGGGCGGTTGTTCGCCTCCTTGTAGTACAGGCGGAACTGCTTCTCCATGACGCCGTAGGTGAAGCGAGCCTTCTGCTTCTCCTGCAGCTGGAGCAGGTACTCGCTCTCCTTGATACGCGCGCGGCCGTGCTGTCCGGGCGGGTACGGGCGACGCTCGAATGCCTGGTCGCCTCCAACGAGGTCGACGCGCAGACGACGCGACTTGCGGGTGATGGGTCCGGTATAACGTGCCATTTTCTTCTACCTATCCTTCCCGCTATACCCGACGCCGCTTGGGCGGACGGCAGCCGTTGTGCGGCTGGGGGGTTACATCGGAAATGGTGCCGACCTCGAGGCCAGCAGCCTGGAGGGAACGGATTGCGGTCTCGCGACCGGATCCCGGTCCCTTGACGAAGACGTCAACCTTCTTGACACCGTGCTCCTGCGCCTTACGGGCAGCGCTCTCAGCAGCAAGCTGAGCGGCGAAGGGAGTCGACTTACGCGAACCCTTGAAGCCGACGTGTCCCGAAGACGCCCAGGAAATGACATTTCCGGCGGGGTCCGTGATGGACACGATGGTGTTGTTGAAGGTGCTCTTGATGTGAGCGGCGCCGTGCGGGATGTTCTTCTTATCCCTGCGACGCGTCTTCTGGGTCTTCTTCGGACCGGTGCTACGTGACTTCGGGGGCATTACTTCGCCTTCTTCTTGCCGGCAATGGTGCGCTTCGGACCCTTACGGGTACGGGCGTTGGTCTTGGTGCGCTGACCACGCACGGGCAGACCACGACGGTGGCGCAGGCCCTGGTAGCAGCCGATCTCGATCTTGCGACGGATGTCGGCCTGAACCTCGCGGCGAAGGTCACCCTCGACCTTGAGCGACTCCTCGATGTACTCGCGGAGCTTTGCCAGGTCCTCGTCCGAGAGGTCCTTGCTCCGGAGATCCGGGCTGACGCCGGTGGCGTCAAGGATTTCCTTGGAGCGGGTACGGCCGATGCCGTAGATGTATGTCAGTGCGATCTCCATGCGCTTTTCGCGAGGAAGATCAACACCAGAGAGACGTGCCATGGTGGCATTTCCTTATCGGTGTGCGGAGGTCTGCTCCCAGCCCTTCCCCTGTGCCTCTTGCCGAGTACCGACGCCCGAAGGCGCAGATGATCTCATCAACTAACTCAGTGGGGCCCCGGCCTCCGTGCCGGGGGTGAACCATTGTCCGACCTTGGCGATCGGTGAACGATCGCGTGGGGTCTCGTCAACAATGGCTGGTACTGGGAGGTCTTCTTTGCTTGTTGCCAAGCAGATCTTCGAAAAGCTAGATCTAGCCCTGACGCTGCTTGTGACGCAGGTTCTCGCAGATCACCATGACTCGACCGTTACGGCGAATCACTTTGCACTTCTCGCAGATCTTCTTGACGCTCGGCTGAACCTTCACGTCTTCTGATCTCCTGTTTTGTCGCAGCCCGCCGCGATGAACCGCGGCAGACATACTTCTCCCTGACCCAGGTCAGGTCCGGGAAGTTCGTTACTTGTAGCGGTAAACGATGCGTCCGCGCGACAAATCGTAGGGCGAGAGCTCCACGACAACGCGATCTTCCGGGAGGATGCGAATGTAGTGCTGACGCATCTTTCCGCTGATGTGGGCGAGGACCTTGTGGCCATTCTCGAGCTCAATGCGGAACATCGCATTGGGCAGCGGCTCGACTACTCGTCCTTCGACCTCGATGGCCCCGTCTTTCTTAGCCATATCCTCCGCGATCCGTTTGGTTTGGCATGCTTCGTGCATCGGCTTCCGTTACATTGGCACGCAATGGAAAGATCGTCGGCACTTCGGGGGCCCGATCCCGGAGCGATCCGGGCGTAGGCACACGAACTATCGACGCGCATAGCGCACCGCCTAGCCATGTTACGCGATGTAAACGACCAGGCCAAATGCGCCTCCGGTCAGGGTGACGACGCACACCGCTCCCCCATCGAAAAAGTCCCAGCCTCGACATGAGGCTGGGACTTCTCGAACGTGAATCATGCTCGCTGCCAACACTTGTCAGCGACGGCGTCAATTACTCCGGCCGGAGGGTCAGAATCCGCGGACCGTCCTCGGTCACAGCGACAGTGTGTTCCCAGTGCGCCGCACGGGACCCGTCGGTCGTCACAACGGTCCAGTCGTCGTCGAGAATCACCGTGTCGGTGGTGCCGAGCGTGAGCATCGGCTCGATCGCGAGGCACGATCCGACAACCAGTTCAGGACCCTTACCCGGGGCACCTTCATTGGCGAGGAACGGATCCATGTGCATTTCCCGACCGATTCCGTGTCCACCGTATCCGTCGACGATGCCGTAGGAACGACCGTGCAACTTCTCGGCGGCATGAGTACCGACCTCGATCGCGTGCGAAACATCCGTCAGACGGTTACCGGCGATCATCGCCGCGATCCCGGCTTCCATCGAAAGCCGAGTGGCTTCGCTGAGTTCCTGATCGGTGACGCTGATCTCACCGACACCGAACGTCCAGGCAGAGTCACCGTGCCAACCGTCGAGGATCGCGCCACAGTCGATGGAAACGAGGTCGCCTTCAGCCAGGATGTCCTGAGCTGAGGGGATCCCGTGAACGACGCGATCGTTGACCGAAGAGCAGATCGAACCGGTGAAGCCGTGGTACCCGAGGAACGAGGGCACGGCGCCGGCGTCACGAATGACCGATTCTGCGACCGCGTTCAATTCCAAAGTGCTGACACCGGGCTTTGCCGCAGCGCGCACCGCCACCAGGGCCGAACCCACGATCGCACCGGCAGCAGCCATCGCGTCGAGTTCGCCCGCGGAGCGGAACGGAACAACCTTGCGTTTACGCCCGAAGACCATTACTTACCCAACGCTGCCAGGGCGCGTGCGTTGACTTCTTCGACCTCGCCGATCGCGTCGACGGAGACGATGCTGTCCTTGTAGTAATCGAACAGCGGTGACGTCTCGTCGCGGTAGACCCGGAGTCGGTTGCGAATGACGTCCTCGGTGTCGTCTGCACGACCGCGGGCGAGCATGCGCTCGACCACGATGTCCTCGTCGACGACAAAAGAGAGAACACCGTCGAGCTTGGTGTCGAGATCCTTCAAGATTCCCTCGAGTGCCTGAGCCTGTTCGACCGAGCGCGGAAATCCGTCGAGAAGGAAACCGTTTGCTGCGTCCGGCTCTGCGACGCGAGCCTTCACCATGTCGTTGGTGATCGAACTCGGTACGAGTTCGCCGGCGTCGATGTACTTCTTTGCTTCCACACCGAGAGCGGTGGCCTGACCGATGTTCGCGCGGAAGAGATCACCCGTGGAGATATGGGGAACGCCGAACTTCTCGGACAAGATAGCGGCCTGGGTGCCCTTGCCGGCACCGGGAGGACCAAGGAGGACAAGTCTCACTTGAGGAACCCTTCATAGTTACGCTGCATTAGCTGACTCTCGATCTGCTTCACGGTGTCCAGGCCGACGCTGACCATGATCAGCACCGCGGTGCCACCGAACGGCAGGTTCTGCGCGCCGCCGCCATTCCCGATGTCGAGGAACAGGTTGGGCAGAACAGCAATGGTGCCGAGGTAAATCGCACCCGGAAGGGTGATGCGACTCAGCACGTAGTTGAGGTAGTCCGCGGTCGGCTGACCTGGTCGGATACCGGGGATGAAGCCGCCGAACTTCTTCATCTCGTCGGCGCGCTCTTCGGGATTGAAGGTGATGGCGACGTAGAAGTATGTGAAGAAGACGATCAGGCCGAAGTAGATCGCGATGTACACCGGGTTGGCCGGGTTCACCAGGTAGGTGTTGATGAGGCGCTGCCACCAACTGGGGTCGACCGCTGTACTGGCCGAAGTCAGCTGTGCGATCAAGTTCGGGAGGTACAGCAGTGAAGACGCGAAGATCACCGGGATGACGCCGGCCTGGTTCACCTTCAGAGGCAGGTACGTCGAGGATCCGCCGTACATCTTGCGTCCGACCATCCGCTTTGCGTACTGAACCGGGATCCGGCGCTGACCCTGCTCGACGAAGACGACACCGGCGATGATCAACAGCGCTGCGAGGCAGACGAAGGCGAAGACCAGTGGACCGCGGCTGTCGAGAATCGACTTGCCCTCGCTCGGGATACGCGATGCGATACCGGCGAAGATGAGGAGCGACATACCGTTACCCACGCCACGTTCGGTGATGACCTCGCCGAACCACATGACCATGGCAGCACCGGCAGTCATGACCAGCACGATGATGGCAAGACCGAAGATCGACTTGTCGGCGATGATGTCGTCACAGCCCTGGAGCAACTGTCCACGTGCCGCAAGAGCGACGATGCCGGTCGACTGCAGGATTGCCAGAGCGATGGACAGGTAACGCGTGTACTGCGTCATCTTGGCCTGACCGGACTGGCCTTCTTTTCGAAGTTCCTCGAACTTCGGGATCACCACGGTCAGCAGCTGCACGATGATGCTTGCCGTGATGTACGGCATGATGCCGATCGCAAAGATCGACATCTGCAGCAGAGCGCCACCGGAGAACAGGTTGATCAGCGAGTAGATACCTGCTGAGTCACCGGAGTTGGCTATATCGATGCACTGACGCACGCGGCCGTAGTCGACACCTGGGGACGGAATGAGAGCGCCGACCCGATACAGAGCCACCAAGCCGAGGGTGAAGAGGATCTTCCGCCTCAGGTCTGGGGTCCTGAGGGCCGAGACGAAGGCGGAAAGCAAAGATCCTCCTGGCACGACGGTAGGGAGACAGATCGTTTGACCTGTCGAACTTTTGAACTCTAACAGTGAGCATTTGGGAACTAAGCGGGCAGACCACGAAAACCGGGTAAGCCGAAGATACATTTGCCACTCGGTGACCAGAATACTGGCCCATCCGAGGCATGCACGACCAATCTGCGACAAGACCTGGTAGACGCCGATGGCCGCAGCGCAGCAAACGCTGCGCTGCGGCCATCGGACTAGCTACGCGTGATTACTCACAGCTCGGTGGCGGAACCACCGGCAGCAGCAATCTTTTCCTTGGCGGAACCGGTGAACTTGTCGACGGTCACCTGAACGGCAACTGTCAGTTCGCCGTCGCCCAGAACCTTGACGAGCTGGTTCTTGCGGACTGCGCCCTTGGCAACGAGATCCTCGACCGTGATTGCTCCACCTTCGGGGAACAGACGGGCGATGTCGCCGACATTGACGACCTGGTACTCGGTGCGGAACGGGTTCGTGAAGCCCTTGAGCTTGGGCAGACGCATGTGAAGCGGCATCTGTCCACCCTCGAAGCCCACGCGCACGGTGTTACGTGCCTTGGTGCCCTTGGTACCGCGACCTGCGGTCTTACCACGCTTGCCGCCCTCACCGCGTCCAACACGAATCTTGTTGGACTTGGATCCCGGAGCGGGGCGCAGGTGGTGCAGTTTGATGGTCATGGTTAGACCTCCTCAACTGTTACGAGGTGGCGCACCACGTTGATCAGACCGCGGTTCTGTGCGTTGTCCTCACGAACAACGGTCTGACGGATGCCCTTGAGACCGAGCGTGCGCAGAGAATCCTTCTGGTTCTGCTTGGTCCCGATGATGCTCTTGATCTGAGTGACCTTGAGATCTGCCATTACTTCACACTCCCAGCAGCCTGTGCGCGAGCGCGAAGCATGCCGGCGGGTGCAACCTCTTCGAGGGTGAGGCCGCGGCGAGCCGCAACTTCCTCGGGACGCTGCAGACCCTTGAGCGCAGCAACGGTCGCATGCACGACGTTGATGGCGTTGTCGCTACCGAGCGACTTCGACAGGATGTCCGCGATACCAGCGCACTCCAGCACGGCGCGCACAGCGCCACCGGCGATAACACCGGTACCGGGGCTTGCCGGGCGAAGCATGACGATGCCGGCAGCAGCCTCACCCTGAACGGGGTGAGTGATGGTGTTGGCGATCATCGGGACGCGGAAGAAGCTCTTGCGAGCCTCCTCGACACCCTTCTGGATGGCCGCGGGAACTTCCTTGGCCTTTCCGTAGCCGACGCCGACCAGTCCGTTGCCGTCTCCGACGATCACCAGAGCGGTGAAGCTGAAGCGACGACCACCCTTGACGACCTTGGAAACGCGGTTGATCGTGACAACGCGCTCGATGAACTGTGACTTCTCCGCAGCGTTTCCGCCACGGCCACCGTCGCGACGGTCACGGCCGCCACCACGGTTGTCCCCACGAGCGTTGCTGTTGTCACCGCTGTTGGGGCCATTCTGTCCGGCGGGTCCGCTTCCGCCGTCACGCCTTTGACGTCCCGGCATCAGGCTGTCCTTCCGTTGAAAATGTTGGTCATCAGAACTTCAACCCGCCTTCGCGAGCCGCGTCTGCCAGGGCCGCGATGCGACCGTGGTAGCCGTGTCCGCCGTGGTCGAAGACAACTGCTTCCACGCCGGCAGCCTTGGCGCGCTCGGCGATCAGCTGACCGACCTTCGCGCTCGCAGCCTTCTTGTCGCCTTCTGCCACGCGCACGTCTGCTTCGATGGTCGACGCGGAGGCCAGGGTGTGGCCGGCCAGGTCGTCCACGAGCTGGACGTGGATGTGGCGCGAGGACCGGTTGACGACCAAGCGGGGACGCTCGGGCGTGCCGGAGACCTTCTTGCGGAGACGGAAGTGACGACGCGTCTTCGAGAGACGACGCTTGGTGGACGCATCCTTGCCCAGCGGAATCCGCTTGGCTTTCTGGTTTGCAGTCTGGCTCATATCACTTACCCGTCTTTCCGACCTTGCGGCGGATCTGCTCACCCTCGTAACGCACGCCCTTACCCTTGTACGGGTCCGGACGACGGAGACGACGGATGTTGGCCGAGATCTGCCCGACCTTCTGCTTGTCGATGCCGGACACCGAGAACCGGGTGGGCGACTCGACGACGAAGGTGATGCCTTCAGGAGCCTCGATCGGCACCGGGTGGCTGAAGCCGAGCGCGAACTCGAGGTCCTTGCCCTTCAGTGCCACACGGTAACCAACACCGTGGATCTCCATCTTCTTCGTGTAACCCTCGGTGACACCGGTGATGATGTTCGCAACCAGGGTCCGCGACAGACCGTGCAGCGCGCGGCTACGACGCTCGTCGTCGGGGCGCGTGACGCTCAGCGAGCCGTCCTCTGCCTTTTCGATTGCGATGGGCTCGGAGATGGTCAGCGCGAGGGTGCCCTTGGGACCCTTGACGGTGACATCCTGGCCGCTGATCGTGACGTCAACGCCCGCGGGGACGGTGACCGGAATCTTTCCAATACGCGACATTGTGGTGGCCTCCCTTACCAGACGTAGGCGAGGACTTCCCCGCCTACTCCTTGATTGGCCGCCTGGCGATCGGTGAGCAGACCGGACGACGTGGAGATGATGGCCACGCCGAGGCCTCCGAGGACCTTGGGCAGGTTGGTGGACTTCGCGTAAACCCGGAGACCGGGCTTGGAAACGCGACGCACGCCGGCGAGGCTACGCTCGCGGCTGGGACCGTACTTCAGATCGACGATGAGGGTCTTGCCGACCTCTGCGTCTTCGGTACGGAAATCGGAGATGTAGCCCTCGCGCTTGAGGATCTCGGCGATGTTCGCCTTGATCTTCGAGTGGGGAAGCTTCACCTCATCGTGGTACGCCGTGTTGGCGTTGCGCAGACGCGTCAAGAAGTCTGCGATGGGGTCAGTCATGGTCATAGGTCGACCTCGACACCTTTCTCGCTGTGGTTCCCATGCAACACCGGACGAATCCGATCGTGGGCCTCCAGCAATTCGGCTGGGCCGTCCGACTTGTGTCAGACGGCGTAAGTTACCGCACCGAGCTGAACGCATGCGTCAGCCACGGCAACCGCTCTAGTGTAGGGAACTTTGGCGCAGGTGTCCACCGGGATGCCACGTCGGCTCCCCCACCGCCACCCGAAGGTCGCTGATCGAGAAGGTATCGACGCACCCCGAAATCTGAACTGCTCGTTCGGCACCGAAGAACGACATCGACGAACGATGATCGCTTTCAACCAGAGTCGCAGCGCGACAGTTCTTTTCAGGATCGGCGCGATACACAACTCGATGGAAACCACGAATGGACGTGGGTTCCAAAGGAACCCACGTCCATTCACATGCGTGGTGTGACGAAGCCCGAGGGCCTCAGATCACCAAGAGCTCTTGCGAACTCCGGGAAGCTCGCCGGCGTGAGCCATCTCGCGAACGCAGATACGGCACAAGCCGAACTTGCGGAACACCGAGTGCGGGCGACCGCACCGCTGGCAGCGGGTGTAGGCGCGAACCGCGAACTTGGGCTTCTTGTTGGCCTTGTTGACCAATGCCTTCTTAGCCATGCGCTCAGTTCTCCTTGAACGGGAAGCCGAGGTGCTTGAGCAGTGCACGGCCTTCTTCGTTGTTGGTTGCGGTGGTCACGACGGTGATGTCCATACCGCGGGGGCGATCGATCTTGTCCACGTCGATCTCGTGGAACATCGACTGCTCGTTGAGGCCGAACGTGTAGTTGCCGTTGCCGTCGAACTGGTTGCCCGAGAGACCGCGGAAGTCGCGGATACGGGGCAGAGCGACAGACACGAGGCGGTCCAGGAACTCCCACATGCGGTCGCCACGGAGGGTGACGCGTGCGCCGATGGGCATACCTTCGCGGAGCTTGAACTGCGCGATGGACTTACGTGCCTTGCGGATCTCGGGCTTCTGGCCCGTGATCAGCGACAGGTCATGGACAGCGCCGTTGATCAGCTTGGCGTCACGGGCAGCGTCGCCGACGCCCATGTTGACGACAACCTTGACGACGCCGGGGATCTGCATGACGTTCGAGTAGTCGAACTCATTGTTGAGCGCGTCCTTGATCTCAGCGCGGTAGCGTGCCTTGAGGCGCGGCTGGACCTTGTTTTCGGTGGAGGTCATGTCAGATGTCCTTCCCGTTCTTCCGGGAAATCCGAACGCGCTTGCCGGACTCTTCGTCGGTGCGGTAGCCCACGCGGGTGGGGTTTCCGTCCGAGTCGACGACTGCAACGTTGGAAACGTGGATCGGGGCTTCCTGCGTGACGATGCCGCCGGAGGATGCTCCGCGCTCGTTCGCGGAAACCGCGGTGTGCTTCTTGATTCGGTTCACGCCTTCGACGAGGACCTTGTCGGTCGCGGGGTAGGCCTGAATGACCTTGCCCTTCGCGCCCTTGTCCTTGCCGGCGATGACCAGAACGGTGTCACCCTTGTGCACCTTCATCACAGCACCTCCGGGGCAAGCGAAACGATCTTCATGAACTTCTTCTCGCGCAGCTCACGGCCGACGGGTCCGAAGATGCGGGTTCCACGGGGATCACTGTCAGCCTTGATGAGCACTGCAGCGTTCTCGTCGAACTTGATGTAGGAACCGTCCGGACGACGGCGCTCCTTGGTCGTGCGAACGATGACGGCCTTGACGACCTCACCCTTCTTGATGTTTCCACCGGGGATTGCGTCCTTGACGGTGGCGACGATGACGTCACCGATCCCGGCGTAGCGACGTGACGAACCGCCGAGAACGCGGATGCAAAGGATTTCCTTGGCACCCGTGTTATCAGCGACGCGAACTCGCGACTCCTGCTGAATCACTTGATCTCCCTAGACCTGGAATTTCGTGCGCAACGGATTACCGACCCGGTGCGCGCGGTCATTGTTGCCACCTGCGTCGTGTCTGAGCTGCAGTCCCACCGACTGACGTCGGGAGACGATCACTGCAAGCACCGTTCGAGCTGCGCACGTGAAGACACACCTCTGCCACAGGCAACCGTTCTATTGTAGGGAAGGGTTCACCGAATACCAAATCAGCCGTACTCGACGCAACTCGAACCCTTCGCCCGGAAAGCCCCCGGAAAGCCGAATGGCCCACTCCCCCAAGGGGAAGCGGGCCATTCGGTGGTACTCGATCAGCTCGAGGATTCGATCAGGCTTACTTGGCCTTTTCGAGGACCTCGACCAGACGCCAGTGCTTCGTCGCGGACAGCGGACGGGTTTCCATCAGCTGAACGCGGTCGCCGACGCCGGCAACGCCGTTCTCGTCGTGCGCCTTCACCTTGGTCGTACGGCGGATGATCTTGCCGTAGAGCTTGTGCTTGACGCGGTCTTCGAGCTCGACCACGATCGTCTTTTCCATCTTGTCGGACACGACGTATCCGACACGGACCTTACGGCTCGCGCGCTCTTCTGTGCTCACTGCTTTTTCCTCACTCATGCCGCGTCACCTGCATCCGGACCCACAGCGAGTCCGAGCTCACGCTCACGCAGGACGGTGTAGATGCGCGCGATCTCGTGACGAACGGTGCGCAGTCGTCGGTTGTTGTCCATCTGGCCGGTAGCCATCTGGAAACGAAGGTTGAAAAGCTCTTCCTTCGACTCACGGAGCCGGGTGACCAGCTCGTCTTCACTGAGCTCGCGGAGCTCTGCTGCTGGGGTTCCAGTAGCCATCAGAACTGCTCCTCTCTGGTCACGATCCGGCACTTGCACGGGAGCTTGTGCATCGCGCGGCGCAGGGCCTCACGAGCAATCTCCTCGTTGGGGTATGTCATCTCGAACAGAACGCGTCCGGGCTTGACGTTGGCAATCCACCACTCGGGCGAACCCTTACCGGAACCCATTCGGGTTTCGGCCGGCTTCTTCGTGAGGGGGCGATCCGGGAAGATGTTGATCCAGATCTTGCCGCCACGCTTGATGTGCCGAGTCATGGCGATACGAGCGGACTCGATCTGCCGGTTGGTGATGTAGGCAGGCTCGAGAGCCTGGATGCCGTAGTCACCGAAGGTCACCTGGGTACCGCCCTTGGCGGCACCCGAACGGCTCGGGTGGTGCTGCTTGCGGTGCTTGACCCGCCGTGGGATCAACATGCGTCAGCCCTCCTGATTCTGTTCAGTTGCGGGAGCATCGGCGGTTGCGGTCGCTGCGCGGCCGGCCTCGGTGCTGGTCGCAGTGGTACCGGTGGCACCGGAACGACGCGGACGGCTCGGACGCTCACGACGCGGGCGATCCCCGGCCGGTGCGGCCGTGTTGGCGGCGAGCTCACGCTTGCCACCGACGATGTCGCCCTTGTAGATCCAGACCTTGACGCCGATGCGACCGAAGGTGGTCTTGGCCTCGTAGAGGCCGTAGTCGATGTCCGCACGAAGCGTGTGCAGCGGCACACGGCCTTCGCGGTAGAACTCCGACCGGGACATCTCGGCGCCGCCGAGACGACCGGAGCACTGAACGCGGATTCCCTTGACGTTGGGCTGACGCATGGCCGACTGGATGGCCTTGCGCATTGCACGACGGAAGGCAACGCGGTTCGAGAGCTGCTCGGCCACACCCTGTGCGACGAGCTGTGCTTCAGCTTCTGCGTTCTTGACCTCGAGGATGTTCAGCTGAACCTGCTTGCCGGTCAGCTTCTCGAGCTCGGAGCGGATGCGATCGGCTTCGGCGCCGCGGCGGCCGATGACGATGCCCGGACGTGCAGTGTGGATGTCCACGCGAACACGGTCACGGGTGCGCTCGATTTCGACCTTCGCGATTCCTGCGCGCTCCATGCCGGTGGCGAGGAGCTTACGGATCGCGACGTCTTCCTTGACGTACTCCGCGTACTGCTTGTCTGCGTACCAGCGAGACTTCCAGTCGGTGGTGATGCCGAGACGGAAGCCGTGCGGGTTGATTTTCTGGCCCACTACTGAGCACTTCCCTTCCGGCGATTACGGGTCGATGTTCCGGTCTTCGGCAGGCTCTCCACGATCACGGTGATGTGACTGGTGCGCTTGCGAATACGGAACGCACGTCCCTGTGCACGCGGCTGGAACCGCTTGAGGGTCGCGCCCTCGTCCACGAACGCCGTAGCAACGACAAGCGTGCTGGGGTCGAGGTCGAGGTTGTTCTCGGCGTTGGCTGCTGCGGAGGCGATCACCTTGGCGACCGGCTCGCTCGCTGCCTGCGGCGCGAACTTCAGGATGTTCAGGGCGTCTTCAACCGAGCGCCCGCGGACCAGGTCCACAACTCGACGTGCCTTCATCGGCGTAACGCGAACGTGCTTCGCTACAGCCTTGGCAGTCGGGTTGGCGGTTTCGGTGTTGCTCATCGCCTCTTCGCCTTCCGATCATCCTTGATGTGACCCTTGAACGTGCGGGTCGGTGCAAACTCTCCGAGCTTGTGTCCGACCATGGAGTCGGAAACGAACACGGGGACGTGCTTGCGGCCGTCGTGAACTGCAAACGTGTGGCCGATGAAGTCCGGGATGATTGTCGAACGACGGGACCAGGTCTTGATGACCTGCTTGGTTCCCTTTTCGTTCTGTACATCCACCTTCGCGAGGAGGTGGTCATCGACGAACGGGCCCTTCTTAAGGCTGCGTGGCATCCTTCACTCCCTCCTAGCGCTTGTTCTTGCCGGTGCGGCGGCGACGGACGATCATCTTGTCGCTTGCCTTGTTCTTGCGGGTACGGCCTTCAGGCTTACCCCACGGGCTGACCGGGTGGCGTCCACCTGAGGTCTTGCCCTCGCCGCCACCGTGCGGGTGGTCGACCGGGTTCATCACGACACCACGAACGGTCGGGCGCTTGCCCTTCCAACGCATACGGCCGGCCTTGCCCCAGTTGATGTTCGACTGCTCGGCGTTGCCGACCTCGCCGACGGATGCGCGGCAGCGCACGTCGACGCGACGGATTTCACCGGAAGGCATACGCAGCGTGGCGTAGCTGCCTTCCTTACCGAGGAGCTGGATGCTGGCGCCTGCGGAACGAGCCATCTTGGCTCCGCCGCCGGGACGCAGTTCCACACCGTGGATGGTGGTACCAGTCGGGATGTTGCGCAGCGGCAGGTTGTTGCCCGGCTTGATGTCGGCGCCTGCACCGGACTCGACCGGTGAACCCTGCACCAGGCCCTTGGGGGCGATGATGTAGCGCTTCTCACCGTCTGCGTAATGCAGGAGTGCGATGTTTGCTGTGCGGTTGGGGTCGTACTCGATGTGAGCGACCTTTGCCGGGATGCCGTCCTTGTCGTTGCGACGGAAATCGATCAGTCGGTATGCACGCTTGTGTCCGCCACCCTTGTGACGGGTGGTGATACGACCGTGTGCGTTACGTCCACCGCGACCGTGCAGCGGGCGAACCAGCGACTTCTCGGGGGTTGACCGAGTGATCTCGGCGAAGTCCGAGACGCTCGAGCCACGACGGCCCGGTGTTGTCGGCTTGTACTTACGGATTGCCATGAGTCTTCTCGTCCTCTATGTCTCGTCAAGTCCCGGCGCTTACGCGACCGGTCCTCCGAAGATCTCGATGGGCTTGCTGTCAGCGGACAGGGTCACGAGCGCGCGCTTGGTGTCCTTGCGCTTGCCGTAACCGAATCGGGTCCGCTTACGCTTGCCCTGACGGTTGGCGGTGTTGACGCTGGTCACCTTGACGCCGAAGACCTTCTCGACGGCAATCTTGATCTGCGTCTTGTTCGAGTCCGGGTGCACCAGGAAGGTGTAGGTGCCTTCCTCGATCAGTCCGTAGGACTTCTCGGAGATGACCGGAGCGAGCAGGATGTCGCGGGGGTCAGCGATGGTGCTCACTTGGCGTCCTCCTTGTTCTGAGCGCTCTCTGCGGGCCCGTGGATGAACGCGTTGAGTGCCTCGACGCTGAACACGACATCGTCTGCATTGAGCACGTCGTAGGTGTTGAGCTGGTCGGGTGCAATGGGATGCACGCCTTCCAGGTTCTGCACGCTCTTCCAAGCGGCTACATCCTGGCGACCCACGACGAGCAGCAGCTTCTTGCGATCCGAAATCTCACCGAGGAACGCGATTGCGCCCTTGGTCGAAGGCGTCTGCCCTGCAACCAGTTCCGTGATGACGTGGATGCGCTCGTTGCGTGCGCGGTCAGAGAGGGCTCCGCGAAGAGCGGCTGCCTTCATCTTCTTGGGGGTGCGCTGGCTGTAGTCACGCGGCTGCGGGCCGTGAACGGTTCCGCCGCCGACGAACTGCGGTGCGCGAGTCGAGCCCTGGCGTGCGCGGCCGGTGCCCTTCTGGCGGTACGGCTTCTTGCCACCGCCGCGGACGTCGCCGCGGGTCTTGGTGGAGTGGGTTCCCTGACGAGCAGCTGCGAGCTGCGCGACGACAACCTGATGGAGAAGCGCGATGTTGGCCGGAGCGTCGAAGATCTCAGCGGGGAGATCGACGGTGCCGTTGGTCTTGCCGCCGGCGACCTTGACGTCCAGGGTCAACTTGGTCTCGGTGCTGGTCATGCCCGTGCACCACCCTTCACTGCACTCTTGACGATCACGAGGCCGCCCTTGCGGCCGGGGATCGCACCCTTGATCAGCAGCAGGCCGTTCTCGGCATCCACCTTGTGGACCGAGAGGTTCTGCGTCGTGATGCGGTCGCTACCCATGCGTCCGGACATGCGCATGCCCTTGAACACGCGGCCGGGAGTTGCACAGCCACCGATGGAGCCCGGGCGGCGGTGAACAGCCTGGGTACCGTGCGACGCGCCCTGTCCCTTGAAGCCGTGACGCTTCATGGTTCCGGCGAAGCCCTTGCCCTTGCTGGTTCCGGTGACGTCGACGTATGCGCCGTCCTCGAAGACCTCGGCGGTGAGCTCCTGGCCGACCTCGTAGTCGGAGGTGTCCGCAACGCGGAGCTCCACTACGTGGCGACGCGGGGTCACACCAGCCTTGGTGAACTGGCCGGAAGTCGGCTTGTTCACCTTGCGCGGGTCGATGGCGCCGAACGCGAGCTGAACGGCGCTGTAGCCGTCACGCTCTTCGGTACGGATCTGGGTTACGACGTTCGGCCCAGCCTTCACGACGGTGACCGGGACAACCCGGTTGTTCTCGTCGAAGACCTGGGTCATGCCGAGCTTGGTGCCCAGGATTCCCTTGATCTTGGTATCAGTCATTGTTTTTGTCTCCGCCGTCACTGAATGTTCACGTCGACACTGGCCGGAAGGTCGATGCGCATGAGCGCGTCAACCGTCTTCGGCGTCGGGTCGAGAATGTCGATCAGCCGCTTGTGAGTACGCATCTCGAAGTGCTCGCGCGAGTCCTTGTACTTGTGCGGCGAGCGGATGACGCAATATACGTTCTTCTCGGTCGGCAACGGCACAGGTCCAACGACGCGGGCACCCGTACGGGTTACCGTCTCGACGATCTTGCGCGCTGACGCGTCGATCGCCTCGTGGTCGTAGGCCTTGAGCCTGATGCGGATCTTTTGTCCCGCCACGCTTAGTGTCCTTTTCTTGCCGCGTTTCGTAGCCCGCCTGGTCAGGCTCGAGCTACCTCGTCTGCACAGTCCTTGCCTGGACGATGACACGACGAACACTGAAGCGATCGGGACCAAGTCCGAAAGTTCGGAAGACCGTGTTAGCGGTAAACCGAGCATCGGATCAGATCAGGATCTGCTGCCGCTGTTCGTTTGTCATTGTTCTCCGGTACACGCGGTCGGGCGTGTCGCCTTCTCACTCATCCTGCGCCGGACAATCTTTCGATCATCTGGCGCGTGATGCGTACCGGACGTGTTCGATGTCGAACACAAAGTAGGTACTGCTTCCGTCCTGCATTACTTCTCGTCTTGCATGTCTTGCATGGTCACAGTCGTTGACCCGATTACCCTGACGGGATCTGCGATCGATCGTCTGTGACGTCTTACCCTTACCCGATCACGGCCGCAAACGACCGCGTCCCGGACAAGGCAACCCGACCAGTATGCCGTACCTGGCCCGATTCCTCAACTCCCCCGAACCAGCCTTTCCGAGTGAGCTGCGCGACAACAACCTTACTCAGAAGTAAGATAGTCCGATGACTACTTCCAGCCCCACCTATCGCGGATGGCAGAAATTGCCGGACAACGCCCTCGGACATGCAGTTTTCTCGGCGGCGATGTCCATTCGCGTGCCCTACTTCGCCTCCGTTCTCCCCCGGGTGACCAAGTTGGAACCGGGCCTGTGCGAGGTCCGCTCCCCCAAATGGTGGGGCGTCCACAACCATCTCGGCACCTTTCACGCGATCGCAGCATGCAATCTCGCGGAGGTCGCAATGGGCATGCTGAGCGAAGCGACGGTTCCGAACTCGCACCGCTGGATCCCCAAGTCCATGAAGGTCGACTACCTCGCCAAGGCCGAGACCGGCCTGCGGGCGGTCGCCCGACTCGAGACTTTGCCGGACTTCGCGGCGATCGAGAGTGGCACGGAACTTCTCGTTCCCATCTCGATCTTCGACCGGGGCGGCAAGGAAGTAGTCCACGCCGAAATCACCACCTGGGTCTCCCCCAAGTAGGCACTCACGAACCCGCCTGCATCGCAACCTGATTCGCCCGCCAAACAGGTTTCGCAGAATTAGGCACCACCGCAGGTTTCGGCGAATGACGATCGTGGAACACCTCCCCGAACGGCGATGGTCGGTCGGGGTGCCGGTGTCCGGAGGTGGGTTGCGTTCCGGGCACCACATTGTCGACCTCGCGTCACGCCGAGCACCGGGAGGCCTCGTGGAAGAGTTCTTGACCACAACGAGTTCCGAAGCAGGCACGCAGACCTCGTCGTATCCGGACGAGGCCGAGGGATTGGACAGCTTCCGGCGCGACCTCGACGCCATCGACGCTCTACTTCTCGAGACGGTGCGGCAGCGGCTGGAACTCTGCCTACGCATCGGCGAGTGGAAGCGCTCCCGCGAGGTTCCGATGATGCAACCCGGCCGCGTCCGCCTCGTGCAGGAGCGGGCGCGTGAATTCGCCCGTAGACACGACCTCTCCCCCGACTTCTTCAACGCCCTGTACGAGCTGATGATTGCCGAGACCTGTCGACTCGAAGACCTGGTGATCAACGCACCTGTTGAGGAGGAGGACACTGTTCGGGAATCCGTCGGACCGAGATCAGGATCATCGACATGAGTTCCCGCACCCTTCTGGTGGACAATTACGACTCGTTCACCTACAACCTGTTCACCCTGTTGACCGAGGTCAACGGGGTTGTGCCGACCGTGGTCCGCAACGACGCGGATTGGGATTCCATCGATCTCGCGTCATACGACAACGTGGTCATCTCCCCAGGTCCCGGCCGGCCGGATCGCGACCGTGATTTCGGAATCAGCCGCCGTTTCATCGAAGAAGCGCCTCTCCCACTTCTCGGTGTCTGTCTCGGCCACCAGGGCCTGTGCGAGTTGTTCGGCGCGGACGTGGTGGTTGCGCCCGTACCGATGCACGGCCGAATTTCGCTGATCGATCACGACGGCTCGGGCATCTTTGCCGGACTTCCGTCGCCGTTCCGAGCTGTTCGCTACCACTCGTTGACCGTCGAGAATCTGCCGAACGCCTTCGTTCGTACCGCGTGGACGTCCGACGGACTGCTCATGGGTGTCCGGCACCGGACCAAGCCGATGTGGGGCGTTCAGTTCCATCCGGAGTCCATCAGTACCGAGTTCGGCATAGATTTGCTCGCGAACTTCCGCGATCTGTCCGTCGGACGCACTCTGGATTCGGTGATCCGACCCGAACCGACTTCGCAAACACCCGACCTGCGGCCGGCGATCAACTACGACGTCGACGACGTGACTCTCGATTTTGCAGTGGACCCGTCGGCGGCCTATGCAGCACTGTTCGCCGACGGCCCGAACGCGTTCTGGCTGGACCGCGCGGCAACCGCAGAGCCGAGTGCGCGCTTTTCGATACTCGGCGATTCGTCGGGGCCGCTGGCCGAGTTCATCACGTACGACGTTCAAGCCGAGGTACTGACTGTCAGCCGAAAAGGCCTGTCCGACGAGCACATTCGAGTTCCATTCTTCGATTACTTGGACGCACAACTCGCGACACGCTTCGTGCCCTCACATCCGGAACTCGACTTCAACCTCGGCTACGTGGGCTACCTCGGCTACGAACTGAAAGCACAGACCGGAGGAAGGGCAGTCCATCCGGCACCCACTCCTGATGCCGCTCTGGTGTTTGCCGATCGCGCCGTCGTCATCGATCACACCGCGGGCCGCACTCACGTTTTGAGATTGCGCGAGAAAGTCCGGGACGCCGGCTATGACGATTGGCTCGAATCGACCGTCGACACCTTGGCGCGGATCGGCGCGGACCTTCCGGAACGCACCCCGGTTCCGCTGATCAGCGACACCGTCTGGACGCAGGCTCGCCTTCGGCATGATCGCGATCAGTACCTGTCGTTGATCGGAACGGCCCTCTCGGAGATCCGGGCAGGTGAGTCCTACGAGGTATGTCTGACCAACATGGCGAGCGTCGACGAGACGATCGATGCACAGCAGGCGTTCGAGTATCTGCGCTCGATCAATCCGACGCCGTACAGCGCACTTCTCGACTTCACCGGCATCTCGGTGGTCTCGGCCTCGCCTGAGCGGTTCCTTCGTGTCGACTCGGACGGCAACGTCGAGTCCAAGCCGATCAAAGGGACCCGGCCGCGCGGCGTCACCCGAGCGCGTGACGCTGCCCTACGGCAGGACCTGCTCGACAGCGAGAAGGACCGCGCCGAGAACCTGATGATCGTGGACCTCACTCGCAACGACCTCACCAAGGTCTGCGTTCCGGGAAGTGTCCACGTTCCGAGGCTGTTCGCGATCGAGTCGTACTCGTCCGTTCACCAAATGGTGTCGACGGTGCGCGGACATCTGAGTCCGGGGTCGTCGGCGGTGGACTGTGTGCGTGCCGCGTTCCCCGGTGGATCGATGACCGGCGCCCCGAAGGTACGGACGATGGAGATCATCGACCGCCTCGAATCAGGCCCACGTGGGGTCTACTCGGGATCGATCGGGTACTTCGCGCTCGGTGGCGCCGCGGACCTCTCGATCGTGATCCGGTCGCTGGTCTGCACCGAGAGCGGCGTGACCTTCGGAATCGGCGGTGCCATCACAGCGTTGTCCGATCCGGAAGAAGAATTCGACGAGACCACGGTCAAGGCGTCCACGCTGCTCCGTGCGCTCGATGCGGTGTCCTCGCGGGTCCTCGAGTACGGCGGGTAGATCCAGCCATGACGCCGGCATCAGGCACCGCGACGGTTGTCGGCGGCCTGGGTGCCGTCGGATCCATGTTCGTCGAACTGCTTCGCGGCGAGGGGTCGACGGTCACCGTCGTCGACCCAGCAGGCAGCGATCCTGACGGAGATGTAGTCGTCGGAGACATCACGAAACCCAGTGACCGGGTCCTCGCACACGTGGAGTCCTCGAGCATCATCGTGCTCGCGGTTCCCGAACAGGTCGCTCTAGCCGCACTACCGAGCCTTCGAACATCCGGTGCTCTCGTTGTGGACACACTGTCGGTCAAATCGCGGATGGACGCAGCAATCGCCGACGCCGGCCGAGAAGGGGAGTTCCTCGGACTCAACCCCATGTTCCGTCCGTCGCTCGGACCGCGCGGTCGGGCCGTCATCGCAGTGCCGTACGTCGACGGTCCGCAGTCCGCCAGATTCCTCGACGTCGTGCGCTCGTGGGGAGCGTCGGTCGCGGTGATGGACGCCGATCGTCACGACCGGTTGGCTGCGGCCACCCAGGTTCTGACACACGCGTCGGTGCTGGCTTTCGGCGTTGCCCTGGCCGAACTCGGAGTTTCCGCGGACGATCTCCTCGCGGTAGCCCCTCCCCCACATCGGACCTTGCTCGCGCTCCTGGCGCGTGTAGCCGGCGGCGAACCGGAGGTGTACTGGGACGTACAAGCGGGCAATCCGTATGCAGGTGCGACACGAAAAGCACTGTTCGATGCCACCTCACAGGTGGACACGGCGGCCGAGACGCTCGGCGACTTCACGACGCTGATGAAAACCGCCGAGGCAGCGCTCGACGATCACTCCGGCGAATTGAACGCGGAGTGCCAGAGCTTGTTCGATCGCATTGCCGAAGGGCACAGAGAGTAGGGAACGATGAGACCTGGAGTGAGTCCGCCCAGCCTCCCCGAGTACGACGCCTCGGATCCGGTCGAGAGTGCAATCGTCAGTCGGCTTGCGAGCAATTGGGCGCGCCGGGCAACCGTGAAGAAGGCGGAGCCGGAACTGGACGATCTCTTCGATTCGTCGTTGTCCGACTACCCCGAAGCACTTCTCCCGTTCGCGGAGCATCCGACCTACCTGGCATTGAGTCCCGAGCAGAAGCAACGCCTGCAAGCCTGGGCATGGATCGCGTTCAACAAGAACGTCATGGACATCGAGAAGTACGTCGTCAATCCCGGCTTCGACGTTCTCGCCGAAGACCGACTCGGCGTCGGACTCGGAGATTGGGCTGCAGTGGCCGTCAATCAGGCGATGGTCGACGAGCAATATCACACGCTCATGCACTTCAATGCCAGTTCAGCGACCCGTCGAGGCAGGGGCTGGGCGCTTCCGTCGAAGGCACTGCCAGACGTCCTGACGGTCCGCACGCGGGCGCAAGCCCTCGACGCCGCCGAGGGGCCTCGCAAGATCGCCCTGACACAGTTGGCGTTCATGACCGTCGCCGAGGTGTCGATCACCGCATACCTCGACCTGATCTCGGATGACCCGGGCGTGCAGTCGATCAACCGCGCGACAATCCGGTTGCACGCTCGCGACGAGTACTGCCATGCCTCGATTGCCGGGGAACTGGCCGTGTCGGTCTGGGATTCCCTGGATCGTGGAGATCGCAGCTATCTATTGGAAGGCTTCGAGGGCGCCATGCGCGCTTTCAGTGGAACCGACTTCGGCGCTTGGCGAGCAATCATGGAGATCGAAGCCATACCCCGAGGGCAGAAGATGCTCGACGACGTCGAATCGGGACGGCGCAACGAGCAGTTCGTGCAGGACTACAGTGGAATATCGTCCTTGCTCCATAAGTTGCAAGTTACGTCAGAAGTATCAATCGCTGGAGAAAAATACCTTCCCAGTTAATCCTGTGCAATAAATGAGAATTTCCCCAACAAACCCGATCCAGTAATATTCCGCAATTATCGGGCACTCCCGATTATTCAGCTAGACAAGAGCTTGAGCAAATAAATACGGACGGATCACTCAAGAAAAGACGGGAAGATCCCGCGCACGCTGCCTCCGACCCAGAAACCGGGAAGAGAGTTGTCCGGAATTCTTGTCATACATTCGATAAAGAGGCCACAAGATTGCATGCAGGACACTGTCCGCTGCAATCAAGAATGTTAACTTCCAATTCGACACACCATGAAGCTCGAGGGTTTTCTTTGATGCTCGATTATATCGCGCATACACTCGCGGCGAACTAACTCCACGTCTACCCGAAACCTTTGCGGCCATGCTCGAGATCTGCCCCACAGTGCAACGAACATGCGCCATGCAGAGGGATAGATCGATATCCTCGTGAATGTCGGTTCGATCGCTGACCGCACCCCTGACGGCCAACCAAGCCGACTGACGCATCGCCATGTTGCTGCCTGGAACTGCAACAACGGGCCGAACCGCGCCCTGGACCCCGCGACCGAGTCGCCAATTCGTCCATCGGCGCTGAAGGCCGGCGATCGGAGATTCATAAAGATAAGTCAGGCCAGTTACGCCCGAGAAATCGTCGCGACATTCGAAGAATTCGTGAACTGCAGCTGCCCAGCCTTCCCCCACGATCGTATCTGCGTCGATACGTCCGATAATTTCGCCACTAGCTGCGTCAAACCCTTTGTTTCTTGCATGCACCACACCGGGGCGGGATTCGTTGAGAAGCCGAACCTTGGGACAACAACTTTGATACTTCTTGATCAACTCGGAAGTGTTGTCCGAGGAATTATTGTCAACGACGATGATTTCGTCGACATACTCATCTTGAGCAATGAGCGCTTCGATGCACGTTTCGATGTATTCAGATTCATTAAAAGCCGGAACAACCACCGACAACGTCGCGTTCGCCATTTCCCAACGGTATCGCGAATCTCTCCACAAGACATTGAGCAGCGGACCCAGGGAACCAACCGGAAGGAATCGGAGGACTTTCGTCACCGGTCAAATCAAAGACCTTCGGTCCGTGCAACTGAATACCCACCTGCGTAGATGCGCTAAGAATCCATTTGGTCATTCGTTCAATTAGAGGAGATCTTTACGTTACAAAGAGTATTTGTGATTCTTGCCACAAGGTGAAATCGAAGGTGAGAGTTGCTGGCAGGAGCCACATACCCCCTCTCAGGCGTCCGATTGCCCGAGTGTCGGTTTGACCCTCCGGTAACATCTGAGCGGAGATCACGGATAGAAGACAGAAGGCATCTGTGCGCCCGTCGGGAGCGCGTGCCCGTTCCGACAATGCAGACAGCGGAGTGTTGATGCCCTTTTCCACGGACGCAGCGGTACTAGTGGAGGACGTACACAAGTCCTTCAAGAACGTGCACGCGCTGCGAGGGATCAACTTCACCGCACCACGTGGGACGGTGCTCGGCATCTTGGGTCCCAACGGCGCAGGCAAAACAACGACGGTGAAGGTCCTCTCCACGCTCATTCGCCCCACCAGCGGACGCGCGATGGTGGCTGGCTACGACGTCGTGCGCAATGCTCCAGAGGTTCGACGCTCCATCATGATGACCGGGCAGTTCGCCGCCCTGGACGATTCACTCACCGGCCGCGAGAACATCGAACTGTTCGGCAGGTTGATGGGGCTCGACCGAATGTCCGCGAAGGTGCGCGCTGCCGACCTGCTCTCTCAATTCGACCTCGTCGAAGCAGGATCCCGAGTAGTCCGGAACTACTCCGGCGGTATGCGCCGACGAATCGATATTGCGTGTGGCCTGGTTGTCCGCCCCGAGGTCGTTTTCCTCGACGAGCCGACCACCGGCTTGGATCCGCGCAGTCGGCAGAGCGTCTGGTCGCTGGTTCAATCACTGAAGGAGCAGGGAATCACCGTGCTCCTGACAACTCAGTACCTCGAAGAAGCAGATTTACTGAGCGACAACATCATCGTCATCGACAAAGGCGCGGTCATTGCCGAGGGGACTGCTGACCAATTGAAGGCTCGAACCGGCGCAAGCTTCTGCGAGATCGTGCCCGCAGATCTCAAACAGCTGCCTCACGCGGTCCATGCACTCGGCAATCTGGTCCCCCGCGACTTCAGATTCGATCTGGCACAAGAGAGCGGGCGGATCGCGATCCCCGCACCTGTCGGCGCAGGAACGCTCTCTGAAGCACTGCGTCGTCTGGACCACGCACGGATTCCGCTTGCAGACATTGCACTTCGTCGCCCGTCACTCGATGATGTCTTCCTTTCACTCACAGGTGAACAGCACGTGAGTGAGACACCGTGACGACAACTACAAAATTCGGGGTCGATCAAGTGACTGTCCGCGAGGACACTCGCAGCAAGATTGCAGTCCCCGAGGCATTGAGCGTTGGAAAGCACCGCCGACCACATCCGTCAGCGATCAATCAGTGGTGGGTGCTGACGGCACGCACCGTCAAGTCCATGGTGAAGCGCTACGAACTACTGATCGCGGTAGTCGCGCCATTGATCTTCACGATCGGTTTCTACCTTCCGTTGAAGTTCGTCATGCAACTTCAGGGCATCAACTATGCCCAGTTTCTGATGCCGATCATCGTGCTGCAAGCCATGGCCTTCACGTCGATCTCCGCCGCTCAGATGTCCTCGACCGAGTCGATCACCGGCTTCAGTAACCGCATGAAAACCATGCCAGTAGTCGGCCCCGTGCCGCTGTTGTCTCGTCAATCGAGTGGCTTCGTCCGTTCGACAGTCTCACTCGCCGCGGCATTGACCTTCGGCCACTTGATCGGTTTCCGATTCTCAGCAGGCATGGGTCAGGCAGTTCTGTTTTGTGCGATCGCCCTCGCGTTCAGCACTTGCCTGTCCTTCGCCGGTGATGCAATCGGTTCACTGTCGAAAAGTCCACAAGCCACCAGTCAGGCGCTGACACTCCCCCAATTGATTCTGGGGATGTTGTCCTGCGGTTTCGCGCCCGAGACTGGCTTTCCCGAATGGATTCGGCCGTTCGTGCGCAATCAACCGGTATCGCAGTTCTCCTTCGCCATGCGTGATCTTGCGCAGGGCGGAGTCACCTGGGGCGTCCTGTTTCCCGTCGTTGCGTGGACGATCGGGTTGATCGTCTTCTTCGCGCCACTTGCGTTCTGGGCAAGTATGAGGCGGTCATGAGCGAACCGACAGATCGTTTCATGGCGGCCGTCCGCCCCGCCGAGGGGTTTAACTTTCCTTACCCGGACAAAGCGCTCCCTGAAAGCTCTTTCAAGGCCCTGGTCGTGCACAGCGGGATTCAGGCCAAACGTTTGTTGCTCACGTGGCTGCGCGATCCATCAACCACCATTCAAGCTCTGGTGTACCCAGCGTTCATGCTGTTGATGTTCCGAGTCGTCCTGGGCAATTCGATTACAGCAGCGACGGGCCAATCAAGCATCTTCGGAACGGTCCCGCTGATCATCCTCGTTGGCGCCATGTTCGGCTCGATTGCGAGCGCAGTCGGACTCAAAGGCGAACGAGCATCTGGACTCTTGAGCCGGTTCTGGACTCTCCCTGCGCATCGTGCCTCCGGTCTGGTCGGACGCATGATCGCCGAAGCAGTGCGAGTTCTCGTCACCTCCATCGTCATCCTTGGTGTCGGCTATCTGTTGGGATTCCGATTCAACCAGGGTCTCCTGGCTGCAGTGGCACTCTTGGTATTGCCGATCGTTTTCGGCATCGGCTTCGCGATGATGGTCACGGCGCTGGCAACGGTGGCAGACAATCTCCCGCTTGTAGAGATCGTGTCGATCTCCTGCACGCTGTTGATGTTCTTCAACTCCGGCTTTGTTCCGGTGATGGCTTATCCGAAGTGGCTGCAACCAGTTGTTGCCGAGCAACCAATGTCCGTGGCAATCGATGCGATGAAAGGCCTCTCCTTGGGGGGGCCCGTCGCCGAGCCCCTGCTCAAGACATTGGCCTGGTCGTTCGGGATGGTCGTGGTGTTCGTGTATCCAGCGATACTCGGATACCGACGCGCCGCTTCGGATTGATAACCATCTCGGTATTGCCTGGTGGATCCGTACGCGCGGTAACGTCTACGGCTGACCATCCGAATTACAAGTAGCTCAGACTCACGAAACACGATTGCCGAGCAGTTCCGGCAGCACAGTTGAACCAACCGAAAGGCGTTGTCTTGACTCGAAAATTTCGGTCCCCCTGGAGGCGCACCGTCGCAGGTGCACTGATGGCGGCGAGCGTCGTCCTTGTTTCCAGCAGCATGGGCATCGCCGGTGCCACACCCATTGCACACCAAGGCGGGGGAGATGCAGCACAGGACGATTCGGACGGTTCGTACATCGAATCTGTCGAGCGAGTCAATGATCGTCAAATCGTTGTGAATGTCTACGCAGCATCAATGGACAAGTCGGTCCCCATTCAGGTGATTTTGCCTGCAGACAACTCGCAGCCGCGCCCCATTCTTTACCTTCTCAACGGTGCTGACGGAGGAGAAGGCACAGCAACATGGGACCGCCAAACTGATGTGGTCGACTTCTTCGCAGATAAGAACGTCAATGTTGCGATTCCGGCCAAGGGTCTGATGTCGTACTACACCGACTGGGAGAAGGAAGATTCCGTACTCGGAAAGAACATGTGGAGCACCTTCCTAGGCAAGGAGCTTCCTCCACTGCTGAACAAGGAACTCGGCAGCAACGGTGACCAGTCGATTGCAGCTATCTCGATGTCTGCGACCTCTGTTCTGAATCTTGCGATCGAGTATCCCGGGTTCTACAAGTCAGTTGCATCCTATTCGGGTTGTGCACAGACGAGTGACCCGATGGGGCAGGCCTTCGTACGGGCGACCACTGAATGGATCGGCGGAGTTGGCGACATTCAGAACATGTGGGGCCCATTCGACGGTCCGGGCTGGGTCGAACACGACCCGGTAGTCAACGCCGAAAAGTTGCGTGGCACTCCCCTGTACATCAGCACGGGTAGTGGCTTGCCCGGCTTTCCGAATGATACTCCGGAGAACCCTCGCATCCAGGATGGCCGAGCCGCGATGTTCGACCAGATTGTTGTGGGAGGACCAATCGAATTCGCGACTAGCATCTGCACCGGAAACCTCGCTCGACGACTTGCCGACCTGAATATTCCGGCAACTGTGGACTTCCGGCCGGTGGGTACGCATTCGTGGGGTTACTGGCAAGACGACTTGCACAAGTCATGGCCGTTCATCGCCCAGTCCCTCGGGGTCTGATCCCGAGACGCGGATTCTGTAAGCAAGTAGCAAAGCGAGCAACCAGATTCAGCACGCAAGGAAAGAATGAACCGATTCGCTCTGGCAACGCTGGCGTCTTTGTCGGCCTGTGTGGTGCTGGCCGGAATGCCAACAGCAGCATCAGCAGACCCGGCGGAACCCGCGCCCGGATTGTCCAGCATGGGTCCTTCCCCTGCCGGCGCCAACGACTGGGATTGCAAGCCAAGTCTCGAACATCCCCGTCCGGTGGTACTCGTACACGGGACCGGGATGAGCATGACCGACACCTGGGATGTTATGGCGCCTCAGCTTGCTGATTTGGGCTACTGCGTCTTTGCGCTGAATTATGGCGGTGTGCGCGAGATTCTGAATCCCAATGCTGTGCATTGGGGAATCACAGACATTGCAAGCTCCGCTGAGGAGCTTGCAATGTTCGTTGACTCGGTGAAATTTCACACCGGTACGACACAGGTGGACATCGTCGGTCATTCCCAGGGCGGCGTCGTTGCTCGCCAGTATCTTAAGTTCAACGGCGGAGCAACTCGTGAAGATCCGTCGAATAACAAAGTGCACTCGCTCATCAGTCTCGGCGCGACCAACCACGGAACTACATTCGGTGGTCTTCAAGCGAATGCACGATCACTGTCGGCGATGGGCCTCCCTGGCGATCTACTCGTCCAAGCGATTTGGGGGCCTGCTGGCGTCCAACAACTCAGCGGCACACCATTCTTGACAGCACTCAACGCGGAATCCGAGACGCAACCCGGAATCGAGTACACCGTCATCGCTTCGGCTCACGACGAAATCTCGACGCCACCCGAGGCAACTTTCCTTAGTCCAAGTGATGGCGCCGTGGTCCATAATGTCTGGACTCAAGATAACTGTGCCGGGAACACCGCGTCCCACGGACAGTTGGTCAGAGACCCTCACACTCTTGATCTCGTCAAGTCAGCGCTTGACCCGGAGTACCGGTCGCTCCCTTGCGAATAGGCACGTCAAACAAGCAACAGCAGGATTGAAGTAGGCTGGCGGCGCGGAGAAATCCAGCGCCGCCAGCCTATTTTTGTATCTTCATGTACGTCCGTGGGTCTGGCTCGACGGCAGGACGCCTAGCCAGGCCCGCGGATCGACGGCCACCGAGATAGCGTCAGGAATTCAGCGAGGCGGCAATCATCGGGCCGATCTCCTCCAGCCCCTCTGGCGTCATCATCGAAACATGGTTCACGCTTGCCTGACGAACATCGATTTCACCGTCGATCAGTGAACGCCACGGTTCGACCCCATCGGCCTCAGTTTCATTGGATCCCACGAACAGCACTGGCCCCGTGCACGTGTCCGGTTCGTACTCACGTGTCAGCGCCGCGGTTCGCGCGATGCTGGAGAACAACCGCCTGATATCGCTGGCATTAAGCCCGATAGCTCCGCCATTCACTGCAGTGAGGACATCACTGGCACAGTCGATCGATAGGTTCTCAAGGTCTTCGTCATCCGGAATGACGACGCCCAAGCCAGCAACTTCGTGTCTGACCATCGCCGCAAATGCTTCATCATCCAAGCTCAAGGGCGAGCCGTCCAAGATCACCAAGGCACTCACCTTCTCGCCGAGGGCTTCGAGCCTTGCCGCGATTCCATGCGCGACAACTCCACCGAACGACCAACCCAGAAGTCTGTACGGCCCCTGTTGTTGCACTGATCGGATCTCGGACACGTATCGATCTATGTAGTCGGTCAGTGCGGTCGCGGAAAAGTCCTCCTCGGTCAACGCTGGTGTCTGCAACCCGTAGAGCGGCACTGATCTGTCGACGAACGCGGCGAGAGGTGCGTACGGCCAGGCCAGCCCGACCATTGGGTGCACGCAGAACAGTGGAAGCTCAGATCCGCGTGCACGCAAGGGCAACGTGACAGCGAGTGCCGCATCAAGATCCAGTTCAAATCCAACGTGCATACCGGTAACCAACTTGTCGGACATCTCCGACACAGTCGAACTGGTGAATAGCATGCGTAGCGGAACCTCAGCCGAAATCGCTTGGCCCAACTTCGCTGCCAACTGCGTGGCGATCAGGGAGTTTCCGCCCAATTCGAAGAAATCGTCATCGAGACCGACCCGATCGATACCGAGCAATTCTTCGAACACAGAAGCAACCAGACGCTCGACCTCCGTCACCGGAGCCCGGAACACCGCGGCCTCGAACACCGGCTCGGGCAACAACTTCCGATCCAACTTCCCCGAAGCATTGAGCGGAAACGCATCCAACA